>JBBDST010000001.1:0-13844 GCA_040904765.1 Nitriliruptoraceae bacterium
CCGATGGCATACAGCGCGCCGTGTGCCAGGTTGACGGTGCGCATCAGCCCAAAGGTGACGGTGAGTCCGCTGGCAAGCAGAAACAGCAGCGAACCAAACGCTAGGCCGTTAATAGCGTGGGTGACGGCCGTCGTCACGACACGTCCTTTCTTGCAGGTGTCTGCCACGACCGTTTGGGTCGTGGCAGACACACAAGCACGCTAGTTCGCCCAGGTATTTCTGGTTTCTGACAGACCCGGACCGCTCATGAACTGTTCGGGCGTGTACGTGTAGAACTGTGACACGTCGGTGCGGGTGTCGATCACCGTGTTTTGGTATGTCCCGCCGATCTCGTCAACCCGGCGGATGTACACGTTGTAGATCGCTTGGCCGTATTCATCGAAACGGGTCGGTCCGCGTGGACCGTCAACTTCGATGCCACGAAGGGCGGTAATGAACGCTTCACGCTCGGTGGTGTCAGCGGCAGTTAGCGCCGCGTCGATTGCCTTGGCGGCGATGTAGCCGTTGTCGGCGTACTGCGATACGGAGCGTTCATAGCGGGCTTCGAATGCTTCTTTGAAGGCGGTGTTGGCGTCAGTGTCGATCGCAGCCGAGTAGTGCAGGGAGGTGACGATGCCTTTGGCGCGTTCACGCTGTTCGCTTAACACCTGTTCGTCGGTGAGCGCACCGTGGCCGATTATGGGCAGGTCGATGCCAAAGTCGGTATAGGCCTCAAGGAATCGGATGGTGTCGGGCCCGGCGATGACGGCCCAAACAGCATCGGCGTCACGGTCGATCTGCTGCACAAATGGGGCCCAGTCTTGGGTACCTAGTGGCACGTAAAGTTCTTGACCGATGGTGCAGCCGCTGTCCGTGAACGTTTTGGCAAAGCCTGCGGCGGCTTCCCATCCAAATGCGTAGTCAAGAGCGACGAGTGTCACCGTGTCATAGCCCAGCGTGTCGCAGGCGTAATCGCCAAGCGGCATCGAATCTTGACTGGACGTGTAGGACACGCGAAACACGGTGTCGTTGGCGTCACGTTGGGTGAGGTCATCAGCGCCGGCGGTGGTGATGATAAGGGGCACACCGGATTCGACGATGGCTTGGGATGCGCCGTAGGTCACACCGGAGTTCACAAAGCCGACGAGCACGTCAGCGCCTTGAGAGATCAGCCGTTCGGCTGCTTCGGTGGCGATAGCAGTGTCGTTGGCTTCGTCTTCGACGTTTAACGTCACGGGGATGCCGCCAAGTTGGCCGTCGTTTTCTTCGACGAACAGGCGAAAACCGTCGTTGACGTCTTCGCCGAGGGCAGCGAACGGGCCGGTGAGCGGATTGATGAGCCCGACAGTGAAGCCAGCTTCATCAGCACTGTCGTTGGTTTGGCAGGCAGCCAGCACGCTCACAAGCGCGAGGACGGCAATAAGGGTGCGGCGGGGTGGCCTAATAGTCACAATCACTCCCATTCGATTGTTCCAGGTGGTTTGGAGGTAATGTCAAGCACGACACGGTTGATGTCGGACACTTCGTTGGTGATGCGGTTGGCGATGCGGGCCAGCACGTCGTAGTCGATGCGGGTCCAGTCGGCGGTCATGGCGTCTTCGCTTGAGACTGGCCGGATGACAATCGGATGCCCATAGGTGCGTGCGTCACCTTGCACGCCGACAGAGCGGACGTCTGCGAGCAAAACTACGGGGCATTGCCAGATGGCTCGGTCGAGTCCGGCCGCGGTGAGTTCTTCGCGCACGATCGCGTCAGCGTGACGTAACCGTTCGAGGCGTTGTTCGTTGACCGCGCCGATGATGCGAATTGCAAGGCCGGGACCTGGGAAGGGTTGGCGTTGCACGATCGCGTCTGGCAGGCCAAGTTGTGCACCAACCGCCCGTACTTCGTCTTTAAACAGGGTGCGTAGCGGTTCGATAAGTAAAAACTGCATGTCGTCGGGTAGCCCGCCCACGTTGTGGTGGGATTTGATGTTGGCAGCGCCTGTTCCGCCGCCAGATTCGACAACATCTGGATACAGGGTGCCTTGCACGAGGTAGCGGACCGGTTGATCGCTTGAGGTGACGACGTCTTTGGCTGCATCTTCAAACACGCGGATGAATTCACGTCCGATAATTTTGCGTTTATCTTCCGGGTCGGTGACGTCTTTAAGGACGGTCAGGAAGCGTTCGCGGGCGTCAACGACGACGAGTTTCGCGCCGGTTGCGGCGACAAAGTCGTGTTCTACTTGTTCACGTTCGCCGCTTCGCAGCAGGCCGTGGTCGACGAACACACAGGTGAGTTGAGCGCCGATGGCTTTTTGCACGAGCGCTGCGGCAACCGCCGAATCAACTCCGCCGGAGAGTCCGCAGACGGCATGGTCGTCACCGACCAGCGCGCGGATCTGCGTGACTTGTTCGTCGATAATGCTTTTGGTGGTCCAGTTTGGGCTGAGTCCGGCGATGTTGAACAGGAACTGTTCTAACAGGTGCTGCCCGTGTTCGGTGTGCAGGACTTCGGGATGGAATTGCACGCCGGCTATCGGGCGGGTGGTGTGTTCAAAGGCGGCAACTGGCGTGTGGATGCTGGCGGCGGTAACGATGCAGTCGGGCGGGGCGGCAGTCACCGCATCTGCATGCGACATCCAGACGGTGAGGTTTTGTGGGACGTCTGCAAACAGTGCCGAGTCGACCGGTTCGCGGACCAGTTCGGTGCGGCCGTATTCGGCCGTGTCGGTGTGTGCGACGGTGCCGCCGAGCGTGTTTGCCAGCAGTTGAAAGCCGTAGCAGATCCCAAAGATGGGTACGTCGGTATCGAAAATGTCGGGGTCAAGCCGCAGTGCTTCTTTGGCATACACGCTGGCCGGTCCGCCAGAAAGCACCAGTGCAGCCGGGCTTTTGGCGGCCACTTCGGTGGCGGTGATGGTGTGCGGCACGATTTCGCAGTACACGTCGGCTTCGCGGATGCGTCGGGCGATCAGCTGCGCATACTGTGCACCAAAATCGATGACGAGTACCGGACGGTCGGTGGCGTTCACGAAGATGGCCTTTGGGTGACGACCAGTTCAGCGTCGCGCAGCAGGTTTAATGACGCATAGCCGGTTAAACCCATGGTGCGTTTCAGGCCGTCAGTGAGGTTGGTTGTCCCGTCGGGCCGGTGGGATGGTCCGGCGATGATTGTTTCTAGTGTGGCGTGGGTTTCAACCGCCGTGAGTGGCCCGCGCGGGTAGGTGGGATGTCCGGCGTTTAACGACCAGTAGCGTCCGGGTGCTGGTAGGTCGCTTGCGTGGGCGAAGGCGGCACCGATCATGACGGCGTCTGCGCCGCAGGCGATGGCTTTGGCGATGCGTCCGCCGGTGGTGATGCCTCCGGCGGCGATGACCTGAACGTAGCGGCCTGATTCGTCGAGGTAGCGGGTGCGGGCGGCGGCAATTTCGGCGATGGCGCTGGCCAATCCAACATTCACACCAAGCGTGTCTCCGGTCGTGTCAAAGGTGGCTCCGCCAACACCGACGACGACGCCGACTGCGCCGGTGCGCATCAGATGCAGGGCGGATTTGGCGGTTGCAACGCCGCCGATGACAACCGGGATGGCGTAGCGGGCTGTAAAACTGTGCAGGTCAAGTGGGGTGGTGTTTTCGGTCCCGACATGCTGGGCGGTGACGGTTGCACCGGAGATGACAAGCAGGTCAAGGCCGGCTTCTAACGCGACGCGATGAAACCGTTCGACGTTGCCTGGGCTTAGCCGTCCAGCGACGAAGCCGTGGGCTTTTAAGGCGCTGATGCGTTCGCCGATCAAGTTTTCATCGACCGGTTGGCTGTAGATCTGTTGGAGGCGTACGGTCGCGTCGACGTTTGCTGGCAGCGAGGCAATTTCGGCGTAGATCTCGGTTGGGTCGGCGTAGCGGGTCCATAAACCTTCAAGGTTTAATACGCCGGTGACGCCGTGATAGCCCATGGTTGCGATCGTGTCGGGGGTGCTTACGGCGTCGTTTGGGGCGCCAATGATCGGCAGGTCGAACGCGTAGGCGTCAAACTGCCAGGACACGTCAATAAGTTGGGTGTCACGGGTTCGCCGGGAAGGGGCGAGCGCGATGTCGTCGAGTTGGTAGCTGACGCGGGCGTGCTTCGCGCCGCCGATTGTGATTTCTTGCACAAGCGTCTCCATGCCAGTAGAGGTTCAGCCTAACCGGTTGTTGGCCCGTTACAGTCGGCGGGCCAGAACGACGTATACGGTACGCAACAGGATCTCAAGGTCGCGCACTGGCGACCAGGCCGCAAGATACTGCAAGTCGTAGCCAAGTTTGTAGGCCGCGTTGGTGCGGTAGCGCCCGTGAATCTGTGCCAGTCCGGTGAGCCCTGGCGGGGTTTCGTGACGCCGGTTGTAGCCGGGGATGGTGTCACGGAATGCTTGGGCCAGTTCGGGCCGTTCGGGTCGTGGCCCAACGAGTGACATGTCGCCTTTGAGCACGTTAAACAGTTGCGGCAGTTCGTCCATGCGGGTGGTACGCAGCCACCGGCACGTTTTGATGACGCGCGGGTCGCTTGAGGTGGCAAGGACAGCGCCAGTTGTCGCTTCGGCGTCTGTCACCATCGTGCGAAACTTGAGGATGGCAAATGTGCGGCCGTCTTGACCGACCCGTTGTTGCGTATAGAAAATCGGTGGGTGTACAAACAGCAGCTGATAGATGGTGAGCGCGGCAAACAGTGGCAACCATACGGGTGCCGCCCAGACGGTGACGGTCAAGTCAAACATCCGTTTGAACTGGGCGCGAGAGCGCGGCAGGGTTTGGCTGCGCAACACGACAAACGGCAGACCGCCGATTTCGCGCACCCGGTCAAGCCCAAACAAGGTTTCACGTCCGGTGACGCGCATCAGCATGGTCACCCCGTGCTGCTCATACTGGGCCACAACGTCAATGAACTGTTCGTCAACGATCAAACCGGTGACAACCATCAGGTCAGTGAACGTGTCAGGGTCACAGGCGTTGAGTTCGGCGATGCTGTTGACGTCACCAACGACGGTGACTTTGCCAGCGACGTCATCAAGGTGGTCGCGTGCGGTGGCGATGTCTTGTGGGTCGCCAAGCAGTATCAGGCGTGGCGGGCCTTCACGTAACGCGCGACGCCAGTACACCAGTTGACGGTTTAACGCGATGGCGATGGCGCCGGCGATGATGAGTACCAGCAGGTTGATGACGGGAAACGGCAGTGCGCGGGTGGTGGTGGCACCGATTTCGCGGAGCAGTCCAGAAGCGCCAAGGTTCATCAGCGCCACGAGTCCGCCGGCAGCCAGCGTTTGTCTGGCGGCCCGCGGTAGCGCCGGTTGCATGCCAAGGCGCGGTTCGCGTTCATACAGTCCGCCGAAATACAGCGCGGTCATAAACACGCACAGGGCGATAGTGAACGATACGGCGTAGGCGCCTAACGGGTAGGTGGGCCAGTTGGTGCCAAAACGAACCAGCATGCTGATCACCATGGTGGCCATCAGGGCGGTGGCGTCAAGCAGCATCACTAACCGAAGCCCGCGCCGATTCAGGCGGGCTAGCAGTGAATCGCTAAGGCTCGTCACGACACGGCTTTCGTTGGTGCGCCACGCATAAAACCACTCCCCCACGCAAGGTGCATCACAAGTAACGCTACGACGATGGCGCCAGTGTCCCAAAGGCGCGTGTCGGGATGGGTGTTTGCCGCCAGCATGGCCGCAACTTTCATCAACAAGAGATAGCCCACAACGGGAGTGAAGAACAGGATCTGGCCGGTTACGACCGCCGCGATAACCGCCGCGACAAGGATGCCGACAAGCAGTGGCAACAGGAGTTGCCGAAGCCCGTAGGGCGCACCGGTGCTCTTGTGGGTGTAGCGCCGCCAGCGCCCGTAGTCGTGATACTGCCGGGCTAACGCCCGGATGGTTGCCCGGGGCGTGTAGGTGGCGACGAGCCGCGGGTCAAAACGCACCCGATAGCCAGCTTGGCGGAGCCGAATGTTCAATTCGGCGTCTTGATTGCGGAGACACTGCGGGTTGAAGCCGTTGACTTCTTCAAGTGCGGTGCGGCGAAACACCCCCAGATAGACGGTGTCGGTGTCGGCGGCTTTGCTGCCGGTGCGATAGGTGGCAGCGCCTGATCCGGCGACACTTTGCAGTGCTGCGGCAACGGCACGTTGAAAGCCGGCTGTGGCGTGGGGTTGTTGGATTCCGCCGACGTTTGCAATCGCCGGGTTGGCAAGGATTGTGCGGGCGGTTGTTAGATAGCCGGCCGTGAACGTGGCGTGGGCGTCAAGGCGCGCCACATACGGTGCGCTGCTTGCGGCAAGTGCCGCGTTTAACGCATCTGGGGTGGTGCCTGAAGGGTTGTCGATCACCGTGTAGGTGAGGGCAGGATCGGCCGGAGTGTGAGCATGTGCGACCGCACGGCTGGTGTCATCATGGCAGGCAACAACAATTTCTTTCACATGGTCTTGGCCGTCAATCGAAGCCAGTGCACGAGCAAGGTGTGCGCCGGCGTTGTACGCAGGGATGATCACCGCCATGTCGCGGATCATCTGCGGGTCTTTTTGAGGGCGTTGACGAACGTGTCGGCTTGCCGGTCAAACGTGGCGTTTGCGATCACCCAGTTGTAGCCGGCATCACCGTCTTTGACGGCCCGGTTGGTATCGGCGACGTACGCGCTGATTTGTTGAAACGCGGCTTCGACACCGGCGTCACCAAACGGCACGACGGTGCCACTTTGCGCTTTTTCGGTGAGGCGTACTGCTTCGGGAAGTGGGGTGGTGATGACGGGGATGCGGTGCGCAAAATATTCGAGCAGTTTGGTGGGGCGGGACACCCGATAATTCGCCGTGTCATACAGCAGGCTTAATCCGGCGTAAGCGCCGGCGATGGTGGCTAAGGCGACGTCGTTTGCTAGTGGACCAAGCCAGCGGATGATACCGACTTGATGGGCGTCGTTGACGGCTTTGGCAAGTTCGTCATCGACTGGGCCGATGAGCGTTAAGGTCGGTCCGCCGCTGGCGTGTAAGCGTTTGCCCAGTTGGAGCATTTCGTTGGCTCCGCGTAAGCGCGAGATGCGGCCCAGATACACCACCTGGTTTGTGGTGGCGGCAGCGGCCGGATCATGGGCTGCCCACGGCACATTTTCAACTACAGCGTGCCGTCGTTGAAACCGTGCCTGATAGCCCGATTCAGCCAAGATAACCGAGTGGCGACGTTCGGCGCGCCGTTCAACGACGGTGACGAGTGCGGCTGCAAGCCGGCGAATGGCAACGGGCAGGTAGGTGCGTTCGGTTAATGCTGCGGCGGCATGTTCATGCACGTCATACACGACTGGCGTGCCGCCAAGGATGCGTTTGCGTGCGATGGTTAACAGTTCGGGGTCGTGCAGCAAAACGACGTCATGTTTTGGTGCGTGGATGCGGATGAGCGCTTTGGCGTGGCGTAACGCGTTGAGACGGTTGCGGCCATGTGCTCGGGTGACGTCGATGACGGTGAGTCGCGGAATCTGTTGAAACGTGGCTGTGGGCAGCGAAAAGCCGCGAAACGGTGCGATGTAGGTGACGTGATGGCCGGCAGTTAAGAGCGCACGGATCTGCCGGTGGTAGATACGCGCGTCAGTTGGCGTGTGAACGATGGTTACGACAAGGACCTGCACGGCTTACAACCGGTGAACGTGTGGGGCGTCGATACCGAGCCGTTTTAACACCCCGCGGGTGTCAAACACCAGTCGGCTGGAGGCCACCAGCGTGGCGTAGTCGATACGGTCGTGGTCGGTGAGGATCACCGTAACATCGCAGTCTTTGGCGTCAGCAACCTCGTCGTGAGCTTCAAAGCCGTGCCGTTTTATGTTGGCATTTGGCACGTGCGGGTCATGGACCGACACGTGAACGTCTCGCGCCCCAAGACCGCGCAGCACGTCCATAGCAGGAGATTCTCGTTCGTCGGCGATGTTTCGTTTGTAGGCGATACCCACGGCAAACACGCGGGCGGTTGGAAGTGCCACGTCGTGGTCGTGCAGCAACGTGGCAAGCCGGGTGATGATGTATTCGGGCATCGCCAAGTTGACGTCTTCAGCCAGATCGATAAACCGGGTAGGGACGTTTAGGTGCCGTGCACGCCAGGCGAGAAACTGCGGGTCAAGTGGGATGCAGTGCCCGCCAACGCCAGGACCGGGGTAGAACGCCTGGAAGCCAAACGGTTTGGTGGCGGCAGCGTCGATAACTTCCCACACGTCAATGCCAAACGCGTGCGCGACCTGGGCAAGTTCGTTGACGAGCGCAATGTTCACGGCCCGATAGGTGTTTTCGAGCAGTTTGGTGAGTTCGGCAGCTTTGGCCGTACTGACCGTATGCACGTTTGTGACGAGCCGCTCGTAGGCGGCCTTGGCGACTGCAGTGCTCACCGGGGTGACCCCGCCGACCACTTTAGGGATGTCTGCGGTGTGTAAGACGTTGCCTGGATCAACCCGTTCGGGCGAGAACGCCACATACACGTTCTCGTCCAACGTCAGTCCGGCTTGATCGATTGCCGGCAGCAGATATTCCTCGGTGGTTCCCGGATAGGTGGTGGATTCAAGGACGATGAGTTGGCCCGGTCGGGCTACACCAGCGACGGTGGCGGCAGCCGATTCGATGAAACGCATGTCGGGATGCCGGTTGACGCCAAGCGGTGATGGCACGGCGATAAACAGCGCGTCGGCGTCTTTGAGCGCGTTGGCGTCGGTGGTGAATTCGACTCCGCTGGCGACTGCGGTGGCAAGTTCTTCGCTGGTGACGTCTTCGATGCGACTGATGCCGGCTTTGAGTTCGGCAACTTTCGGTTCGGAAACGTCATAGCCGATGACGTCAAGGCCACGGTTATGGGCGGTGATGGCCAAAGGCAGGCCGACGTAGCCAAGGCCGATCACGCCGGCCGTCCAACGTTGGGACGTGAAGCGGTCGATCTGTGCGGTTACGTGAGCGGGTAGTGACATCGTGTTTTCCTCAAGTGGCTACACGGGTTTGGGTTTGCAGCCCGTGATGAATGCTACTTCGATTTGGCTTGCTAACGGCCTTGGTTGGCCAGTGTCCGATAGTCGTTGACGACCGTTTCGGTGTCCCCGTCAGCAACGACGACGCCTTTATCAAGCCAAATCGCACGATTACATAGTTGGGTGATGGTGGACAGCGAATGGCTGACGATAAAGACGGTGCCGGCTTTGGAGCGCATGCCTTCGATTCTTTCTTGGCTTTTTCGTTTGAATTCCTCATCCCCGACACTTAATGCTTCGTCGACAATGAGAATGTCGGGTTCGACCGCGGTGGCGACGGCAAAGTGCAGCCGTGCCCGCATCCCCGACGAGTAGGTGCGCATCGGCAGGTCAATAAAGTCGTTGAGTCCGGTAAAGGCGATGATTTCGGGGGTTTTCGCGTCGATTTGGGCTCGTGTGAGTCCAAGTGCAAGCCCGCCGAGGATGATGTTTCGCCGTCCGGAAAGGTTTGGGCGCAGCACAGCACTGACCCCAAGCAGGGTGGGTTGGGCGGTGGCGAACACGTCGCCGCTACTGACCGGTAAAAGCCCGGCGAGGGCTTTCATAAGGGTCGATTTGCCCGAGCCGTTGCGGCCGATCACACCGACAACGTCTTTTTCATACGCCGTGAGGCTGACGTCTTTGACGGCATGGATGCTGCGAAAAGCTGGGCGTGATCCGCCGCCGGTAAGCCGGTCGCGTAAACGTGGCCGCCGGTCTTCATACACCCGGTAGGTGACGTTTACCTGGTTTAACTGCACAGTGATGTTAGGCACGGCCATACCCCGCTTCACCGGCACGAAACACCAGCAGACCGATCACCAGCACGGCGATCGACCAGATGGTTGCTGACATCCAGAGCCAACCCAGCAGCGCGATCGGTTGGGATGACATGACGGCGCTACGCCACACCGACACGAGCGCATAGAACGGATTGGCGATGAAAATGAACGTGACGATCGGGTGGGCAAACGCGTCGTGGAACCGGTCATCAACGGCATACAAAATGCCCGAACCGTAAAACACGAGCCGGAACAAAAACGGCAGCAGATTTAACGTGTCCCGAAACGCATCGGCTGCGCGGGCGGCCAACAGTGACACGCCGGTGATGAACGCGACTTGCAGCACAAACGCCGGGATAACCATCAGCAGCCCAAATCCGGGGCGTTCACCAAACGCGAACGTGACCGCGATCATTACCAGCAGTGACGGCAAAAAAGCGTAGGTGTGTTGTACGCAGGTTGACAGCGGCAGCAGGATGCGGGGAAACGCCAGCGAGCGGATCAGTCCTTCGTTACTGACAATCGTTGCGGCGCCGGCGGTGACCGTTTTTTGGGCCCAGTGGTAGGCGAGCACACCAACTGCGAGATAGACGATGAAGTTTTCCACCCCGCGGGTGGCGTTCAAGATGACATCGAACACCAGGTAGTACACGCCGATGAGAAGGATCGGGTTTAACAGGTGCCAGGCGTTGCCTAACGCCGTGTCCATGTGTTGGGCGTGGAGTTCGCCGCGGGCGTTTTCGAACGCGAAGGTGCGTCGGCGCCACACGTTTTTCAGATAGGTGGTGAGGCCCGGTTGTTCACCGAGTCGGATCAGCCCGTCGGGGGCGCTGGCAGGATGGGGCACGGCGTTCTCGCTGACGGTGACTGAAGCAGGACAATTCTTCACTTCGCAATGGCGCGTAAAGAGCATACTCTTCGCGGTCACGGATTCTTTGACAGCCAACCCGCCGTTTGTCCACCGACGGCGCGAAGGACATGTGCATGACCGGCGAAATAGATCCAAGTATCGATACGCAAGCCACACGCGAAGCTGCGGCGGTGCGTTACACGTTGCAGCGGCTGATGAACCGGCGCAGTGTGCGTGTCGCGTTGGCGTTGAGTGCGCGCCGTTCACATGATCCGGACGTGTCGTGGCGGGCGGCGTTGCGTGGCGAACTGCCCCGTGAGGATGTGATTGCCCCACACGCGCGCACCTACCCCGTGTTGTTTAACGAACTGGTAGTGCTGTCGACTGGCGCTGGGCTGCTCACCAGTACCGCGATGCCGACCGTGCCGGTGACGGGCAACACGTTTGCGAAAGCGTTTTTGACTCACCGACCAAATCTGGTGTTGATCGATTCGTTGCGTGGCTGGACTGCCACCGAACTTGACGCGTTGAGCGTGCTGGCAAAAGAACATGGGGTGCCGGTAGTGGCTGTTGGGCCAGATCAAGCCGATGCAGTGAAAGATTGCACCCTTGCGGTGAGTATCGGGGTGCCCTTTGCTTCGGCTGATCTTGTGCTTGGCCCGCGCGTTGATGTGCAACAGTTCAATCCGGTCGACATGTTTCAGGTTCCCACCGCCAACGTCACGTCGTTGAACGCAGACGGGAAACGGGTAAGTGTGCAGCAGGCACGCTCAGCGCCGGTCGTGACGGTGACCGATCCGGCAAGTTATGGCGTGTGGCGGATTCTTGAACTGATCGCCTCTGGTGCGCTGGTGTTGACGGGCGAATCGCAAACGTTACGTGACGTGTTTGAAACCGATGCGGATCTTGTGGTGGGAAGCGCCGATGCGCTGCTTTCCCGGCGTGATGTGGCGTTTGCCAAACCGGGTTGGCGTGACGACGTGTCGGTGCGGTTGCGTCGGCGCATCTACCGTAACGCGACTACCTACGGGGCGGCAGCCACACTGGTGAGCCGCTTGTCTTTAGCTGAGCCGGTGGATGAGCGGGTGAGTGTGCTGCTGCCTACCCGTCGCGGTGGCGAACGGCTGGCGCAGGTGATGCGTGATCTTGCAAGCCAGACCTATCTGCCCTATGAGGTGGTGGTGATTGCTCACGGTGAGGTTGATGTGAGTGGTATCGATATGGCCGGTTCACGTGTGAAGATCCGTCACCTTCAGGTTGACGCATCCCGGCCACTTGGGGCCGTGTTAAACGCCGGTCTGCGTGGCGTGACGACCCCACTGGTCGCCAAAATGGATGACGATGACCGGTATGGGCCGCACCATCTCGAAGGGCTCGTGCATGCACTTCGCTACTCGGGTGCCTCAATTGTTGGTCGCAGAGCCCATGCGGTGTATGACGAGACACGTGACGTCATGATCGCACCCCATCGTGACAGTGAAGAACGGTTTGAAGATCATCTGCCTGGCGGGACACTCATGACCACCACGGCACTGCTAAAAGAGCTGAAATTTCGGCATGTGACAAGCGCGGTTGATACCGAACTGTTAAGGATGGTGTATGCGCGGGGCGGTTCGGCGTATTCAACCAACCGCTTTGGGTATGTACGTGTCCGTCATGGCGATCACACGTTTGCTGCACCCGACGGGTTCCATGGCGATATCACCCCCGGCTTTGCTCAGCGTTGGCTGGGGGCTTAACGCAACGTGCCTGTGTCAATTAGATAATCGGTGGTGCGCATCAGAAACGATGCCATAGCACCGCGGGTAACCGGCGCATGCGGGCTGTAAGCAAATCCGCCAACACCGGCGATGACCCGCACACCGTTGAGCCGGTCGATGGGGTCTTCATGGACATTGTCGGTGTCGTCGGTGAACGTGTCCCGGTTGGCTGGCAGGGATTGGTCGGTGATGAACCGTGCCGTTTCGGCAATCATCCGGGCAGTTTGCCCGCGGGTGACTCGTTCGTGGGGTCCAAACGTGGTGGCGGTTTTACCGGTCAGGATGCCGGCTGCGGCGAGCCGTTCAATATTTGCCTTGTGCACGTTGGATGCGGTTACGTCGGTGAACGTGCTGGTGTTGACTTGTGGCAGGCTGCGACCACCGCGGGCTGCCATCTCGTCGATGAAAGCACTCAAAAACGTCGCCATCTGACCGCGAGTAACCGTCTCTTGGGGCATGTAGAGGGTTTCGGTGACTCCGCTAGTGATCGCATACTGACTCAAACAGTTGATCGTTTTTACATGCACGTTTGAGGCGATGTCAACAAACGGCGAGGCGGCAAGCTGTGCGCCACACGCAAGGTCGGTGCCGCGAGCCGGGTTTGGCAGCGGCGCATACACAAACAGGCCGTTGGCAACCGAACGGCGGGCTTCACTGGGACGGTTGATGATGGTGGCGTTGCTGGTCATAACACTTGAACCGCCACCATCAAGGTTGATGGCGTCGCGGGCGCCAAGGTTTACAAGAATCTGGGCGAGTTCACGCATATTCACGCCATCTGACCAGCCTGACTGGCGGCCATCGATGGTGACGAGCAGGACGGTCCCATCGGCGGCCTGGGCGATGGCGGTACGTGGCTGACGGCCGGTCAGGTGGGTTTCGCTAAAGCCTTCTTGGCGCCAGGCGGTGAGTGAACGTATTTGGCCGTTGCCGATTAGGTGCGGGCCACCTGGCAGCGCGTGACGTAACCCGTTCCAGGCGTCTTGCGGGGTTTCGTACGGGTTAATTTGATTGGTGAGAGTCACTTGCGTGCCGGTAGCAAGAGGCTGCAACACGGGCGTTTTGTCGCCATAAGCGATCAACAGGCCGGCCCCTTGGTCGACGCGCACGGCAGTATCGGTAACCACCGAGGTGATCGAAGTGATTGAGGCTTGGCTGGCCGCATTGGTCGCCATAGCAAGCTGATCGAGGGTGACGATGATGCCTCCGGCCGGCACGTTGATGCTGCCGCCGTAACGGTCGTCAAAGAGGATCAGTTCGCCGGTTACGGCACGGGTGCCGTCGGTTGTGGTGCGTGGGTGACGGTTGAGTTCATCGACAGTGACCGTGTCGATGTCGGTAGTCAGCGTGATCGTGGTTGCCAACCGGTCGAATACCAGTGAGCCGTTGGTGCGAAAGCCGACACTGCCGCGCCCAAGGCGGGTCCCGCTACGAAAAGCGGCGTGGCCGGCGCTCATCTGGCCGTCTTCGACATACAGGCCGTTAGGTACGCC
>JBBDST010000002.1:0-12972 GCA_040904765.1 Nitriliruptoraceae bacterium
AGGTGCCCTTCTGCGACCTCGATCGTCACCGGTTCGTAGGTGTCGAGGATGAGGGCGACGCCTAGACCGTGGAACTGCAACTCACCAGCGGCCACGCCAGGACCAATCGGCCGCTCGATGACCCTCCGGGCTTGCCGTTGCGGCTTTGCAGCCGCACGCCATCGCCGTCGAGGTAGATCAGGCACCGGATCCCGTCGAGTTTGCGTTCGAAGAGCCAGGTCCCGGCCTCCAGCCGGCCGCCCGCCGTGGCCAGCTGCGGGATCACTTCGTGCGGCTGTACTGCGTTACCGATCTGCGCAGTCATGTGACGCCTGATCAAGGCTTGTGGGCGCAAAGAGGTCGGTGGGCCGACATTTCAGACCTGCCCAACGACCCAGATGACGACGACTACTAGGCCGATAACACCAAAGATGGTCCACAGCATGAAATGCCTCCCGATTGGTCGTGTTCGTTGAGAACAGTTCCGGGAGTCGAAAGTGCCGTATAGCCCCCGACGCTTTTTCGGCGTCTCGCGTGGGTGATACGGCTCGGAACAGCCTGAAATCCGGTGAGGTCCTGACCGTCGTTCTATGGTCACGATACAGCGCGCGACGCGTACGCGCCGGCCCATTTGGCCGTTGGGTGTCGGCCGGGCGGATGATCCCGATCGCGTACGCTGGGTCAAAACAAAGAAGGACGACGGCCACCATGTGGGATATAAGCGTGCGGCCGGTGTCTCGTGGTATCAGTTGGCGAGGCGAAGAGCCGATCCGGTCGGAGTTGTTCGGCGCTGAACGCCTTGAGCGTCACGCTGAATCTCTCGCTAACGCTCATCGGGTGTCATCCCGTCCTGCCCGGGGAGTGGATCTCCACGGCCGCCTCGCGGACAATAAACGTCAGCTCGCTACTTCATATCACGGTGTCGTTGGTGCAGTGGAGGCAAAGCAAGACATCACACCAGCAGAAGAGTGGTTCCTCGACAACTATCACCTGGTTGACCAGCAGCTGCGAGATGTTCGCGATCATCTTTCAAAGGGCTACTACCGCAGGCTGCCCAAGATCATTGAAGGGCATCTACAGGGATATCCACGCGTATACGGGATTATCTGGGGATATGTCGCTCACACCGACAGCCGTGTCGAGCCTGACACCTTCAGGCGCTATATCCGGGCATACCAGCGGATTGAGCCCCTCATGCTGGGTGAATTGTGGGCGCTGGCAATCCATCTGAGGTTCGCCCTTGTCGAGAATCTTAGACGAATCGCTGAGGATGCGACCAGGGCCAGGGAGGCCCGCCATCTCGCCGACGAAATCGCCGACCTGGTGCTCTCATTCGATGAAGAGGATGTCTCGGCTGGCGAGGCGATGCTGGAACGTCTACGTGAAGCTACCGCATCCGATGCACTCATTGTGCGGCTCGTCCAGCGACTTCGCGACCGTGATCCTTCGACGACTCCGCCGCTTCGCTGGCTTGAGCGCATACTCGACGAGCAGGGCACGACTGCGTCGGCTGTCGTTGCTCGCGAACACCAGTGGCAGGCGGCAAGCAACGCGACTGTGCGCCACATCATCACAGCGATGCGTTTAGCCTCGTCAATTGACTGGTTCGATTTCGTCGAAAGTGTGTCGCTGCTCGACGATGTCCTAGGTGAGGACTACCCGCTACGCGATCTGGACTTTGCCACACGCGACCAGTATCGACGGCAGGTTGAACTGCTTGCACGCCGCGCAGACGCGTCCGAAATTGAGATTGCGGTCACGGCAGCCCATCTGGCCGCCACGGTTCGTGCTACTGGCACGAACGCCTCTGGCATACCGGTCAGCGCGGCGATGCTTGCCGCTGCGAGCGATCCGGGCTACTACCTGCTTGGTGAGGGTCGCACAACCCTCGAGGAACAAATCAACTTTCGTCCAGGGCTGCTCCTTCGGCTGCACCGAGTTTTCGATCGCTATGCGCTCGGGGGTTATTTAGCTGGCATTGCAGTGCTTACAGCCTTCGTCGTTGCGGGTCTTGGATTCGTATCGGTCTCGCAAGGTATGCGGTGGTCGACGGCAACGATTCTTATGTTGCTGGGTGCGGTACCTGCAAGCGAAATGTCCACTGCCGTCGTGCAGCGGATCGTGGCCAAGCTCATGCCGCCGCAGCGGCTACCTAAGCTCGATCTGGCAGGCGGCATCCCTGCATCGCTTCGAACACTTGTTGCAGTCCCCACGCTGGTCACCAGTGTTGACGATGTCAATGAGCAACTGGAGCACCTCGAGGTGCACTTCCTTGCCAATCAGAAGGGCTATCTGCACTTCGCGCTCATCAGCGACTTTCCCGACGCGCCCGATGAACACATGCCCCAAGACCAAGACATTCTCACCGCGCTTCACGACGGTATTGGAAGACTCAATGAGCTTTATGAGCCGCTGACTGACGGCAGCGATCGATTCTTGCTCCTGCATCGGGGTCGAGGCTTTAACCCGGTCCAAGGCACGTGGATGGGATGGGAGCGCAAGCGTGGCAAGCTGCATGAGCTCAATCGTCTGCTGCGCGGCGATCTCAACACGACTTTCTTGCCAGTTGGTGGTCGGCCGCTACGGGTGCCAGATGGGGTGCGTTACGTCATCTCCTTGGATGCGGACACGCGGATGCCAAAAGGTGCCGCCTACCGTCTCGTTGGGGCGATGGCGCATGCGATGAACCAGCCGGTGTATGACGAGTCGCGCGCGCGTGTGGTCCGTGGCTACGGGATCTTGCAGCCGCGCATCGCCCCGTCGCTGCCAACCGGACCCGCCAGCACGCTTTACCAGCGCATTACGACCGGCGGAGGTGGTGTCGATCCTTATGCGGCGGCGATTTCTGATGTGTATCAGGACTTGATCGGCGAAGGCTCCTACACGGGCAAGGGCATTTATGACGTCGACATGTTTGAGCAGGCGCTTGATGGCAAAGTCGGTGAGAATGTTCTGCTGAGTCACGATCTGTTCGAAGGCGTTTTTGCGCGGTCGGGCCTGGTTAGTGACGTCGAGTTGTTTGAGGAGTTCCCGACCAACTATGACGTCGATGCACGTCGTCGCCATCGGTGGACGCGTGGTGACTGGCAGCTGTTACCGTGGATCCTGGGGTTGGCACGTGATCGATCCGGCCAGCGCGCGTCCTACAAACTGTCGCGCTCGGGCCGCTGGAAGATGATCGACAACCTTCGGCGCTCTTTAGTTGCACCGACCGCATTTGCGTTGACTGTTGTCGTTGCAGCGACACAAACGGCAGCCCTTTGGTGGCTGTTGCTCGTCGTTGGGGCCGTCGCAGTTCCTGCCATCATCCCTGTTATTGATGGCTCCCGTCCCTCGAGCCGCATTGGCATGCGCAGTCATTTACGCGCTGTCGGTCGTGACGTGGCGACCGCCGCAACGCATGCGATCGTCTGGTTGGTGACCCTGCCACATCAGGCTCGACTGATGGCTGATGCGATTCTGCGAACCCTTTTCCGGCTGACTATCACCCAGCGCAGGCTACTCGAATGGACGTCATCGGCTCATACAACAGCTATGGACCTGCGGGTCAGCGCGTTCTACCGTCGGATGAAATGGGGCGTGGCACTTGCGGCGGTCGGCGTCGCCGTGACGATCGCTTTCGGACCGGCGTCGTGGACCGTCGTTGTCGTCATTGCAGGAGCATGGGCCGCAGCACCGCTTCTCATCAGTCAAATCTCCACCCCAGACCGCGTACGCCGGGTCCAACCGCTGACGTCTGAACAGCGTGACGAGTATCGCTTGATCGCTCGTCGTACGTGGCGTTTCTTTGAAACTTTCGTCGCCGAGAAGCACAACTGGTTGCCGCCGGACAACTTCCAGCAGGCACCTGAGGATGTGGTGGCGCATCGGACTTCTCCGACCAACATTGGGTTATCGATGCTGTCGGCAACAACCGCGTACGACTTTGGCTGGATCGGAATCATCGATCTGGCCGACCGTCTGGAGCGCACGCTCGACACCGTCGACCAGCTGCAGACTTTCGGCGGCCACTTGCTCAACTGGTACGACACGCACGATCTACGGCCACTTGACCCGTCCTACGTTTCGACCGTTGATAGCGGAAACTTTGCCGGACACCTGCTTGCCGTTGCCCAGGCATGCCGCGACGTTGCCGCCAGTACAGTGCTGGGACAGCGGGTGCTGGATGGGATCGGCGATGCGGTGCGGCTCGCACTTGCAGAAGCTGACCACTCGACGACTGTGGCGCGATCAGACACGATCAGCGCCGAGCAACTCGATGAAGCGGGGGCATCCCTGCAGGCAATCCTCGACCGAGGTACACCGGCAGACCATGGGTGGGACGACTGGTTAAAAGAGTTGGCAACAGCTGCTGAGCACCTGTGGGATGTGACGCGCACCCTGTCTGATGACAACGGATTTACACAAAACCATGACAGCCTCGTCTGGTCCGAGGCGGTACGTGCTTGCGTTGCCGCACACCGCCACGACCTCACTGCCGGAGCGGCTGCGGTCACCGGATCAGGGCGAGACGAAATTATTCGCCGGCTGCATGCAGTAGCGCTGCGTGCAGAAGCGCTCGTGGCTGCAATGGATTTCCGATTTCTGTTTGATCCGTCACGCAAACTGCTGTCCATCGGGTACCGCCTGTCGAGCGCGACGTTAGATCCAAGCTGCTATGACCTGCTTGCCTCTGAGGCGCGCCTGGCAAGCTTCATCGCCATTGCAAAGGGCGATGTGCCACCACAGCACTGGTTTGCGCTCGGGCGCACCCTCACGCCGATCGGTCGCGGATCGGCACTGATGTCCTGGTCAGGATCGATGTTCGAATATCTCATGCCGCTGCTCGTCATGCGCCAGCCGGTCGACAGCCTGCTCGATGCGACGTGTCGATCGGTGGTGGAACGGCAGATCTCGTATGGTGCCGAACGTGGGGTCCCCTGGGGAGTTTCAGAGTCAGCGCACAACATCCGCGATGTCGAACTGACCTACCAATACTCCGATTTCGGTGTTCCAGGTCTGGGACTGCGCCGAGGGCTTGGCGCTGACGTTGTCATCGCACCGTACGCAACGGCCCTTGCCGCGATGGTGGACGCGCCCGCCGCCCTCAGTAATCTCAAACAGCTTGAGGATGTCGGTGCGCTCGGCGACTATGGCTACTTCGACGCGGTGGACTTTACGCCGACCAGCGTGCCAACGGGTTCGCGTTTGGCGATCGTGAACACCTACATGGCGCATCATCAAGCCATGTCGCTTGTGTCGCTGGGCAATGTCGTGCTTGACGGTGTCAATCAGCAGCGCTTTCATGACCACCCGCTGGTTCGCGCAACTGAACTTCTCCTGCAAGAACGCACGCCACGTTCGGTCAGTCTCGCACTACCACGTGCCGAAGATGTGCTGCAGGCACCTCATGTGCGCGACCTGGTTGCGCCGACGCTGCGCCGATTTGAGTCACCTCATGATGTCACGCCGCGCAGTCACCTACTGTCCAACGGCCGTTACTCGGTGATGATCACTTCGGCCGGTGCTGGATTTAGTCGCTGGCGTGACCTTGCCGTCACCCGTTGGCGACAGGACCCGACCCGAGACAGCTGGGGCAGCTTCGCGTTTCTGCGCGACGTGTCCACCGGCAAAGTGTGGTCTGCCGGATTTCAGCCTTCGGGAGTTGAGGTTGATGACTATGAGGTCACTTTCACCGAAGACCGGGCCCGCATCATCCAACGCGATCGCTCGCTTGAAATTACGCTTGACGTCATTGTTTCTCCGCATGATGACGCAGAGTTGCGCTGCTTGTCGCTCACCAACCTTCAATCGCAGCGACGTGAGATCGATGTGACTTCGTATGCCGAAATTGTGCTGGCAACCCAGGCAGCAGATGAAGCACACCCGGCCTTTTCCAATCTGTTTGTACAAACCGAATGGGTGCCTGAGATCGGCGCCTTGCTGGCGACGCGGCGTCCCAGAAGCGCCGAGGAGCCAACCGTGTGGCTGGCGCACCTGCTCACGGTCGACAACCCCGCAGGCTATCCCTTGGAGTATGAGACGGACCGCGCGCGGTTCTTAGGCCGTGGACGGGGTATCCGAACGCCGATTTCAGTAGTCGACGGAGGCCCGCTGTCGAACACGGTGGGAACGGTCCTTGATCCGATCGTCAGTCTTCGCCAGCGCGTGTCGATCCCACGCGGACAAACCGTCGAGTTGGTGATGACAACACTGATCGCATCGTCGAGGGACGAGGCGATCGAAGTAGCCGAAACCTATCGAGAGCCTGGAGTTTTTGAACGTGAAGGCTCGCTTGCCTGGACCCATGCGCAAGTGCAGCTCCACCACTTGCGCATCGGCCAAGATGACGCCCACCTGTATCAACGCTTGGCCAACCGCCTGATCTATGCCGATCCATCGCTACGCTCTGCCCCTGAGATCATCGCTGCAAACCGCCTCGGGCAACGAGGACTGTGGCGCCATGGCATCTCAGGTGACCTGCCAATTGCGCTTGTGCATGTAGAACGTGAGGAAGATAAAGACATCGTCCGACAGCTTCTTCACGCCCACGAATATTGGCGGCTGAAAGGTATCGGCGCAGATCTCGTGATTGTGAATGCAACCGAATCGTCCTATGCGCCCGGTGCGCAGCAGATGCTTGAAGGGATGGTGCGTGCCACACGCATGGTTGAAGGCAACGCGCCTGGCGGTGTCTTTATTCTGCGCGACGAACTGCTGTCGGATGACGACCGCAACCTGCTGTGGGCGACAGCGCGCGTTACGATGCAAGCCAGTGCAGGCAGTCTCGCTGAACATGTTGCGCGGTCGCAAAACGTGCGGCGTGGACCCATGCCGGCGGGACTGCGCCCGGTGTCTCCCAGTGGGCCGGTTGCACCCATGCCGCACATGGATCTCGAGTTATTTAACGGACTTGGTGGTTTCGCAGCTAATGGCAAAGAGTACGTCGTCGTTTTACGGCCAGGACAATGGACGCCGTCACCGTGGATCAATGTCATCTCAAATCCACAATTCGGATTCCAAGTGTCTGCGCTTGGCTCGGGGTACACGTGGTCGAGCAACAGCCGCGAAAACAAGCTGACACCGTGGTCGAATGATCCCGTCGGGGACGGCCCGGGTGAGGCCTTTTACATCCGCGACGAAGACTCCGGGCTGGTATGGGGTCCGACCGCGTTGCCGATCCGTGAGGAAGTAGCGCCCTATGTCATTCGGCACGGACAGGGGTACACGCAGTTCGAGTATGCCTCCCATGAGATCGGTCTACGTTTAGTGCAGTTCGTCCCGCCCTCCGATCGAGTCAAGATCTCAACGCTGAAGGTTGAGAACACGAGCAATCGCACACGTCAACTGTCGGTCACGGTGTACCTCGAATGGGTGCTCGGTGTGTCCCGGACGACGTCGATAGATCACATCGTTACCTCCAGTGACGAACAGACGCGCGCAATTTTTGCGCGCAACGCGTGGAACGGCGAATTTGCAGGACGGGTTGCGTTCGCCGATCTGGGGGGTCGCCAGACCGAGTGGACAGCCGACCGCCTAGAGTTTCTTGGACGCAACGCGACGCTTGATCATCCAGTCTCCCAGGAGCGCCAAGGCCCACTGTCCGGACGCACCGGTGCAGGGCTTGACCCGTGTGCTGCGTTGCGCACGACGCTGCACCTTAAACCTGGTGAGACGGCGGACGTCGTATTTCTGCTAGGCGAGGCCGACACACCCGCTCACGCTCGTGCTCTCATCGAGCAGTATCGAGCCGCCGATCACGAACTGCTGCTGCAGCAAGTCCGTGACGACTGGGACGAGACTCTTGGCACAATTCAGGTGCACACGCCCGATCGAGGTATGGACCTCCTGCTCAACCGGTGGCTTGGATATCAGACGTTGTCGTGTCGCATCTGGGCACGGTCAGCGTTCTATCAGTCGGGTGGTGCGTACGGTTTCCGCGATCAGCTACAAGACATGATGGCGATCGCACACAGTCGTCCGGATCTTGTTCGTGCGCACCTGCTGCGGGCCGCCGCTCGCCAATTTCGAGAAGGCGACGTGCAACACTGGTGGCATACCCCCACAGGACGTGGTGTGCGTACCCGCATTTCTGATGACCGAGTGTGGCTTATCTACGCCGTCACCCACTATATGCGCACGACAGGTGACACCGGCGTGCTCAATGAGCCGGTCGCATGGCTTGACGGCCCCTTGCTTGCCGATGATGAGCAGGAGAGCTATTTCGAACCGCAGACGTCCGATGAGACGTCGTCGCTGTATGACCATTGCGTGGCTGCGCTTGATCGAACGCTTGAATTTGGCCGTCACGGGCTTCCGCTGATTGGTGCGGGGGACTGGAACGATGGCATGAACCGCGTTGGCGTGGCCGGTCAAGGCGAAAGTGTCTGGCTGGCCTGGTTTCTCATTACCAACCTGCGCGCATTCGTTCCCATCGCCCAGTCGCGTGGCGACAGCGAGCGTGCTGCCCGCTGGCAACAGTCGGCTGAGCAGATCCGCGCAGCTGTCGAGGAGCACGCTTGGGATGGTCAGTGGTACCGCCGTGCCTATTTCGATGACGGCACACCCTTAGGATCGATCGCAAACGATGAGTGCCAGATCGACTCGATTCCCCAGTCATGGGCAGTGATGTCAGGCGCCGGCGATGAAGTAAGAGCCCGCCTTGCAATGGAATCGGCGCTGCGTCGGCTTAAGCGACCCGACGATCACCTCATGCTGCTGTTCGCACCTCCGTTTGACCGCACAGAGCTTGACCCGGGATATATCAAGGGGTATGCGCCGGGGTTGCGTGAAAACGGCGGCCAGTACACGCATGCTGCGACCTGGTCTATCGTTGCGTCGGCCATGCTGGGAAATGGAGACGAAGCAGTCGAACTGTTCAACTTACTAAACCCCATCGAACATGCCAGTGGGCGCGCGAACCTTAATCGCTATAAGGGTGAGCCGTATGCCGTTGCCGCCGATGTCTATTCGCAGCAGCCTCACGCCGGGCGCGCCGGATGGACCTGGTACACGGGTGCTGCTGGTTGGATGTATCGGGCTGGAATCGAGTGGATTCTGGGTCTGCGCAAAGTCGGCGAATCACTCCAGATCGACCCCTGTATTCCGCGTGGCTGGTCGGGGTTCCAGATGATCTATCGCCATGAAGATTCCATCTACGAGATTATGGTTGAGAACCCGCATGGCGTGTCGCGCGGCGTGGTGAGCGTGCAACTCGATGGATCCGTTCTGGATATCGTCGATGGTTGTGTTCCACTCTTGGGGGATGGCCAAAACCACGTTGTTCGTGTAATTCTGGGTGAGACAACTCACGATGGACCTTTCGATGAGGGCGGTCGGAACGACCCATCAGCATTGCCTCGGCCCGAGTAGTTTCGCCTCAGCGCGTAAGGGTGAATCATGGTCGACTACGGAGATCGAAAGACACTGCCAACGGACCGTGATGTTGTCACGTTCCTTGACGGAGTCGCCGACGCGCGCCGACGAGAAGATGCCTGGCAGGTCCTTGCTGTGATGTGTCGGATCACGGGAGCAGATCCCACAATGTGGGGCTCTTCGATCGTCGGGTTTGGGCACCAGCCCTATACCACGTCTGATGGCAAGCAGCGGGACTGGTTTGCTATCGGTTTTTCACCCCGGAAAGCGGCGCTCACGATCTACGGCCTGACCTATTACGGCAGTAACGACGATCTGCTTGCCCGTCTTGGCAAACACACGACCGGCAAAGGCTGCCTGCATGTCAAGCGACTCGAAGATCTCGACCAACAGGTGCTCGAAATGCTGATTGCACGTGCCTGGGCAACCAACCATGTCGAGGATGCTTCAAGCTAAGAGCCGGGCTTTATGAGCCCAAGTCCAACGCCTCAGATCCTTGACCCCATGTGAAAGCAAGGTCCCTGCGGCACTGTTTCGCACCGCACAGCAGCACCAACCACGGTGGGGGAGCGACGCGTCCGTCTTTCAGGTCATGATCTGGCTTTGGGAGGTGGATCACCGGGCATGTCTGAGATGATCGGCGACGGGCGGGCTTTCTTTGTCGCAGTAGCACTTGGCACACTGGTCGCACTGGCTAGGCTCCAATTATGAAGCCACTGGCAGATCTTCGCATTCTTGCAATCGAGCAGAATCAGGCTGGGTCTTTTGGCAGTATGCACCTTGCCGATCTGGGCGCAGACGTAATTAAAATCGAAGATGCCCGCACGGGAGGCGATCAAGGCCGGTATGTCGAGCCATTTCAAGACGGCGACGACAGCCTGTTTTTCCAATCGCTAAATCGCAACAAGCGCAGCATTGCAATTGATCTTTCCGCGCCAGCCGGTCGCAAAGTTTTTGAAGATCTGGTCGCGAGATCTGACGCGGTGTATGCAAACTTACGCGGCGATCTTCCGAGGAAATTGCAGATCTGCTATGACGATTTGAAGCATGTCAATCCTGCCATCGTTTGCTGTTCGCTGTCGGACTTTGGCATGACCGGTCCCCGTCATGCACAAGAGGCGACCGGAGCCCAGATTGAAGGAATCGCGGCTTGGATGAGCCTGACAGGTGAGCCGCAAGGGCCTCCGATCAAAAGCGGGTTACCGCTCGTCGAGTTTTGTGCAGGGTTAGTGGCAGCGCTTGCGCTCATGTGTGCAGTCCATGCAGCACAGCGTGACGGGGTCGGCATGGATTGCGACACCAGTCTTTTCGATACCGCAATGAGTCTTCTTTCGTATCAAGGAACGTGGCATTTGTCGGCTGGATTTGAACCGGTACGTGTCGCGCAATCCGGGCATCCATCATTAGTTCCCGTTCAATTGTTCCAAGCCTTGGACGGCTGGTTTGTTGTTATGGCATTAAAGGAAAAGTTCTGGCAACGCATTGCAATCGGGATAGGCCGGCCGGAGCTCATTGATGATCCGGGTTTTTCCACGTTTGCCGCGCGTTATGCCAACCGCCAGGAGGTTGTTGATGTCTTGTCCGCAGAGTTCATTCAGCATCCGCGCACGTATTGGATCTCGGTTTTTGAGGATGCTGGTGTCCCGGTTGCCGCAGTGAACTCTGTCTCTGAGGCGATGAGCGAGCCTCACACGCTGGCTCGAGACGTTATTCTCAACCAGCACCATCCTGTATGGGGTCAACTGCGGCAAATTGGGTCACCAGTGCGTGTTGGCGAAACCCGAACTCGTCATAACTTTGCGCCTGGGCTGGGAGAACATACCGCGACGGTTCTGCGCGAACTGTTGGGATATTCGCCTGAGGAAGTCGCCGCAATACAACGATCAGCAGCTGGCGCTGTTTAAGTCAGCACTACTGATCTTTGCTGTTCTTGAACAACGTTGGTTTATACAATCCAGGCAACCCCGGCTCAAGAGCCAGCCAGATGGGCGCTTTGCTGGCGTCATCGCGATTGAAATGACCCAGGTCTGTCGGTGGTGCCTGGACACGGCAATTTTGGGTCAGCCAACATTTATCAACTGGCGACTTGAGCCGCTGCTGCAGCAAGACCATCCTTCGAAACGGAGAACGACAGTGAGATATTTCTGGTCCAGATGGCGGATCGGAGGGCTATGGTGGGAACTGGGAATCGTTTTCGGGAGCTGTTTTCCGAGTAGACGGGAGTGTCTGCGCTTATGCCAGTTGAATTCCAGCAACTACATGAAGTCGACGAAGCATCCGGGTTGGAATATTGCTATCAGCAGGGATGGACAGATGGCCTGCCGGTCACCCCGCCCACTGACCGTTTGGTCGCACGCTTTCTCGATGAGGTTGGGCTTAGCGGAGACGAAGTCTTAGGTGAAGTAGCACCACGTGGGGTCACGCTGACGGCCGAGAAAGTGGCAGCAAACGCAGTCATGGCCGGGTGTTTACCGGCCTACATGCCAGTAGTGGTCGCAGCCATCGGTGCGATGACTGATCCCACGTTCAATCTCCATGCGACCAGTTCAAGCACCGGCGGAGCCGCTCATTTGTTGGTGGTCAATGGTCCCATCGCGCGGGAACTGGAGATCAATGCCGGTCCCAACGTTTTCGGTCAAGGTTTCCGCGCGAACGCGACTATCGGCCGCTCAGTGCAACTCGCACTGCGCAACATCTGTAAGGCAATCCCAGGCAAACTAGATCGCTCGACCATGGGCACACCAGGGAAGTTCTCCCTGTGCATAGCTGAACTGGAAGAGTTCAGTCCTTGGGAGCCGTTAAGCGTCTCACGGGGTTTTGCCGAAGGTGAGAATGTTGTCACGGCGTTTGCAACCGAGTGTCCGCATTACATCTTTAACTACCTGTCGAATGAACCGGTCGGCATTCTCACTTCGATCGCCTTCAAGATGGCATCTTTTGCCAACTATCACGACCCGCACGGCCCATCAGAGAACGTTATCGCGTTGTGTCCTGAACATGTTCGTACGATCGGCAAGTGGAGCAAAACGGACGTGCAAGAGTTCTTGTTTACGCATGCGAGACGTCCAGCTGCCGATTTGAAGCGTGCCGGGAAAATGATGGGACCAATTGAGTCTGGTGACGAAGAACGGCTGGTTCCGCTCGTTGACGACCCTGAACTCATTTCCATCGTGGTTGCAGGCGGCGATGCTGGCGGTATCTCCTGCCACGTGGCCGGTTGGGCTGGGGGCCGCATGTCCCGCAGCGTCAGCCGCAAAATCACGGTGTAGATCCATCCCAAACGCGAAATTAACCGGAGGAGAAGCAAATGAAAGTTCGGCTTGTTGATCCTAGCCACACCCCGACGAGCGGATTGCTGGAATACAACGTTCGTCCCGAGAACCTGGCCGGCAAGATTGTTGGTTTGCTTGGCAACGCCAAACCGAATTCGCCCGTGTTTCTCGCAATGGTCGGAGAACGGCTAAAGGAAAAATATGGCGTGGCGGAGGTTGTTGCGTTTGACAAGCCTGTCACCTCGATGCCTGCCCCAACTGGAATTCTTGAGCAGATGGTCCAAAAAGTCGATATTGCGGTCACCGGTGTAGGCGATTGAGGGTCGTGCTCGTCGTGCAGTATGTACGACGGAATTGCACTCGAACG
>JBBDST010000003.1:0-10959 GCA_040904765.1 Nitriliruptoraceae bacterium
CCACGGCCCTAACGGCCGTGGCAGACACCCGGCAAGAAAGGACGTGTCGTGACGACGGCCGTCACCCACGCTCTGAACGGACTGGCATTTGGTTCGCTGTTGTTCCTGCTTGCCAGCGGACTCACCGTCACCTTTGGGCTGATGCGCACCGTCAATCTGGCGCACGGCGCGCTGTATGCGATCGGCGGCTACATCGCCCTTGACGTGTATCGCCGCACCGACCTTTACAGTGCCGCGCTGCTAAGCGCCATCATCTTTGCTGCCCTTGTCGGTGTCGCCATGCACCAACTGATCCTCAAGCGCCTTACCCATCAAGAACTCCCACAAATTATTGTCACCGTCGGACTTGCCCTAGTGTTCGCTGACCTGCTGCTTGCCACCTACGGTGGACGGCCCCAAAACCTGCCACGGCCACCGGGACTCACCGGTGTCGTACAGATCGGCGACTTTCACTTCCCCACGTTTCGCCTCGCCCTCATCGTCGTTGCCGTCGCGGTGTACCTACTTTTGGCCGTCATCGGCAGCAAAACCCGCATCGGAGCCCGGGTACGGGCCGCCGTCGACGACGAACCGATCGCCCGCAGTGTCGGCGTGCCCGTCTCGCGCCTCTTTATCGGCGTATTTGCGCTTGGTAGTGCCCTGGCGGGATTTGCCGGCGTCTGGGGTGGTGCGTTCACCGGGCTTGCCCCAGGTGGCGAATGGGACATCCTGCTGCTCTCGCTCGTTGTGGTCGTCGTCGGCGGACTTGGATCCCTCAACGGCGCCTTCGTTGCCGCCTTTGTTGTTGGCTTGCTTGACGCGTTTGGCAAATGGCTGTTTCCCGAGTTTGCCCTTTTCACCCTGTACGCCCCCGTCGTCGTGCTGCTGGCGTTAAAACCAACCGGACTGTTTGGACGCGACCTGGCAGCCAACCGATGAAACGCCCCGTCATCATCGCCAGCGTGGCCCTTGTCGCAATCTTCATGCTGCCGCTCATCCTCAACACGTTTCACCTCTCGGTTGCTACCCGCATCCTCGTACTGGCACTGTTTGCCGTCGCGTTCAACCTTGTGTTTGGATTTGGTGGCATGCCAAGCCTTGGACACGCCGCCTACTTTGGTGTCGGCGGCTACACGCTTGGACTGTTCGCCACTGGCACTGAACTGCCCATACTGGTCATCATCACTTTGGCAATCCTGTTTGGTGGCGGTCTTGGCGCGCTTATCGGAGTGCTGACGTTACGCACCAACGGCATCTACCTGTTGCTCTTAACTTTGGCTGCAGCCCAAGCCCTCTACGGTCTGGCATTTCAACAGGTGCGCTTGACTGGCGGCGACAACGGCATCGCGGGCATCAGTCGCAATCTGCTGCCATTTGTCACCGACACTGCCAGTTTCGTGCGGGTCACCGGCGTCATTGTGGTTACCGCACTGGTCGTCTTATATCTTGTCAGTCAATCGGTCACCGGCCTTGCGCTTCACGCCCATCGGATCGCACCAGAACGCCTCCAAGCGCTTGGTTTCAATGTGCAACGGCTTCGCATCACCGCCTTTAGCGTCTCTGGGGCATTTTCGTCGCTCGCCGGAGTGCTGTTTGTGTTCACCAACCGATTCGTCGGACCCGAAAATCTCACTTGGAGCATTTCGGCGGCGGTCATGCTGTACGCAATCTTTGGCGGTGCACGCTATTTCACCGGCCCGATCGTGGGCGCAGCCACACTCACCGTGATCGAAACGGTCGTTAGTGGTGTCACGACCCGCTGGCTCACCGTCTTGGGTCTCACCTACATTCTCGTTGTGATGTTTCTCCCTGACGGGCTTCTTGGGCGCGCCCACACGCTCTTCACCCGCACCCAACAGCAAGCACGTTCATGACCGACGCCCTCAACGTCACCAACGTCACCAAAACCTTTGGTGGGCTCACGGCCGTCAACAACGTCACGTTGAGCGTCACTGAAGGCGAACGACGCGCCATCATCGGACCCAACGGTGCCGGCAAGACCACCCTGTTTAACTTGATCGCCGGCCAACTTCACGTCGACCACGGTCACGTTTGTGTGTTTGGTGTCAACGTCACCGGCCTGGCCGTGCACAAACGGGCCCGCCTAGGGGTGAGCCGCACGTTCCAACTCTCCACCCTGTTTGGTGAACTCACTGTGCGTCAACAGATCCAACTGGCTGTCATCGGCCGCGAGCACACGCTACGCACCGGCCTGTTCACCCCCCTTAGCGCTCACCGCCACGTCACCGAACAGGTCGATCAGATCCTTGCCACCTGGGATTTAACCGACGTTGCCGACACCCCCAGCGTCACCCTTGGCTATGGCACCAAACGGCTCATCGAACTGGTGTTGGCTACCGCCACCAAACCGCGCCTGTTACTGCTTGACGAACCAACCGCAGGTGTTGACGCAAGCGACGCCAAACGGATCGTCGACACGATCAGCGCCCTACCACGCGACATCACCGTGCTGCTGGTTGAACACGACATGAAAGTTGCGTTTCACCTAGCCGACACCGTTACGGTGCTTACCGACGGCACCGAACTTGTCACCGACATTCCCGACGTCGTCGCACGCAACCAACAAGTGATTGATGCATATCTTGGCCGGCAGGAGGTCTAGATGTTCACCGTCACTGAACTAGCTGTTGGCTATGGGCAACACACCGTGCTTTCGGGCGTGCATTTTGACGCCCAACCCGGCGACTGTGTCGCGATTCTTGGGCGCAACGGTGCCGGCAAAACCACGCTCATCAATGCGCTCGCAGGAGTGATTGAAAGCCGCAGCGGTGACGTCACCCTCTATGGCCGGTCGTTACAAAAACTTAGTGCTGATAAACGAAACGCCGCCGGCATCACGTTGGTGCCGCAAGGCCACCGGGTGTTTCGCTCGCTTAGCGTCGATGAACATTTACGCATCGCCGAACAAAAGCGTGGCAACACGCCATTCACCATCGCTGGCCTGTATCGGCAGTTTCCCGTGCTTGATGCCAGACGACACCAGCGTGCAGGCACGTTAAGTGGTGGCGAACAGCAGATTCTGGCGTTAGCACGTGCCCTAATTGGTAACGGATCAGTCGTGTTGATGGACGAACCAACCGAAGGTCTTGATCCGGCCAAGCGTGCCTTGCTAGTCGACACGATTAAGACCGTGTGCGACAACGGCGCTGCGGTCGTACTGGTCGAACAGCGGGTCGATGCCGCGCTTGCCGTCGCCTCAAACGCGCTGCTGTTAAACGCCGGCAAGCTTGAACCGTTGGGCGCTATCGACGCGTTAAAAGCCGACCCGGCCCCAATTATTGAGAAACTCGGGATGACGACACAGTAGACCTGTAGGCTTTGTCACAGCAGCCCCCGACCAAAAGAGGCCACTGTGGAAACGACAACGATTGTCATTATTGCGGTCATCGCCCTCATTGTCCTTTGGGTGGTGCGCGGCTACAACCGGCTCGTGCGTTCCCGAGTTCGCATTGACGAAGCGTGGGCGCAGATCGACACCCAACTTCAGCGCCGCCACGACCTCATCCCAAACTTGGTTGAAACCGTCAAAGGCTACGCAAGCCACGAAACCGAAACGTTTCAGGCCGTCACTCAAGCCCGTGCCGACGCCATCAGCCCACACACGCCAGCCGGACAGGCAGATGCTGAAAACGTGTTGACACAGACCCTTGGCCGACTGATTGCCATCAGTGAGAACTATCCGCAGTTGCGTGCCGATCAAAACTTCCGCCAACTCCAAGAAGAACTGGCCCACACCGAAAATATGGTGGCGAACTCTCGCGGGCATTACAACGCATCCGTACGCAGCTACGACGAGGCCCGCCAAGTGTTCCCGACGTCGCTGCTTGCCAGCGCATTCAAATTTGCCGACCGCGACTACTTCGAAGTTGACACGATCGAAGTGAAAAACGTCCCAAACGTGTCGTTTGAGTAGACCGTGGCAGACCGCGCCGTTTACGACACGCTTACCCGGCACAACCGGCGTGCTTCACGACTGCTCATTGCCGGCAGCGTCACCGTCGTCGCAGTGATCGTGTGGGTCGCAGCGGGCCTGTTTGGCATGCCCGTCTTAGACCCGTTAACCGGTGTCACCATCACCGCCATCGGTACAGCAGTAGGCCTTGGTCTGGTGTTTGCAGCCAGCAGTGCTGGACCCAAAGTGGCGTTGAAAGCGGCTCACGCCAAACCTTTGGCACGAAACGACGCACCCGACCTTTACCGCGTGTATGACGAAGTGTGTGTTGCTGCCGGTGCGCTTGGCAACGCCCCTGATCTGTATCTCGTTCAAGACACGGCACCCAACGCGTTTGCCACGGGGATGCGCCGCAACAACGCCGCCATTGCCGTCACCACCGGTCTGATTGACACGCTGCCCCGCTACGAACTGCGTGCAGTCTTGGCCCACGAACTCGCTCACGTGCTAAACGACGACGTGAGAACCGTCACGTTGGCAGTGGCAACCGCAGGCCTCGTTGCCCTTCTGGCAGACATTCTGGTGCGCTACATGTGGCTTGGTGGGCGTCGACGCAGCAGCAACAACAACAATGCCGCCCAAATCGTGTTTGTCGTAATCGGCCTCTTGGCCGTGATTATCGCCCCGATAGTCGCACGACTGATTCGTTACGCCGTATCACGCCAGCGCGAATATCTGGCTGACGCCACCGCAGCAGAACTACTGCGCGATCCCCAATCGATGGTGAACGCACTGCGTCGCATCGATGAAAATCCGACCGTACTCAACAAGTTCGACGTCGCCACCGCACACCTGTGGTTTGAAGAACCAAACGCCATCGACGGTGACGCGAAAGCCGCCAAGTTCGCCCGCCGGTTCGCAACCCATCCAAGTATTCGTCAACGCATCGAACGGCTCGCCACCTTAAACGCCGGCATGGTCAGTCTCGACCAGCCGTTACGCCCACACGCGCCACCATCCAACCGTGACGACGACAATCCGCCGCCCCCGCCACCATTTGCGCCGTTTGACCCGCTGTTTCCCAAAGGTTTGTCGTGAGCGGGCCGCCACCCCCACCGCCGTTTGGATACCCCGCACCTTTACCGTCGGAACCAACCACCCAACAGCGGCTCCTGCTTGTCGTGGCACACCTAGGCGGGCTCATCATGTCGTTTGGATCGGTCGGCGTACTCGGTTTTGCCATACCCCTGGGGGTGTATCTCGTGTGGCGCGACAGTGACACGTTCGTGGCCGCAAACGCTCGCCAAGCCCTCAATTTTCAGCTTACGATCTTGACGCTCGCCACCGTAGCGGTCCTTTTGTCTGTCCCGGCGGTAATTATTGGGGTTCTTACCTTTGGGGTCGGTATCGTTGTGCTTCTTGCCCTTGCTGCGACGGTCGTCGTGTTGTGGATTTTGCTGCCATTAATCGCTGTCGCACACGGGTTGAAAGGACGCGTGTATCGCTACCCGTTCACGCTGCGCTACCTCAAAGGCTAAACGTGGACCTGTTTGCGGGGCTTAACCCCAGTCAGCAAAAAGCCGTCTTGCATGTCGACGGGCCCGTGTTAGTCGTGGCCGGGGCCGGCAGTGGCAAAACACGCGTACTGACCCACCGGATCGCACAGCTCATCACCGCCCATCACGTGCATCCAGGCGCCATCCTTGCCATCACGTTCACCAACAAAGCAGCCAGCGAAATGGCCCAACGGGTCGCCGAGCTAATCGGCCACGAAGTGGCGTCAGGCATGTGGGTGACGACCTTTCACAAAGCATGCGTACGAATGTTGCGTCGCGACATCGCCCGCCTTGGCTATCAGAGCGGCTTTAGCATCTATGACGCGACCGACGCGAAACGGCTCATCAGCCAGATCGCCAAAGACTTAAACATCGACGAGAAACGGTTGCCGCCGCGCGCCATCCAACAGACAATCAGCCGCGCCAAAGACGAACTGATCGACTTTGAAACGTACAAACAAAAGGCGTCCGGCTGGCCAGACGAACAGATCGCCGAGGTGTACCAGCAGTATGACTTACGGTTGAAACGTGCCAACGCCCTCGATTTTGACGACCTGATCACCAAAACGGTGGAACTGTTCACCCTGTTCGACGACGTCAAACAGCAGTGGCAAAACCGTTTCTCACACCTGATGGTCGACGAATATCAAGACACGAACCGGGCCCAATATCATCTGGTAAATCTGCTGTCGGGACGGCAACAAAACGTGATGGTGGTTGGCGACCCCCAGCAAGGCATCTATGCGTTTCGCGGTGCGACCGTACGCAACATCACCGATTTTGAAAAAGACTATCCAAACGCCACCGTCATCACGCTCGCCCAGAACTACCGGTCAACCCAGACGATCCTTCACTGTGCCAACGCGTTGATTGCGCAAGCAACCGACGTGCGCCGGACCGACCTGTGGACCGACAACCCTGAAGGTTCAAATGTCGTGCGGTATCACGCTGCCGACGAACATGACGAAGCCGAATTTGTGGCCCGCACCACCGAACGGCTGCTGGCGCAAGGAATCCGCCGCAACGATATCGCCGTGTTCTACCGCACCAATGCCCAATCACGGGTCGTTGAAGACGTGTTTGTGCGTCTTCGTATGCCCTACCGGGTGATTGGAGGAGTACGGTTTTATGAACGTCAAGAAATCAAAGACGTCATCGCCTATGCACGCCTGCTTATCAACCCTGACGATGACATCAGCGCCTTAAGGGTTGTCAATACCCCACGGCGTGGCGTCGGCAACCGAACGGTCGATCTGCTCCGCGCCTATCAGCAACGTCACGACAGCACGTTCATCGAAGCCTGCCGGCATGCCCACACCATCGGGCTTACCGCCCGGGCAGCTGCAAGTGTCGATGCGTTCGTAAACATTTTGGATCTGCTGCGCACCACCGCGGTGAACGGTGCGACAGTCAGCGAAATTTTGAAACGCATCATGGACGACACCGGTTACCGTCAAGAACTTGAACAAGACGGCACGCAAGAAGCGCTTTCCCGCGAAGAAAACCTGCGGGAACTGCGCTCAGTCGCCCACGAACTGTTTGAACGCGGCGTCGTAAGCGACGGCATCGAAGGGTTAGCCGCGTTTCTTGACACGGTCGCGCTGGTTAATGACGTCGACGCCCTCGACGATGAAGAAGAAGACGACCGGGTTACGTTGATGACCCTGCACACCGCCAAAGGACTCGAATTTCCGGTCGTGTTTATACTCGGGCTCGAAGACGGCGTGTTTCCCCATGTGCGTGCCTTGCAGCAACCCACCGAACTTGCTGAAGAACGCCGCCTCGCGTATGTCGGTATGACTCGGGCCAAACAGCATCTGTATCTGTGTCACGCCGAACAGCGCACTTTATGGGGCGGCACGTCCTACAACCCGCCGTCACGGTTCTTTGACCAACTGCCCGAAGAACTCATCGACGCTCACCACTCTGATCGCAACCTGATTGGCCGGGCACAAACCCACATGCGCTCACGTTCCAACACGGTCACGATGCGCCCAGCGTCACGCGGTAACACGCGCACAACTCAGCCGGCTCGCACCCGCAGCGCCGAGCCAGTCACCGACGACGTGTTTCGCCGTGGCGACACGGTGATGCATCCACGGTTTGGTACCGGCACCATCATCGCGCTAGAAGGAGACGAAGCCTCGATTCGTTTCGATGATGGCGAGGTGAAACATCTGCTCTTGGCCTACGCCCCAATCATCAAATATTGACGTTTTTTGCCCGCGCGACACTTGCCTCTGTGCTGTTTGGGTTCCTACGGCAAATGTGCTTTGCCGGAGAGCTTGCCGTCACTGAATCGGTGAAGCACTCAGGCGAGCCGTATCTGATGCAGGATTGATCTACAGCGCTGCAGCACCGTTCATCTGGCGCGCCAGCGCACTTGCAGTTGGGATACTGGCCATACCCTAGAACTAAGGACATCCGTTTTATCACTAGCAAAAGGCCCAACCATGGCTCATCAGGTTCAAGTTGAACGCATCATCGCTCAGCCCCGCGAAACCTTGTTTAACCTTATTGCCGACCCGGCCATGCATCCGGTAATCGATGGGTCTCAAAGTGTCCTGGCTACCCGCGGCACACCCATCGAGCGCTTGAGCCTTGGGGCAAAGTTCGGCATGGATATGAAACGCGGCGCCAAATACCGCATCACCAACACCGTCGTTGAATTTGTGGAAGGCAAACAGATCGCCTGGCAGCATTTTGGTGGCCACATTTGGCGTTATCAGTTCGCAGACACCCCGTCAGGCACACGGGTCACAGAAACGTTTGACTACACCGGCGCGCGCTGCAGGATCTGTCTCAAAGTGGCCGGTTACCCACGCAAAAACGCCGCCGCAATGACCGAAACGTTGGCACGACTCGACCGTTATGTGACCACCGGCAACGCCGAGGGCTAGTAGCAGCCAGATGCAAACACGTCGGGTGACGGCGGCTCTGGCATACGGGTACGGGTCAGATCGATATAGAGCACGTCACGATGCACCTGCGACGCCACCTCAACGAGCGAAGCGGTGTTGGCTGTACCCCGCCCAGTCAACCGCCACACCCGCCCATCGGCAGCTTCAAGTTGTCGCGTCGCGGCACAAAACGTTACCTCTGAGGCGTCGGCAAACACCCGGATGCGGCCGGCTGCGGTCACTACCAGCACGTCATGATCGGCACGAAAATCTGCCTCACCAAACGTGCCAACCTCACCAACAGCAACCCACGGGTCAGACAGTTCACTTGCCGGGCCACGCAACACCCACAAGCTTGCGGCCACCACCACCACACCGGCAACGACGGCCGCAACAATCCAATGCAACCCAAGCGGTGCGCGCAGAATGATTTTGCGGGCACGGTGAGCGGCGCGCTCGGGCAGATACCCGCCGGGACCAAACTCGGGCGGGTCGTTCTCAACTGCCGGTTCAACGCTCACGCAAGTAACGGTATCTGATCAACTGATACGCCCGGCGTCGTCATCGGGTCGACGATGCGACTATCCTTTGAACGCGCGCCATCTAACGCGCAACGTCATTTCTCAAGTCGCGAGGTGAACACGCATGCCTATCCGTGTCGTCGTAGCCAAGCCCGGTCTAGATGGTCATGACCGTGGGGCCAAAGTCGTAGCGCGTGCGCTGCGTGACGCAGGAATGGAAGTGATCTACACCGGCTTGCACCAGACTCCCGAACAGATCGTCGCTGCAGTTGTCGATGAAGACGCACAGGCCGTCGGGCTATCGATCCACTCGGGTGCCCACATGAGCCTCTTTACCCGCGTCGTTGAAGAACTCAATCGTGCCGGTGCATCTGACGTGGTCGTGTTTGGTGGCGGAATTATCCCCGACGACGATATCAAAACGTTGAAATCCCAAGGAGTCGCCGAGATTTTTACGCCCGGCACACCAATGAAAACGATCACCGACTGGGTCATTGCAAACGTCCCAGAGCGCGACTGACACAACCTGTGCCAACCACCATGCACACCACTACCGATGTGAGGAACCAGGATGGATCTCGTCGAATTTCAGGGTAAAGCACTGTTTCACCGGAATGGTGTCGCCGTGCCCCCAACCGGAGCGGTGTGTCGCACCATTGAAGAGATCGTCGCTGCCGCCACCGACGCGTTACAAAACGGCGCAGGCGCAGTCGTCGTCAAAGCCCAGGTGAAAACCGGTGGCCGCGGCAAAGCTGGCGGCGTAAAACTGGCGACCAGCGTCAACGAAGCACGCGAACACGGCAGCAACATCCTTGGCCTTGACATCAACAGCCACATCGTCAACGTCGTGTATGTCGAAGCAGCCAGCGACATCGTCGAAGAGTATTACCTGTCAGTGATGCACGACCGGGTCAACAAAGGTCACCTTGTCATCTGCTCCAAAGAAGGCGGCGTAGATATTGAAGAGGTGAACCGCACCAATCCAGATGCCGTCATCAAAAGAAGCCTCACCCCAAGCGAAACAGCCGACGGACTACCGCTTCAAATCGCCGAAGAAATCATCGCCGCAGCAAACCTGCCAAGCGAAGTGCAAACCGAAGCGGCCGAACTGCTGGTCAACCTGTTCGCCGCCTACATCGCTGAAGACGCCACGCTGGCTGAAGTCAACCCGCTGATTCGCACACCTGAAGACCACATACGTGCACTCGACGCCAAAGTGACGTTGGACGATAACGCCGCCTACCGGCACGACAACTACACCGAATGGAAAATCCCCGGAATCGATGCGATCGACCCGCTCGAAGCCAAAGCCAAAGAAGCCGGCATTCAATACGTGAAACTTGACGGACATGTCGGCGTGCTTGGCAACGGTGCGGGTCTGGTTATGGCAACCCTTGACGTGGTCGCACAAAACGGTGGACGTGCCGCCAACTTCCTTGATATCGGCGGTGGCGCAAGTGCCGATGCGATGGCCGAAGCGCTCGACCTCGTCTTAAGCGATCCCAACGTCAAAAGCGTGTTCATCAACGTGTTTGGAGGCATCACCCGCGGTGAAGAAGTCGCCAACGGCGTCATCGAAGCCACCCGGCGTCTCGGCGATTTCCCACAAACACTCGTCGTGCGACTAGACGGCACCAACGCCGAACAGGGCCGCGCCATTTTGAACCAGGCAGCACTACCCAACGTCATCGCTGCCGCCACCATGCACGAAGCGGCTGTGCAGGCTGTCCGCCACGCCAACAACGCTTAAGGAGCCGTTCAGTGAGCATCTTTATCGACGAAAACACCAAAGTTGTTGTGCAAGGCATCGGTGCGCAAGGCACGTTTCATGCCAAACGCAACCAAGAATACGGCACCCACATTGTCGCCGGCGTCCACCCCAAAAAAGGTGGCACCACCTGGGACGAACTCGATGTACCCGTCTACGCCACCGTCAAAGACGCCGTTGCAAACACCTTCGCCAACACGTCCATGATTATGGTGCCCGCCCCGTTCACCAAAGACGCCATCTTTGAAGCGTACGAGGCCGGTATCGAAACGATCATCGTGATCACCGAAGGCGTGCCGGTGCACGACATGACAGTCGTGTA
>JBBDST010000004.1:0-10761 GCA_040904765.1 Nitriliruptoraceae bacterium
TGCTCGATCGTGTCCAAACGATCGTCACTGCCGGCGATGCGGCGGAGAAAACTGAACGCCATTTTCGTTCCTTTCGCGTGAAGCCGGCTAGTCAAATACCACGATGAGCATAAGCGGAAGCAAAATAAACACCCCGGCGACATACACCAAAACAAGGAGCCGGTTGTTCGCTGCCCTGGTTGCAAACCAGGATGCTGCCCTCACAGGTAACCAACGAATGGCAGGTATCGGATAGATCACAATCAGGGCTACCACGTTAAACAATGTATGGACCAGCGCAATTGCCAGTCCTTCAGGGCGGCTCACCGCAAGGGAAGCTAACAGTGCGGTGATGGTCGTTCCGATGTTCGCTCCCAGCGTGATCGGAAACGCATTGCGCAACGTTAACACTCCAACTGCCACAAGTGGCACCAGAATTGAGGTGGTGATAGTGGACGACTGAACCGCAACAGTCACCACCAATCCGACTCCAATACCGGCCGTACCGCCACCTTGTCCCACCAGTTTGTTCATGCTGCGCTCAATATTGCCCGCCACCAACTGGCGCATATTTTTGGTGATGGTCGCAAGTGCAAAAAAAATTGCTACAAGACCAAGTGTCAACAAGGTGAGCGCTGCAAACACCCCTGCAAACCCGCCCGCACTTACCGCATCTTCAATCAACCCAACTGGGAATTTCACGGCCGTACGGATCGGACTTTTGCCCGGCGCAGAAATCTCGGTGCCCCGCAGTAGCTCAGTCAGCCAGGTCGCCGAGCGCGACAGCACCCGAGTAGAAAGCTCAAGTGGTAGCAAGACCGTGACTGCCAACAGATTAAACATGTCATGCATCGTCGCGCCAGCAAACGCACGCTGAAAATTTTTGCGGTTACGCAAACTGCCAAGCGCCGCAAGCGTGCTCGTCACAGTCGTACCAATGTTGGCACCCATAATCATCGGTACCGCTAAAGGCAACGTCAACGTGCCGGCACCAACTAACCCAACAATTGTTGCGGTTGAAACCGACGAAGATTGGACCAGCACGGTTGCCAAAATACCTGCCGCAAGACCGGCCATCGGATGCGATACCTGCGCTAAAAAGCGTGTTTCAAATCCGGAACCGAACGTTGAAATGCCGGCTTCGAGGAGCCCAACGCCTACCAGAAACACATACAACAAACCGACGACCAAAGCGGCCCGGACGGGTGCTGCCAGGTCAGGGTTGCGCGGAATTGCGGGCGACGCCACCTAGATCCCTCGATTGTTGACGCGTAAGCGTTGCAGAAAATCTTGATCGGATGCAACTGCCGTGAACAGTAACGCAGTGTGGGGGCGCTATGCGCCCCCACACCTACTGGATGAACTAAGAGCATCGTGCTTTGTCGAGCCACAAAGTCGCTTAGGTGTAGCCCGCCAAAGTGATGCCAGGTGGGACAAATTCCTGACCGATGCCGTCAGCGATACCCGGTGGGATTCGCTGGGGCGTTCCAGCGTCCGGCCTCAGCGGCCGGGTACCTCCAAGGTCCCGAACATATGATCACTACGCACGGATCACCTCCTCTCTTTGGTAACGACAATGAACCAAAAGTCGCGCTGTTTTGCACGCACCTGGCGCCAACTCGCTGACGTGGGCCATCAGGTCAGGTTGTTGTTGCAGGCAGTGCAGCGGTAAAGTGACAAATCCCGCCGCAATATGCGGTGCTACGGGCACGTAGCTCAGTGGGAGAGCGCTGCCTTCACACGGCAGAGGTCGGAGGTTCGATACCCCCCGTGCCCACCTCAAATACTGCTAGTTAGAGCAGCTTTAGAGACAATACAGAATTTTGGCTCCATACGTCGAAAAGTTCGTGGGACACACAGAGGTGTGGTTGGAGGTAGCTGCTACCAGGAGCAGGAAACACGATCTCCGGATCGGCCAACCGACCAGGCACGTCTAGCTGTCGCAAGAGCATCTCTGCCAATGTCCGCTACGAATCAGCCCCTGCACGTAGCGGTACACCGCCTTGCGCGCCGCTACGACGTTGAACCGCGCACCGGGCCGAGCGACAGTCCAACGCGAGGTGAACGTCTTGCGGCAGCCGTTGCAGATGAAGCGTTGCACCGGTTTGGTTGGCCTGTCCAACCCTTGGGGTGTCGAGCGCGTCTTGCCGTTTCATTAGGCGCCAAGGCTTTGACAGACTGGACAGCGCACCCGCCGTTTTGACCCATCTTCGGACTCCTATCCGGTCTAGAACGGATAGCTACCACGAGCAGGCCCACCGATGACAGATCTCGACCCCGCCGAGCAACATTCAACGCGACGCCGTCCAAATTTGAGGTCCTCATCGGCTCACAATCACCTAACATCGAACTCGCCGCACAAACAGATCAACCAAACTGTCAACCGAACTCGCTGCAAACCCCGCAGCTGTTGTCTGATGCTGAGTTCGGCCCGGCCAAGTTCGCGCACTATTTCGATCTCGACAAAAACCACCGCATCGACAGGCTGTTCACCGCAGTCACCCGACGTCCCTGACATCACGGGTTCAAGGAGCCGGGTTCCGACAATCGAGTCGTCCTGACCGTCCGGTCAGGCAGGAAAAGGCATAACGATGAGCGACAGCAACACGGGCGCACTGACCCTTCGAGGGGGCCGAGTCATCGATCCGATCGCAGGGTCCGACGACGTCCGAGATCTCGCGGTCAGCGGAGGCAGAATCGTGGCGGCGGGCGACGCCACGTCGTCAGCTGAGACCTTGGACGTCTCGGGCATGATGGTGGTTCCTGGGCTCATCGACTACCACGTCCATGTCTACGAGGGTGTCTCCCATTACGGCATCGATGCGGACACCTACTGTTTGCAGCGCGGGGTCACGACCGCGGTCGATGCAGGTTCGGCCGGCGCGCAGACGTTCCCCGGCTTCCAACGTTTCATCATCTCGGCCGCAAAGACCGACATTCTTGCTTTCTTGAACATCTCCACCTCCGGACTGCTCATCCCCGAGGTCGGTGAACTCGAAGACTCACGCTTCCTGATTTCGGAGAAGGCCATTGCTGTGGCCAGGCAGTATCCCGAGTCGATCATCGGCATCAAGATCCGAGTCGGAGAACCGATGACCGACGATGATCCGGGCAAGCAGTTGCGCGAGGCCAAGGCCGTCGCCCGCGAGCTGAACTTGCCTATGATGGTGCACATCACCGACACGTTGCTTCCGCTGGATGCCGTGCTTGAACCGATGACCGACGGTGATGTGATTACCCACTGCTTCCACGGTAAGCGTGGGGGAGTGATCGACGAGCACGGTCACGTTCATTCCTACGTCCGGGACGCCATCGACCGAGGTGTGCTGTTAGACGTGGCTCACGGCCGGAGCAGCTTCAGTTTCGACGTCGCCCGCGCTGCCCTGGCCGATGGTGTCGCGCCGCACTTCACCTCCAGCGACTTGCACATCTACTGCGCCGATGGGCCTGCCTTTGACCTGACGACCTGCATGTCCAAGATGCTGCACGTGGGAATGAGTTTTGAGGACATGCTCGCATCGGTCACGAGTCGCCCTGCGGCGGCCTTGGGTCGCGCCGATGAGCTCGGGTCCTTGAAGGTCGGCACGACCGCGGACATCACGGTGTTGGAGTCCCTAGAGGGCCGCTGGGAATTCAAAGACGCAGAAGGCAGCACCAACGTCGTTGAACAGTTCCTTGTCCCGCGCTGGGTGGTCAAAAACGGGGTGGCGACGAAGCTGCAGCCGTCGGTTCACGAGCGTTAAGCGCTTGCGTCGGCAATGGCAAGATGGCGCTGGGGCAAAACGTTGATGGAGGCCATTGACGCGATGTGCCTCCGTGTCATGAAAGCTTCGACGCGAATCAGTCGCGCCAATTTGCTTGCTTGACAAACATAGGAGTGTGCAACGGGCTGCTTCGCCAGTACTTCCCAAAAAGCACCGACCCGTCACGCTAGACCGCCCAAGGGATCGTCGTCGCCATCACGCTCAACAGCCGGCACCGCAGAAACTTTTCGCCTCAGCCTTGAACTGCGGTGAGAACTTCCGACGCTGCTGACCCATGAACAAATCCTCTCAGTACGAGACAACGTTCACACAGCAGAGGTCGGAGGTTCGATACCCCCCCGTGCCCACCACGAGAATCGCTAGATGCAGCCGCCTTAACGACAATTTAAGAGTTTCGCTCCACATCTTTGAAAGCCCGTCAGACACACATGCTGGATGCGCTGGACAGAACACGTTTCAGAGGATTAATTGCGCTTCGCAACTGCGAACTGAGAAGAAACATTCTGGTGACGGTGTACAGTTCGCCGCATGATCTGTCCTGCTGCCTGTGTCCGTGTCGTGATTGCGCTTGCGTCGATGACCCTGCTTGCATCCGCCTGCGGACCCAACATGCAGGCCGGTGCGGCCGACGATCCGCTGTTAATCGCGGGTGCATCGGATCTGATGCCGGCCTTCACGGTGCTTGGCGAAAGCTTCGAGAAAGTCACAGGCGAAAAAGTGGTGTTTAGTTTCGGTTCGTCAGGTCAACTCGCACAGCAGCTAATCGAGGGTGCACCGATGGATCTGTACGCATCGGCCAATGTGTCGTTCGTCGAGCAGGTGCTAGCCGCTGGGGTGGGGGATCCCAACACGCAGGCCACCTATGCGTTTGGACGGATAACTATCTGGTCCAAGGATGAAGTTTGGCGCGACTGGGAGAACCTCGAAGATATTGCGACTGACGATCAAATTCGCGTAATTGCGATGGCCAATCCCACACACGCGCCCTACGGGCTGGCGGCCAAGCAGGCGTTCGAAACTGCGGGGCTGTGGAAGATTATCGAACCCAAACTGGTCTTTGGGGAGAATATTTCCGACACCTTGCGTCTGGCTGCGACCGGCAACGCAGATGTGGCTATCGTCGCCCTGTCGCTGGCGCTGTCTGCTGATGAAACCGGCGACGGCAGGTGGGTGTTGCTCAACGAGCAGCAGCACGAGCCACTCCAGCAGGACCTGGTGGTGGTGGCCAAGGATTCGAAACGAGCGGCGTTGGCAAACCGGTTCATCGAGCATGTCAACTCTGAGGAAGGCCGGCAGGTCATGCGACGGTTCGGGTTCCTACTGCCTGGCGAGGAGCCCACCGGGGTGCTTGCCAGATGAATGAGATCGACTGGTTTCCGCTGCTCCTGTCGCTTCGTGTCGCTGCTATCGCGACGCTTATCACCACTGTGGTTGGTGTGTCCGGCGCCTATGCGCTGGCTAGGTTCCGGTTTCCTGGTCGAGGCCTAGTGGAGGCCATCGCAAGTCTGCCGATCGTGTTGCCACCGACCGTACTTGGCTACTACCTGCTTGTTTCGATCGGACGAAACTCACCGATCGGGCGCAGTTATGAGGCTGTATTCGGTCGTCAGTTGGTGTTCACCTGGCAGGCTGCGGTGCTCGCTGCCGCAGTAGCAAGTCTGCCGTACTGCCTGCGGACTGCAACTGCCGCGATCCGTGCAATCGACGTCGGTTATGAGGAGGCCGCTCGTGTTGCCGGCCTAAACGGCACGCGGCTCGCGTTCATCGTGACCCTGCCGCTTGCTGGCCGTGGAATCATTGCCGGAATCTCGCTTGCGTTCGCGCGTGCGCTTGGAGATTTCGGTACCACAATCATGGTCGCAGGCAACATCCCTGGCCGTACCCAGACGATGCCACTGGCCGTGTACGACCGGGTCCAGGCGTTTGACTATGCCACCGCAGGTGTCCTTTCGGGTGTGCTCTTGTTCGTGGCTGTCGTAGTGCTGCTTGGTGTACGCCGCCTCGAAAGGACCGCACTGTGAGCCTCACTGTCGACGCTCGCAACCGCATCGGAGAATTTCACCTCGACGCCCGCTTCACTCTGCCGGCTGGGCTGACTGTGCTGTTCGGTCCATCCGGTGCGGGCAAAAGCCGCCTGTTGCGGCTGATCGCAGGCTTAGACCGACCTCTAGATGGACGTATCGCCCTCGATGGCACCGTGTTCGACGAGGTCACCACCAAAGTTCACCTGCCCACGCATCAGCGTCACATCGGGATGGTGTTTCAGCAGCCTTACCTGCTGCCGCATCGCACCGTCGAGTCAAACGTTGCGCTTGCGGTCCGCCACGATGAGCGAGTGGTACGGCACGCCCGTACCCGTGAATTGCTTGCAAAGGTTGGCGCCAGCGATTTCACGCTGCGCCGGCCCGGCCAACTTTCCGGCGGACAGAACCAGCGCATCGCGCTCGCCCGTGCGCTCGCCGGCAACCCGCGGTTGCTGCTGCTTGACGAACCATTTAACGCTCTGGATCTGCCGGTGCGCCGTCAACTACGGGCGCTGGTTCGTCAACTGGTCGATGACAGCGGACGGCCTGCCCTTTTTGTCACCCACGACCCTGACGAACTTCGAGATTTGGCCGACAACGTCCTGCTTGCTGAGCATGGTGTGATCGACACCATTGACGACATCGCCGGCGCACTCAAGCGCGCAAGGATCAACTCGCCACGAGATCCATTGATCTAAAGACTCTCGATCAAACCCACGGCTTTTGAGGCAACTAACAGCCTTTAGTCGCCGATGGCTGTTGCGCATGGTTGCGCGCGGTTGGCAACGTTGGGACTTAGGGGGCGTTGAAATCGCCCGACTGTCCACCAGATTTGCGTGTCACCCGGACATCGGTGATGACAACATCACGTTGCACCGCCTTGGTGAGATCGTAAAGCGTCAACGCTGCGACTGAGACCGCCGTGAGCGCTTCCATTTCGACACCCGTGCGGTTGTGCGCCTGAACCTGTGCGGTGAGCGTGATTTGGCCGACGTCTACATCGATGGCGATATCGAGCGTGACAGCGGTGAGCGCAATCAGATGACACAACGGAATGAGCTCGGAGGTACGTTTTGCAGCCTGAATTCCTGCGATGCGCGTCAGTGCCAGAGCATCTCCCTTCGGGAGTTGCCCGTCCATGAGCCGTCGGGCGGTCGCGGGTGCCATCAACACTCGCGCCTGAGCTTCTGCGGTGCGCAGGGTGACTTGCTTGTGACCCACATCCACCATGTGAACGTGACCGTCACTATCCAAATGGGTGAGCTCGTTCCCTGCTTTGCCCGGCTCAGACGATGAGGGAAGGTTCATGATTCATCCAGCAAGTGGACACGCACATCAGATCCCGCTGCGATCTGGGTGACCGACTCGGGAACTTCCGCCAGCCCATCTGCCCCAGCGATCGATGACAGCAGGTGGGAATGTTGCGAACCGGTAGGCGTAGCCACCCAGCGGCCATTTCGGTGTGCCAGCGCAACCCGAATAAACCCGCGCTTGTTCGGGGGAGATTTCAGCACTTCTGCTGCGGTAGCGGTCACCTGGGGCCGAGCGAGGTCTTTTTGTCCCTGAAGGGCTCGGATTGCTGGCCGTACGAAAAGCTCAAACGAGACAAAGGAGGACACGGGATTGCCAGGCAAACCGATCACCGGAACTTGGCCAATCCGCCCGCGAACCTGAGGCATCCCCGGTTTCATTGCGACCTTGACCGAAACCGACTCGCCTAAGGAAGCGATCGCCTCGGGGATCAGATCGCGGATACCCGCACTCGCACCGCCAGTGCTGATGAACAGATCGGCATTGCCGCAATGCATATCGAAAGCGCGGACGAGCGCCTCACGATCGTCTCGTACGATGCCCGCGAAAAACGGGACACCGCCAGCAGCCTTGACGAGTGCTGACAGCATCGGCCCGTTGGCGTCACGGACCTGACCTGGACGGGGGATCTCCGCTGATGGCACAAGTTCATCACCAGACGACAGGATTACAACTCGCGGTGGCCGAACGCATCGGATTGTGGTGATCCCTGCAGCCGCCAACACCGCAACTCTCGCTGGTGTCAAGCGTTTTCCTGCAAACGCGAGCCTTTTGCCTGCAAAGAGATCTTCGCCGATGTGACGGATATTACTACCGACGCCAACGGGCTGGATGAAGCTGACGCTCGAGCCGTCAATTATGGTTGTTTCCACGGCAACAACGGCATTTGCACCAGGAGGAACAGGCGCGCCCGTCATGATCCCAACCGTGCCACCAGAACTCACAACGGGAAGCTTGCGATCCCCGGCCATGACCTGTGATGACAAGGCAAGGGCGATCGGAGTTTCAAGGCTTGCTTCAGCAAGGTCGGCAGCAACGACGGCAAAGCCATCCATCGCAGAGTTTGCGAACGCGGGAAGATCGATTTGGCTGACAAAATCATCGATCAGCGTCATACCCAACGCATCGATTAGAGGTAGCTCGATCGGCTCAGGTTGAGGCAGGCTGGCAAGAATCGCCGCCAGATGGCTTTCGATCGAGATCAATTCACCAGCGAGTGTGACTTCCGTGCGGCCGTAGCCTTCGAACCGATTCATTACGCTGGCCCCCGATTTACCAAGAATTTGCGCCGCCCCACGATCACTGACAGTGCCAGATCAGGCCGTCCGGTGGCAAGCGGCATAGTTGATCGAACAGATCTCGGGTCGTTTCCACGGCTACAACACGAAGCGTCAATGCGCGAACCTATGATCAGTTCGTGGCGACCCATTGAGTTGAGATCCTCGGTCAAGCCAAACGTACCCACGCCCCCTACATCGTTGATATACAGGTCACCGCGCGCGACGGTCGGCTCGCAGATACTGAGGCGGTCCTGAAGCCGTGGGGCCATGAGTATCCCTTCGTGACTCGAGGCTAGCCGTTCTGCTGGCCCCAATAGCATAGGCATAGGGATAAGCGACGTACGTTCACGCTATGTCTAGGGCAGAAGCACCCTGCGACAACTTGGCTTGCGGCTCCTGCGAAAAGGCGAACGACAGTGAAGAGTCGACCAACGATCAGCTCGCGCGGTTACCGAGGACCTCATCGATTGCGGCCAGACCGGCAATCGCGGTCGGAAAGCCAGCAGTGGTAACTGCGAGCATGGCAACGTGACGCATCTCACTCGCAGTGATGTCCTGCTCCAAGGCTTTGCGCACACTTGCCTTGATGGCCCCATCAGATCCCGCCCCAATGGCGATGCCAAGCCGAATGAGTCGTTGGGTACGTTCATCGAGCGGCCCGGCCTCACGAGTGGCGATCCCTAATGCGTCGTTTGCTTGAGCGATTTCTGGGTATTGCTCGCGAAAAGTGAGGTAAATTTCGGGTAGGTACTCATCCATCAATGCTTCTTTCTATGGGGTCGATCTCGCCGTAGTAGTCAGAGCTTCTCTAGTTTGACTCGGCTGTCAAGAAAGATTGTGGCGCCTCCGGCGTTGTCGACCAGCGGGATGTCATCTAGCACGTCATTGTTGCGGCGCATCGCATCGTTGACGTTGAAGCCTGCAGCGCCACGGCGTCTGTCGGCCTTTACCCTGTGTCCGTCGACGTTCGATGACGTCATGTCGTGCAGAACCGGATCGTAGTTTCGGCCACCCGCCACGGCGTCGATGGCCCCACCGGTGATGGTCCACTCGCTCGTTCCTTGCTGTGTATGGCCGAAGTGGTGCGTGCCGGCGATCACTCCAGGGCTCACTCGCGGACTGACCTTAGCGATCCCCTCGGCATGTCCGGAGCGCGAGGCGATCCGCACCCGATCTCCGGTGACGATGCCCAGGTTGACCGCGTCTTGTGGGTTGATCTCCACCCGGTTCTCGGGCATAACCTCTATCGCCCAGTAGTCGTAAGCTGTGCGCGACTTGGTTCGGATCGGGAGACGGAAGGTCACGACCGTGAACGGGTACTCGTCGCCGTCGAGTGCTGAAAGTTTGCGTCCAACCCCGTCCTCGGGCTCTTTGAACGTCGGCCCACCCCACCGGTCGCGCCCGGTCTGGGATTCTTTGGTAGATCCCAGCACCTCGTTCCAGATCTGCAGGGGCGCGCGGTCATCAAGCTTGACGCCGATCGTGTGACGTTCGCCGTTCCACGCCGCTTCGGGCGGATCGAAGTAGCCGCCGCGGGCCAGCACCGCGACCGCACGTGCCCATTCGTCGTCGGTCATCACGTTGCGGTGTGCTGCGACCGGGAATCGGGATACGTAGTCTTGTTCACTTGCCGGGGCCGGACCGACCCCCGCATTGTGCGCAAAGTTCGCGACCCCACGGACCATATAGTCCTCATACTTGAGCAAGTCGAAGCGCTTCCCAGCGTGTGGGCCCCCTGAGTCACCCGGAATGGCTGCCTTGCCAAAACCGGGTAGGCCCAGACGGACTGCTAGGTCGATGAGAAAGTTCTCCATCAGCATCGCGCGGCCGTCGTCGGTACGACCAGTGAGCGGTTCGACCACCGGTTGACGGATCGCTGATCCATAGGCGGTTACCGCGCCTGTCTGCTGGCCCATGAACCCGTATTGGCCGTCCAGATACATCACGTCGGGAACGATGTAGTCCGCGTAGATGCTGGTCTCTGAGATGGTCGTGTCTACGGATATAAACAGCGGGATCTTGTCTGGATCAGTGAAGGTGTCCTCGAAGCGGATGCCTCCTGGTACGGAGTGTCGCTGGTTGATGTAGTAGTTGATCCAGATCTTGACCGGGTAGGGGTATTTGCTGTCTGCCGCCCCGAGCGCTTCGGTGGTGATCCCGGCATGTGTGAACGGGTACCACGGCCGGGTCGAGGGGTAGCCGTCACCAGTTTCTTCGAGTTTGCGACGGAACTCGGAGGAGTCCTCGTAGGCGATGTCGCTGCGTGCGTCGATGCGGGAGATGTGCACGCCACTGACGGTCGGGGCTCCTTCGATGGTCGACAGGTCATACAGGCCCGCGTCCCAATCCGGCCCGGACGAGTTGCGCACGACCCCGCCCTTCCAGTTCATGTTGCCGATCAGC
>JBBDST010000005.1:0-10733 GCA_040904765.1 Nitriliruptoraceae bacterium
TGATAACGGCATACAGGCGAAAACGTTGCCGTCCGGCCGCTTCGCCACGCACTACTCCGTACAGGCCGTAGGTGACAACGAGCGCTGCCGCGATCGGTGCGAATAGTGCCGCACCGCCGTACAGCTGGTCACGTAACAGGTAGCTGATAATGGCGGTTAAGCCCGCGATCGCGGTTAAGCCAACGGTGAGGCCGCGTACAAACGTGGCCAAGTGGGTGCGGCCACCATCTGCCAGGACAACGGTTCGGGTGGTGTAGGCCTCGATTGCGGTGACACCAATCGCGATCCACAGGTACTGCAACACCCATAACACACTGATGCTGGCGTACAGTTCGGCATTCATCTGTCTGGTTGCGACCAGATTGAAACCAAACGCGGCGATGCCGTTTAGTAATGCTGCAGCTGCGACGGTGACGGTCGCCTGGTAACTGCCGCGTTTGCTAGTAGCCAACGAGTCGGACCCGTAGCAGTCGACCAATGCCGGTGACCCCGTCTCGTGGCGTAATTTTTTTGCCTTCGGCGCGGCTGCGTGCCGTATAGGTGATCGGCAGTTCATACACGCGGGTGTGGCCGCGAATCAGCCCACCAGTGAGTTCCGCTTCGATTTCAAAGCCGTTGGCAGTTAACGTCAACTGTTCGTATTCGTCGCGGGTAAAAAACTTGTAACAGGTGTAGGCGTCGGTGACATACCGGTCAAACAGGGCCGAAGCGACCAGACTCATCAAGCGGTTACCGACCACATACCAGAACGAAAACGACGCATGTGAGCCAAACTGTCGGGTACCAAACACGACGTCTGCTTCGCCTGAAACGATCGGTTCGATGAGGGTCGGGATTTGGTCCGGTTCATACTCCAAATCGGCGTCTTGCACCCCAAGAATGTCGCCTTTGGCCAGCGCAAAACCGCGCCGTAACGCGGCCCCTTTGCCCCGGTTGTTGCGGGCTTTCACGATCGTTACGGCAGTGGCGTTTGGAAGCCAGTCACGTTCAACCTGATCAGTTGCGCCATCACTTGACCCGTCATCAACAATGATCAGTTCGTATGGCACAGCAAAAGTGACGGCACCAAGCGCACGCAGCACGGTTTCTAACGTTGCGCCTTCGTTGTATACGGGCATGACGAGACTCAATGTCACGTCGCCTGACTCGTTCGTCAACCTTCATCCTTGTCGTTTACGGTGCGACTACCAACACTACTACCGCCAAAAGGTAACGCGGCAGTTTGGTAACGGCCCCTATCCTTACAGACAATGGTGCGCACCCTTAAGCGGACCAAAAGGAGCAGAAACCATGACCGACGTGAACGGCTGGCGGGTCGTGGTTACCGGCGGGGCCGGTTTTTTAGGTTCGCATCTGGCAGACCGGCTGCTTGAAGATGGCGCTGAAGTGCTCGTGTTCGACAATTTTCTGACCGGCGACAAGTCCAACATCAGCCACCTGATGGACAATCCTAAGTTTACGTTGATCGAACAAGACGTCACCAGTTTTTTGCATGTGGACGGTCCGATTGATGCGGTGTTGCATTTTGCTTCTCCTGCGTCACCGATCGACTATCTGGAACTGCCGATCCAGACGCTGAAAGTCGGTTCGCTTGGCACCCACAATGCCCTTGGACTTGCAAAAGCAAAACAGGCCCGGTTCATGCTTGCCAGCACCTCTGAGGTGTATGGCGACCCGACCGTGCATCCTCAGCCGGAAAGCTACTGGGGCAACGTGAACCCGATCGGGCCGCGTGGCGTGTACGACGAAGCGAAACGGTTTTCTGAATCGTTGGCGTTTGCCTATCACCACACGCACGGTGTAGCCATACGTGTCGCCCGGATTTTTAATACGTACGGGCCTCGCATGCGGATGCATGACGGACGAGCCGTCCCGACGTTTATTCGTCAGGCGTTAAACAACGAACCGCTAACGATTGCCGGAGACGGCGCACAAACCCGCAGTCTCGTTTATGTCGCTGATCTGATTGACGGGTTGATGCGTCTGCTTGTCGGGGAACACACCGGTCCGATCAACATCGGTTCACCGTTTGAAGTGAGCATGAACGAACTTGCCGACATGATTGTCACCTTGTCTGGCTCAACTGCCACGACCGTCACGATCGACCGGCCGGTTGATGACCCGCAGGTCCGCCGGCCCGACACCACCAAAGCACGTGAACTGCTTGGTTGGTATGCCTCAACCGCGCTAGAAGACGGGCTTGCACGCACCATCGCCTGGTATCGCACTTATCGGTGAACGGACCGACGTATGGTTGCCCCGCCCGACGTTAGGTGAAACACTGCATCCATGATGCCCCTTCTCGTTCGTACCCGTTTGCTCGGCAGTGTTGCCGCCATGGCGCTGCTTAGCGTGAGCCTGCCTGCTGTCGCCTTCGCTGAAACCCACACGACGATCGAGCCGCGCGACTTTACGACTGTCTGCACCTACGATCGGAGCGCCAACCCTCCTTTTTATGATGTCGGCGTTCCCCACTATCTTGCGGTGAACTGTGCGGCGCGCTTTAACCTGGTGAAAGGTGCCGGGGACGGCCTGTATCACCCGTTCATGTCGCTGCGCCGCGACCAGGCAGCCACGGTTCTTCGCAACTGGCTTGAAACTGCGTTTGGGTTCGCGCTGCCAGACGAGCCAGAACATCCGTTCACTGACCTTGACGGCAATGTGCACACGCCTGCTATTGGGGTGCTCACAGAGCTTGGCATTCTCACGGGCGTGACCGAAGACACTTTTAAGCCGGGACGGTTTGTCACTCGCGGACAGTTTGCAACCATGATTCGCCAGGCCATCAGCTACGCCGATCAGCTCACAATCACCGGCGAACTTCCCCCAGACGCGTTTGTACCGTTTAGCGATATTGCCGAGCATGTGCATGCCAGCAATTTGCAGGCGATCGCTGCGATTGGCGTACTCACCGGATTTACTGACGGCACTGCGCGGCCAAGCCAACCGTTGACTCGCGGGCAACTCGCCACCTTTTTGATGCGCGCCGCCGCCTACCTGCACACATTTGACCGGTGGGAACAGTCAGTCGTGGAACACACGTTCACGGAAACATTCGCCGTCACCGCCCTTGATGAGACGGGTGAAACGGTCACATTGTTTACCGTGCCGGTACGGATGGTCGTATACGGGTTCACCGGTGAAATTTCGCTTCGGCTTGATATGACCGAACGCGACAACTACCTAATCGAATTTGAACGTGACCGCGAAACTGATGCTGATGCTGATGCTGATGCTGATGCTGATGCAGAACCTGACCCCGATGGCGAACCGGCGCCCGAACCCGAACCGGTGTCGTTTAGTTCGCCCGGGCTTGTCCTGACCCACACTGACGGCAGTCGTGTTGCGTTGCTCGCAAACGCTGGCTGGCTCAACGCGACGACTGGCCTGTCCTACAGCGTGATTGCAGAAAGTGCCGCCACACTGCGCTTTAGTGTGCTGGCACGCTCCTATGATCAGTTCCAACTACGGCTTTCACTGACCGGCCAAGATTCGCTGGTTATTGAGTTAAGTCAGCCCGAGTGAATCCGCACCGTCGCCTGCTTGGCGCGTTTGTGCTGGTCGGTGCCGTGTTTACGGTGCTGCGGCTTCGGGCGGTCACGCTGCCGTTGTGGTGGGACGAAGCATTCACCGTGCAGCGTTACATCCGCGAAGGCCCAACAACCATCTTGTCGGCTGACGCGTATGTCGCCAACAACCATGTCGCATTCTCGTTTTTTACCTGGCTTACCACCCGCCTGCTTGGTGAAGGCGACGTTGCCGTACGCCTGTGGGCGCTCATCCCGGCCATCATCGCTATCGTGCTGATCGTGCGGTTTTTAATCGTGCACGTAAACGCCTCAGTGGGGCTGATCGCACTCACTTTTGTCACCACTTCAACCCTGTGGCTTAGCCTCTCTACCCAAGCGCGCGGCTACGGACTGGTGATTCTCGCCGCAACCATCATGCTGCTCACCGTGGTAAATAACGACCGCCAACCGCGCCTTGGTCACGACCTCACCTTTGCTTTTGCCGGGGCAGTAGCGATCCTCACGTTCCCACCGGCCGTAGCGGTGTATCTGGCGCACGCAGGCGTGTGGCTGCTCCGCCGCCGCCGCAACCGCCTACGGCTTGTCATCACTACCTTTGTAACCGGCGTCGCGACGGCCGTGATCTACCTGCCGATCCTGCCACTTCTCATCGAACGCAGCGACCGGGTCGGTTCACGTTTTGCCGAACCGATCGGCTGGTTCTCACCGCTTCTTGCCCCGCTACAGATCGCCGGCGGACCATCGTTTGGATTTGGAACTGGCGTTGGCTTCACCCAATCAACCGGCCCGACCTACCTGTTGTTTGGCACCGAACTGGTGTTTGGGACCGGCACCGTAACCGGCATTGTGGCGGCGATCCTTGGCGTAATCGGTCTTATCGTCGTGTTCGTTCGGGTCAGTAGTGCCCTTGGCACGCATCTGGTTGCAGGCCTTGGTGGCAGCATCGTGCTGCTCGCCCCGTTTGGGTTTCACTTAGCCGACCGGTATCTCGCGTTCGTGCTTGTCCACAGCCTTATTGCAATAACGTTTGGGGCAGCAACCCTCTTAGGCGTGTTTGGCCAGTCCCGCAACATGTCACAAACCATGGTTGCGGCCGCCTGTGTGTTCGCTGTTGTTGCCAGCCTGCCGGTGACTTGGCCCAGCGCAAACGTTCCCATCCAGGCGTTTCGCCCCGCCGCGCTCGATGCGAATGAGGCCCATCAAGACGGCGCAACGATCATCACCGATCACTATCACATCGGTTTTCGCGTGTATCTACCTGGAATCCCGGTCGAACGCGCACCCGATCAGGCAACCCTTGAAACACTTGTCTGTGACGCCAGCGGCCCGCGGGTCTATCTTAAAAATCCGGACGTCACCACCTATTCGATCCCGTCATGTCTACGCGACCAGACGCCCGTGACTTACCGTCAACAACGCGCCCCTGGCACGATCGACGTGTGGTATCTGCCGGCCGTTTTCGCACCCGAAACACCCCGCACCCGATGAATGTCATCATCGGTGACGATGGGCACTCACGCTGCGCCTGGGTAGGCACAGACGAACAACTCATCGATTATCACGATAACGAATGGGGCCACATCGCCCGTGAGGAAACACGCCTGTTTGAAAAGGTCTGTCTCGAAGGGTTCCAAGCCGGCCTGTCATGGCGAACGGTGTTGCATAAACGCGACCGGTTTCGTCACGTCTATGACGGCTTTGACCCGCAGATAATCGCCACCTACACCAACGACGACATCGACGCTCGTGCCAGCGACCCCAAACTGATCCGTCAACGGGCCAAACATGCTGCGGTCGTAACCAACGCCCGCAGCTATCTGAAACTGCACGATGCCGGTGGCACGTTAAACCAGATCGTGTTTGCCTCACACGACAAAACCCGGCCCCGGCCGGTCAACCTTAACGACGTGGCCGCCTCCACGCTTGCCTCAGTGCAGCTGGCAAAAACGTTGAAAAAGCACGGCTTTGTGTTCGTCGGACCGGTCACTATGTATGCGCTGATGCAAGCCTGCGGGGTCGTCAACGACCATGTGATGGCGTGTACGACTAGCGTGTAAACCACGCGCAAAGGACACCCACGTGACCCTGCAAGACGACGACACGCTGGCGCGGCTCATCACGCTCGATGCGCCGCTTGGCTGGCTCACAAAAAACGACCTTGCCGATGTGCTTCGCGACGCCGATCGACGCATCGCCACCGCCGACCGGCAAGTCGAAACGCTGATGCGCCGCCTGTCCTTTGCTTCACGCCTGCTGCTGCCATGGCGCGACACCCCGCCCATCTTGCCCCACCAAAGCGAACCTGGACTTGCCAGCAGCAAAGCGCGCGACGTTGCCGCACGCGGCTACGAACCGTTGCGCATCGCCCGCCCGCGTGCCTTTCCTGAACTGCGGGTCGCACACCTTGGCGTCACTACCCGCTTTGCCACCCTGGCACCCCACACGCCAGTTACCGAAGCAACGTTTGAAACGGTGCTTGACGCAAGCGACCTGCTGCTCATCGAACCGCCCGACGACAACCCCAACTTTCTGGCGTCTTTTGCCCCCCTTATACTTGCTGCAGCCGCCCAACGTCACGTGCAAAGTGTGGTCGTGTTTAGCGCCGCGCCCAAAGAAAGCGTGTGGCACGCTGCGACGGTCGTGATCAGTGAAACCAAAGGTCACAGCGAAACGATTCCGTTAAGTATCGACACGTCCGTGTTCAACCCGGTCGGTTACGCCAATGTCACACCGGACCCGCTGGTCGCCATCAGCCACACCAACACGCTGCCAGAACGGTTAACCACAACCGAATTCACCCCCCGCATCGTCACCCCACGTGGCATCAGTCACCCCGACGTTGACCCGTTGACGATCCGCACCATCGGCACCCCGTACGGGCTACGCCACGCCCTACGGCAAGCAACCGTGCTGGCAGATCTGCCCGAACTGCGCCACCGCGACCCTCAAGCAGCCGCACGACTGATGCTCGCCGCACTTGCCTGCGGCATACCGGTGGTCACAACCGACGACACTCACCAAACCCTGGCACCAGCAGGCGTTTTTGTCACCGACATGTTCGCCGACACCGTGCATCAGCTGGTTGATGACCTCGATCGACGAGAACGGGCCAGCATCACCGCCCGCCGGCAGGTGCTCACCGACCATTCACGCCTAGCCGCCTTCACCCGGCTGCTTGAAATCGTCGGCTATCCGCTTCCCACACCGCCCAAAGTGACCGTGCTGCTGGCCACCAACCGGCCAAACTTTATCGACGCGGCGTTAAGCCGCATCGCCAACCAAAACTATTCAAACGTCGACGTGTCCCTTGTCCTTCACGGCGAGACGTTCGATGACGTTGAAACCCCAAACCATCCGCTTATCGGTGCCGTCACCCGCGTCGCGCAAACGTTCACGCTTGGATCATGCTTAAACACGGCCCTTGATCACGCCAGCGGCACGTTCGTCGCCAAAATGGATGACGATGACCATTACGGGGCAGATCATCTGCAAGATCTGATGCTTGCCCACGACTACGCGAAAGCCGACATTGTCGGGAAACAAGCCGAATACGTGTATCTGGCTGACCGCGACGTCACCATACGACGGGCTTTAGGACCAAGTGAACGCCGCCGGCAGCATGTGGCCGGCCCAACCCCGTTGATGCGCCGTGAACTTTTACTCACCCACCGGTTTTTACCGATCCCACGCCGGGTCGACTCCACTTTGTATGAACGGGTAATCAACGCTGGCGGGCACGTGTATGCAACCCATGCGCGCGATTTCGTGTTGGAACGGCGCAGCAGCGGACATACCTGGACGGTTGACGACGACGTGTTTCGCGCCGAAGCCACCGAAACGTTCGATGGGCTTGCCATCAACGAAGCAGCAAGCACCCCACGTTAAAGCTGCGAGCAGACGTCCTTTGGGGTATCTGCGGCCTGGATGTGCACCGTGTCTGTGATGCCATAACGGGCCACACATGTCGCAAGCCGTCGGGCAAGCATCGTCGCTGGCGTGTCTTTGCCGTGCGCCCGACCAAAACGATCCGTTGAGGGCAGATATTCGGCAACGAGACCGTGCTGGCGTACCACACGAAACGCCGGGACACGCAACACGATCAGCACCGCCAGCTGTTGTTGGGCGGCCGTAGCAGCCAGCGCATCCACCAGCACATCAACGTCATCGGCTGGTCGTTGCTCGTCAAACACCACCATCACTCGGCGTGGCGCATGGGGGTTTGGCGTCAGCGGCAACGCCACCGCCATCGACAATCCAAGGGCGGCAGCAACCCGTGAACGGTATTGCGCGGGGGTGAAAGCAACCAGCGGTTGGCGTACGCGTGCGCGCACACGACGCAGGCGTCGTGCCACAAGCCTGCGATAGGTGGCAGGCCGGGCAAGCAAACGGACCGTGTCGATTCCGCTACGAAGCTTTGGTGGCAGTAGTGCGCCAAGTCCTGTTGCTCTTGGCCCCAACGGGTCATCAAGGGCGTGGGCTCGGGCACGGGGTGTCGTGTCAAGTAGCGATGCGATGGCCTGCATCGCATCATGAGCACCGTTTGGCTGTTGGCGCAAACGCATCCGCAAACGCATCCGTTCACGGCTGGCCTCACATGACAGCACCGTCACGGCCGCATCAATAGAGGTAACGGTCGCATCAGTCACGTCACGGCCAATGCCAACATGGGCCGCATAGCGTGCACGGGCCGCCTGATCGTCGGTTGCCGTGTCCGTGTTGGCCACCCAGCCGGTCGGCACGTTGGCGGCCAACAGTTCATGGAAACTGTTGTAGCCGCTGGCGGCAAACGCATAATCGAACGCTTTCAAATATTTTGCCAGCGGATACACCGACAGCGGATGCACGTGCGCAAACGTTCCGCCGGCATCTTTGGCGATGATTGAGCGGGTCACATACACGTCCGTGTTCGGTTCCTGGACTAAACGCGCAACCAGCGCACCGAGCACATCAGAGGTGTCGTTGATATTGCCGGCACCAAGATGCACCAGCACTGCGGTCACGTTCGGGGCAATCCCAAGTTCGGCGCGCGCCGCTGCTGGTTCAAGCATCGCGTCGTCCTCAACAAACCGGACGTTTGAAACCCGGGTGGCTTCACGGCGCCGTGCAACGGTCGGGCCACGGTCATGATCATCGGCCGCATCACCAGGTTCAAGCACCAAATCAACCAACCCGCGTCGATCACGCAGAAACGGATTTTTGATGTTTGGTTTCCAAAGGGCCCGCCGTGACCAGACAAACCGGACATGCGGACTCAAAATCAGTGCATCAAGCAGACCCTGATACGGCCAGGTGCCATCAAACACCACCGCCGTAACGTCATAGCGGTCGATCAGTTCAAGCAGCCGCTCGCGTAACACCGGATGCCAGTCACGTGCCGGCGCGCCCGTCACTTGCCGGCTTGGCAAATACTCCACAAAATAGCCGGCGTCATCAACCACCTGCACGCCTTGAGACAACGTCAAAAACACCGGTTCGATCGCTTCCGGTGCATGTTTGGCGTATGCCATCAGGCGCATCAGATGCCCAACTCCGGCCCCGTTTGACGAGACAAACAGCACGCGACGTTTGTTCTGTGCCGGTTTGTCAAGCTCCGGTTGTTTGGTTGCTGGCGTGAAGGTGCGTCCCATGAGCGTTTCAAGCCGGGCCGTATGCGCCGCATAACTAAACCGTTCGTTGACTGCTAAAACGCCCGCTTCAACTTGCGTGTTATAGGCGGCGGAACTTGCGGTCAACAGGCCAATCGTGTCTGCCACCCCGTCGACATCCGTGTACACCGCAGCGTTACCAAACAGCGGCTCAAACGCACGATCAAGTACGGTCGGAAGGCCCGAAGCAAGCGCTTCTAAAATGGTGCGGCCAAAGGCTTCGACCCAGGCGGGATGATGGAAATACACGTACAAGTCAAGTGAACCCAAAAACGCTTTTACCGGCACCGATGAAAACGGGTATGTGCGCCACAAACGGGGCACATAGCCGTTTAAACGCACCAGCGCATCAATCCCGCCAAGTACTGCAACTTCCACGCTCGCATCGGTCGGATACACCCGAAACAGGTCTTTCTTCTGCGGCCATTTCAGGATGTCATCACGGCTGTGACGGCCAATCACCGGCACGGCATGCCGACCCAATGTGCGCGGCACACGCCAACGCTCCGGGTCAATAATGTTCACCCAATCCGTGTCGGCCAGTGCAACATCTGCTGCTGCGTTACGCATGTCGTCACGAACCAGCGGACTGATCGGCCACCACGTCGGTTCCGCGCCCAACCAGTCGGACAGATTCTGTTTGGCACGAGACACATCAAAACGGGTCGTGTTGGCATCACGCCGGCGCATACTCACCGGAACCGACAGTGCCTGATTGACAATCATCGCCTGCGTTTCTGCCTGCACACGCGGCAGAAGCGACACGTCAAGCGCTTCAGCAACTTTGGGATGCCGCACGATCGCAACATCACAATGCACATGTGCTTCGCGATCAATCAACGATGCGATACCGTCATCGAGAAGCGCCTGAATAGCTGGCGCTAATGCGTTCGCAGTTTTTGCAAGTGGCGATTCAATCGCCACAAGTCCGGTAGAAAGCCCGGCGGCATGCTGGGCACGAGCCTCAGCAGCAACCGACTGGGCAGTACCACCAGGCAACCGCAAATCGGTTGCCATCACCACATCGACATGCCGCATTGTCATAGTTGACGAATACTTTCGCACAGGCAAACTGTCCCGACAGTCAAGATGCTAGCCAGCCGGTACCGCTTGTTTTCCGTCTTCCCACCATCAAATGAAAGTACTGCTGTGCCGCTGCTCAAACGGTTCCTTGCTCTGGGGCTGTCCATCTTCACGTTGGTTGGCCTTGTTGGCATCCAAACGCCCGCAGAAGCATCAACGGTCACCGTCAACGTACGTGAACACGACACGGTACGGGTCATCGACGGGCTTACGCTCAGTCGCATCTCTGGCACAGTCGGTTCTGCCGCAACGGTGCGCGGCCAAGTGTTACGCGTGCCCGCGTCAAGTTTTATGATCGCACCTCGCGCTGCCCGTGACACCATGATCGGTCTTGAAACAAATCAGGCGTTGGCGTTACGCGAGCGAGATAACGGTGCAGTTGTTGGCATCAACGGCGGCTACTGGCTTGCCCGTCCAACTGGCGTACCTAACGGCCTGTATGTCGAAGACGGCCAGATGAGCGCCGGCCACGCCG
>JBBDST010000006.1:0-10729 GCA_040904765.1 Nitriliruptoraceae bacterium
TTATTGACGCACCGTACGACCGTTTACCGGCGTTGGCGCAACGGGTCGAAAACGCGGGTTTTGACACGGTCTGGGTGGCAGAAACGGCCCGCGATTCGCTGATTCAGGCGGCGGTAGTGGCGACCGCTACGTCCACAATCAGTATCGGTACCAACATCACTTTGGCGTTTCCTCGTTCGCCCACGGTGACGGCGTTGCAAGCCTTTGATCTTGACGCGTTAAGTGGCGGACGATTCACGATCGGGCTTGGTTCTCAAGTGAAACGCATCATCGAAGAGCGGTTCTCGGCCGAATTTTCTCAGCCGGCAAAACGCATGGGCGAGTATGTACAAGCCATGCGTGCCGTATGGGACATGGAACGCGGCATTGCAACGACTTTTGCCGGTGAGATCTATTCGGTGCTTCGCCCTGGTATCAACGGTTTAGGTCACGCGTCAGATCGGCGCGACCCTAAGGTGTGTATTGCGGCCGTTGGCCCGTTGATGGTGGCGGCAGCAGCCGCGCATGCAGACGGGATTCTGGGACATCCGTTCACCTGTGATCGTTACGTCGCCGATACCGTCAAACCGACGATCGCTTCGGCACTGACAAAACATGGGCGCAGCTGGGACGAGTTTCAATTGAATCAGGGTGTGATCGTGTGCATCAGCGATGACCGTGAGACGGCGATACAAGAAGCGAAACAGCAGATCGGATTTTACGGCACAACCCCGAACTACACGGGTGTATTCGCCGCGTATGGCGATGAAGCATTGACCGCGTCGCTGCAGCGCGTTTTTCGCAGCACCAAAGGTGACCCGCAGGCGCTGGCTGACGCTGTTTCTGATGAGGCAGTGGAACGGTATGCGATCGCCGGAACACCCGATGAAGTCATTGATAAGTTGCGCGTGTTCGATGGGCTGGTTGACCACCTGATTCTTGGCGGGGCCTGGTATCAGGTGCCGCGCGAACGTGCAGACGAAAACATCGATGCGATCATCGACGTGTTTGGCCGTTCGGGGGGATGAGGCCTCTTCGCGAAACACTGGGGCACCGATAGGCTCCAGAATAACGTGCGAATCGAAACTTCCGGCGGCATGGTGAGGAGCGCTCGTGTGCGGAATTATCGGTATTGTCGGGCGCAATGACGCGATTCCGCTGATTCTTGACGGGTTACGCCGACTTGAGTACCGCGGCTACGACTCGGCTGGGATTGTCGTGCATGCCGACGACGGGCTGACAACAGTGCGTCGTGCCGGCAAACTCGGCCACCTCATTGAAGCGTTCGATGACGTGTCGCTTGCCACCACATCAGGCATCGGGCATACCCGCTGGGCAACACACGGCGCACCCACTGACACCAATGCACACCCCCATTGTGACCCGACCGGGCGTGTTGCGGTCGTGCACAACGGCATCATTGAGAATTATCAGGCGTTGCGTCAAGAGTTCCCCGCGGAAGTGTTTGCCTCAGATACCGATTCGGAAGTTGTCGCTCATCTCGTGGCCCGCGAAATGGCAGCCCACAGCGTCGAGTTGTTTGATGCGGTGCAACGGGTCGTTCCCCGGCTTAACGGCGCCTATTCGTTGTGTCTGGTCGCAGCCGATGAACCCGACACGATTGTGGTCGCGAAACTTGAAGCCCCACTGATTGTTGCAGCGACCGATACGGCTTCGTACTGCGCCTCAGATGTGGCTGCGTTGATTGCCCATACCCGCGATGTGGCTGCCCTGTTGGATGGACAGATTGCAAAGCTCACCCCTGACGGAATTGAGGTGGTGGATCACTCCGGTAACCCGAGCGAACCTCACGCCTACCACGTGTCGTGGGATCTCGAAGCGGCTGAGAAGCAGGGTTTCGCCCATTTCATGCGTAAAGAAATTTTCGAGCAGCCAACGGCCGTTAGCGACACGCTACTTGACCGTCTTACCGGGTTGGATGGGGCACGAAAACTGCATCTTGATGAACTGCGGATCGATGAACGTGAATTGGCACGCGTGAATAAAGTGACGATTTTGGCGTGTGGTACGTCTTTGCATGCGGGCATGCTTGGCAGGCTTGCAATCGAACATTTCGCTGGTCTGCCGGTTGAAGTGGAAGTTGCCAGCGAATTTCGGTATCGCGACCCGATCGTTGACAGCAACACGCTGGTGATTGCGATCAGCCAGTCGGGCGAGACGGTCGACACGATCGCTGCCGCACAGTATGCAAAAGAGCAGCAGGCGCCGATGATCGCGCTGGTGAACGTGGTCGGTTCAACGCTGGCACGCACCGCCGATGGCGTCATGTATACGCATGCTGGACCAGAAGTGGCGGTTGCGTCAACGAAGGCGTTCACCACCCAAATTGTCGGCTGTCTGCTGCTTGGGTTGTATCTCGCTCAAGTGCGCGGCACCCGTTACAGCACCGAAATTGCCGAAGTAGTCGGCAAACTCGGCGACATCCCTCAGGCGATCAGTGACGTGCTTGCAACTGAAGCGGCCATCGAAGCGCTCGCAAAAAAGTATTACAACACCCCATACACGATGTTTATCGGCCGTCATGCGGGTTTACCGATTGCCATGGAAGGTGCGCTGAAGTTAAAAGAAATCAGCTACCTGCATGCCGAAGCGTTCCCGGCCGGCGAGATGAAACACGGCCCGATCGCGCTGATCGAACCTGGCTCACTGGTGGTCGCCATCGCGTTTGACGGCCACGTGTTTGAAAAGATGATTTCAAACATTCAAGAAGTACGTGCACGTGGCGCGGCCGTGTTGGCCATCACCAGTGCATCACGAGTTGAAGAACTGCAAGCCCATGCCGACGATGTCATCGCAATTCCTGACATGGCACTCGAACTGGCAGCGCCGGTCGTCGCCGTCGTGCCGTTACAGCTGTTTAGCTACCACGTCGCACAGTTACGTGGAGAAGATGTCGACCAGCCGCGCAATCTGGCGAAAACGGTAACAGTGGAGTAACGATGCGTGTCACTCAAGGGTGCCGGTCAACAAGTGATGCGATGACGCTTGTGACAGCTGAAGAAGCCCGGGTAGGTGACGCGTTTGCGATTGCAGCCGGTGACACGCCCGCCGGGTTGATGTGGCGTGCTGCCGGGCAGTTGGCGCGTGGCATTATCGCGCCACGCGCCAGTGGATACGGCCTGCGGGTGGTGATGGTCGCCGGCAAAGGAAATAACGGTGGCGACGGGTATGCGGCAGCGTTACGGCTCGTTTGCGAATATGGCGCCCATGTCACGGTTGTAGCGCTTGACGGTCTCGAAGTGGCACTGTCGCCAGAAGCAACCCATTTTCGCAAGCAGTGGTTGGCTGCACACGGGCGGGTCATCACCGCTATGCCTCAAGCAGACACGGCCATAGCGCGCGCTGATGTTGTCGTCGATGCCGTGCTTGGCACCGGTGTGGACGGACCATTACGCGAAACGGCAGCTGCCGCGGTCATGTTGCTGGCCAAGGCACAGTCGGCAGGTAAAAAGCTTGTTGCTTGCGATCTTCCCACCGGCGTCGACCCAAACACGGGCACAGTCGCGACCTACACCGTCCCGGTCGCACACACGATCAGCTTCGGTGCCGCTAAACGGGGACTGCTGCTCTCACCTGGAGTTGATTACTGTGGCCAAATTACGGTCGCTTCGTTAGGCGAGTCCTGGGATGCGTACCGCGACACGTATCTGCAAAGCCAAACGACTCAGCCATGTAAAGCACTTACCGCCTTGGGCGCCGCACCGGCTGCCTATCGATCGACCGACGATAAATGGTCGCGCGGACAGGTGGCGGTGCTAGGCGGGGCTTACGGCACTGCCGGAGCTGCCGCGTTGTCGGCGCTTGGTGCACTGAATGCTGGGGCAGGCCTGGTCACCGTGTATGCCGGGGCGGTTGTTGCCAAGGAGCTTGCGGGCAGTCTTGATGCGGCCGTGATGCTGCAACGTTGCCCGCCAATGGCCACTACAGCTGATGGGGTGTGTTCGCAGGCATGGCTTGAAACGGTGCAGTTTGGAGATCGCGCTGACGTAGTGGTTGCCGGGCCCGGTCTTGGGGTAGCAAAGGAGGTGCGTCACACGGTCGCTTGGCTGCTTGCTAAGGCGAAACGGCTAGTGCTTGATGCTGACGCGTTGAACGTGTTCCGTGATGATCCAAGCGCACTGCGAGACCATGCCGGCCAGGTTGTGCTCACACCCCACCGCAAAGAACTGGCACGCATCGGTGGGGGGATTGACGGCGAGGATGCATGGAACCATCGGGTGACCCGCGTGCCTAAACTTGCCCGCGAGCTTGACGCCACGATTGTCGCCAAAGGCCCGCAAACGCTTATCTGCGCCCCGGATGGGCGCATCTGGGTTACGCCGGTCGGGTCACCTGCAGCGGGCACGGCAGGTAGCGGGGATCTGCTGTCGGGGATTATCGCCGCGGCGATTGCCACTGCCGATGACGTCCCGCACGCTGTAGCGCAGGCCGTCTGGTGGCATGGACGTGCTTCACAACGTGCTGGTGCGTGTTCAGGTGGACGGGCAACCGTCGCAACGCTGATCGGCGAATTGCCGCACGTTTTCGCCGAACTGGCTGACACGTCACGTACGCTCTGTTCGGCGACAGACGAGCACTGCGGGGAACTATGACAGGCACTGGCATACGACCAAGCGAATGTGTGGTCGATCTTGATGCGGTGCGCCATAACGTGACAACGTTACGTGGCGACGACGGAGCCGAGGTTTGCGTCGTTGTGAAAGCTGACGCGTACGGTCATGGGGCGGTCGCAGTTGCTAAAGCGGCTATTGAGGCGGGTGCGTCGTGGCTTGCGGTCGCGTTAGTTGAAGAAGCGTTGGTGCTACGCCAAGCCGGCATCGTCGCACCAATATTGTTGTTGAGCGAACCGCCTGTTGTTGCCGCCAAAGCGGTGTGTGAGGCCGCCCTAAGCCCCTTTGTGTATAGCCCTGCATTTATCGATGCGCTCAATAGTGAAGCGCAAGCACGTAACACGACGGTGGCGGTGCATCTCAAAATTGATACTGGAATGGGCCGGGTTGGGGTGATTGAACGTGAACTTCAGCATGTGTTGTCGCATCTGGTGGCCGCAGAATCGCTGACGGTGGACGGGGTTGGCACCCATCTTGCGCGTAGTGACGAGAATGACCCGGCGGCCAAAAGTGAAACACTTCGCCAGTTAGACCAGTTCGCGACGTTACTGCTGCAGGTGCGAGCAGCCGGTTTTCAGCCACATTGGCTGCATGCTGCCAACACAGCGGCAGCGCTGCAATATCCAACGGCGCGTTGCTTGCAGTTTCCTGGCGGCACCCCAACTACGTTGCTTCGATGTGGCATTGGCGTGTACGGGCTGTCCCCGTCAGTGGACGTTGATGCGGCAGCAAACCGGTTACGTCCAGTTCTGTCGGTGTGTTCGGCTGTAGCGTTTGTGAAACACATCACGGCAGGCACCCCCGTGTCGTATGGTCACCGGTGGCGGGCACCAAAGGATGGGCTGCTTGCGACTGTGCCGATCGGGTATGCCGACGGGGTTCCGCGCGGACTTACGAATCGTGCCACGGTGCTGGTGAACGGTCGGCAGCTTCCGGTCGTTGGAACCGTCACGATGGATCAGTTGATGGTGTGGAGTGGCGACACTCCTATCGCTGTAGATGATCCGGTGATGCTGATCGGAACGGCTGATGCCCTGTCTGTGCGAATCGAACAGTGGGCGGAAACGCTTGACACCATCACCTATGAGATTGCCACTCAGCTGACGGCTCGTCTGCCACGCCGATACGTCGGGGTTTCTCCGGCCGGTGACGTGACGTAAAACGCTACGCTGAAACACCAATGCGTAGGTAAAGGGCCCGAAATGGTGCGCCGACAAGCCATCAGTGCCATAGCAGCATTCGGCGCTGTTGTGGGTGCATACACCGCCGCACGTTGGTGGGTGTCGCGGATGCGTGAAGAAGCAGCCGCACATGCGATTCTGCCCGAAACGTTGCCGGCTACCTGTCAGCATACGGTGCGGGGGCCTAACGACACGTTGATCGCTGCCTACGACACGTCTGCGCCGCGTGACGGGGTTCCCCAGATTGTGTTTGTACACGGCTGGATGGGAAGCCATCACATCTGGGATTGGGTGATTCGTCCGTTGTATGGCGATGCGCGCATGGTCACGTTTGATCTGCCGTTTCATGGTCAGTCTGGGGCGCCGCAACCGGAAGGTATCGACCTCGACTTTTTTGGGGATGCACTTCACAGCGTGATCAATGAGTTGGTTCCGTCAGGGCCGATCGTGCTCGTGGGACATTCGCTTGGCGGGATGGTGATCTTGAATGCGCTACGGCGTCACGGGGCCGTGCTTGCGTCGCGCCTGTCGGCGACTGTCCTCATTAGCACTGCCGCATCGTTTAGTGATACCCCCACGGCACTGGTGAACTATGTACGGCCCGTGTTTGCGTCAGCCAAAAACGTGTTTCGTAGCGGCATCGCAGGCGTGGCTGGCCGTCTGGTGTCAAGCGCAGTACGCCGCGACACCGACATGGTGTGGCTATTTGCACGGTCTATCCAGGGACGTCACGCCCAACCGGCGATCACCTACGGGATTGTCCAGACGATGCGTGCTGCACATCCCAAAGCCCTTGCTGCAGTTGCCCCTGCGGTCCTCACACTGCATGAACGTGACGGATTAACCGTTGCAGCGTCACGGCCACTATGCCTGATTGGAGGCAGTGACGATTGGCTGACCCCAGCGTCTGTTACCCATGCGCTTGCTGCCCAGTCAGGGGCAGAAGTGGTGATGTTTGACGAGGTCGGGCATGTTGCTCCCAAAGAAGTTGCCGATCAGGTTGCCGCAGTGATCGGCCGGTATGTGGGAATTCGTAGTCAACCTCAAGCGAGTCCCTAATGGCGCTTGGTCTTGAGACAGTCCGTGTGGGCGTTTGGACCTCACCTAACGTCGTGTCTGGCGTGACGGTTGTGCTCCCGCCGGCAGGCAGTATCGGTGCGGTAGCGGTGCGTGGTAGTGCACCGGGGACACGCGAAGCGGCAGCGTTAGGCCCCAACGGTCATGTCGAAGTGTGCCACGCCGTCGTGTTGGCAGGCGGGTCGGCGTACGGTCTGGCTGCAGCCGACGGGGTGATGCGCTACCTCGAAGAAAACAAAACCGGCTACTCGACTCCCTACGGGGTGGTTCCAATCGTTGGCGCAGCGATCTTGTTTGACCAAGCCGTCGCCCAGGCGGCCGAACGGCCAACTGCAGATACGGGCTACGCAGCCGCGCTGGCGGCTACGACCGACAATCCGTTGGAAGGGCCGGTCGGTGCCGGCGCTGGCTGCACGGTCGCAAAATTGTATGGACGATCACACGCGTGGCGCAGCGGCCAAGGACTGGCAGTGTGCCGCCACGGCGATGTTGTGGTTGCCGCCATTGTCGCAAACAATGCGGTCGGTTCAGTGATGAACGCTGACGGCAGTGTTCTTTGTGCGCCGCGCGACGTGGCCGAAGGCTCCACCGTCGCCTTTGACGGTCAAAACGGGTTAGGTGGACCAAGCGCAAACACAGTCATTGGCTGTGTAGTGACCAACGCGACGCTGACAAAACGTGACGTACATCGGGTTGCCGATCTGGCACACAGTGGCATTGCCCGGGCGATCCGGCCTGCGCACACGCAAGCCGATGGAGATGCATTGTTTGCGTTAGCTACCGGCACAGTGGCCGCAACTGTCGATCTTGTCGCTGCACTCGCCGCCGATGCGGTCGAAGATGCGTTACGGCGCGCGGTACTGTCGTCGCCGACCCGCGGCGATCTGCCCGGTGTCGGTTCACCTACCTGATGGCGCTCTTAAGTCGCCTGCAGCATTCGGTAATCTTGTCGACAGTTCACTCAACAGATCGGCGGTCTTGTCATGGCCGGGAATTTGGTACGACGTGGTGTACCGCCAAGCCTTGGCGCTGCCGTCAAGGCTGAAGGTGTGCAGCCACGATCGATGCGTGAACACCGTCGGGTAATTCAAGCCTGTGCTGCGTGTGCGTTTCGTCCCGACGATGTTGTCCCGATGATGGGGGATGGCCCGCTGCCGGCCCCGGTTGTGGTGGTGTCCAAAGCAGCTCGGCAGCATGACTTGCTGATGGGCCGAGGCCTTGCCGGTGGAGCACGCAACGTGGTCGATGCGGCCATTGCCAATGCCGGCATCACTCAAGCTGTGCGGTTCACGTCGGCGGTGCGCTGTGTGCCGCCTGATGGGCGCGCGTTGGCCCACCAAGAGCAGGATCACTGTCGTGAACACCTGCTGGCAGAGCTGCTGTTAGCTGCCCCGTTAGTGGTGCTCACACTTGGCGAAGCTGCGACTGCTGCGTTGTTGCGTGCCGATGTGCCCTTTGCCGCGGTGGCGGGCATGCCGTTGCGATTGACCGACGAAGTGCTGCTGATTCCAACCGTTGATCCGATGGATGTGGTGCGAGGGCGCCGAGATGCGACGGTCGCATTACGGCGCGACTTTCTGTTGGCTCATGCCTTACTGACCAAAGCGGCGACGGGTGGTGCGATGCGAGACGCCGCCAATGAGTGAGCCAACAGGGAACGGTCTGCGACTTACGGCCATCATTGCGTCTGCTGAACAGATGCAAAATTTTGGGGTCGCGCTGTCTCAACTGCTCCAACCAGGCGATGTGGTGGCGTTGAACGGAGACCTTGGAGCCGGCAAAACGTGTGTAGTGCAAGGTTTGGCCCGTGGTCTTGGGGTTCAAGCGGCTGTGACCTCGCCGACGTTTGTGTTGATGCGCCAGTATGAGGGGCGGATTCCTTTGGTGCATGTCGATGTGTATCGCTTGACCGCGTTGTCGGATGTGAATGATCTGGGCGATGATGTGCTGGCTGACGACTGCATCACCGCCATCGAGTGGGGTGAAGCGATCCGTTCGTTGTTGGGTGACACATTTCTTGAGATCGATATTACGGTGGCGCCCAGCGAAATTGAGCCTGAACGGCGGATTGTCACGATCACCGGGCATGGCGCATTATGGTCAGAGCGTGGCGAGGCACTATCTGCCGGTGTCGCCGCATTCCCGACGTCGTAGGCGAGAAAGTCAATTAATCGTGCTGATTTTAGGGATTGATACCGCAACGTCACGCTCATCGGTGGCGCTGATCAACGACACAACCGTGATGGTGTCGACGTGTTCGCAACGTCCACGTCGCCACGGCGAATTTGTTGCGCCTGCGATCGCCTACTGCCTGTCGGAAGCAGCCGTGCAGATCGCAGAGCTTGATGCCATCGCGGTCGATGTGGGCCCGGGCCTTTACACCGGCATGCGGGTGGGCATCGGTGTCGCACAAACGTTGGCTGCAGCAGGTGATGTGGGAACGGTAGGGGTAACGAGCACCGACGCGCTGGCACGCACCGTCAGGCACCTCACCGGACGCGTACTGGTCAGTCTTGACGGGCGCCGCGGAGAAGTCTTTGTAGCCACTTACGATGTTGCTTTGGGTGTGATTACCCCGGTGCTTGCGCCGCGAGTCATGCCCCACAGTGAAGCGTTGGCAATGTTTGCCGATACGCCAGTAGTTGCGGTCGTTGGGGACGGTTTTGATGACACGGCACTTGACACGTTTGACGTGCCGGCAACAGCACGCTTTCGGTCGCTGCCCAACGCTGTTGATGTTGCGGCAATCGGCCATGAGCGCGCAGCTGCGCATGCGGTCACGCGCCCAGATGCGTTACAGCCCGTGTATTTGCGGCAGGCCGATGCAAAGATCGGCTGGGAAACGCGAGGCAAGCTTGGCGGAGACAGTGCCGCATGATGACGACACTTACCATCCGCCGCGCCCTACCAGCCGGCACGCACCTACTGGCAGCGTTGGAACGGGCCTGTGCGTCCTCTCCCATGAGCGAAACGAGTCTCAAGCAGGAACTGATTAACCCTGATCGGGCATACTTTATTGCCGAAGAAGATGGTGCCGCAGTCGGTTATATAGGTGTTGCAGTGCTGCATGATGAAGGGCATGTCATGACCATCGGAGTCATTGGGGCCAAACGCCGTCACGGTGTTGCCAGTGACCTTATCGGTGTGGCAACAGCCTGGCTTCATGCACGTGACGTAACCCAGCTCACACTTGAGGTCCGACGGGGCAATACGGCTGCTATCGCGCTGTATGAGGCGAAGGGGTTCGTTGCTGAAGGCATCAGGCCCCGCTACTACGCCGACTTTGAAGATGCGGTCATCATGTGGAAACGGGGCGATTGATGCTGGTGTTAGGGATCGAAACGTCATGTGATGAAACTGCGGTCGGCATTGTTGAAGACCGGTTCACGTTGAAAGCAAACATCATCGCCTCGCAGGTCGAATTGCATGCACCTTTTGGTGGGGTTGTGCCCGAAGTTGCCGCCAGAGCCCATCTGACACAGATGCTGCCGACGATCTATACGGCGCTTGACACGGCCAAGGTCACGTTAAATGACCTTGATGCGATTGCGGTGACGCACGGGCCTGGGCTTGCCGGCGCGCTGTTAGTTGGGGTTGCTGCAGCAAAAGGGTTGGCGTTAGCGAAAGATCTGCCTCTGGTAGGGGTGAATCATCTGCGGGCACACGTTGAAGTGAGTCAACTTGAAACCGGCGAACTTGACCTGCCACTGCTGGCGTTGATCGTCTCTGGCGGGCACACATCGATCGTGCGGATGAACGACGACGGGTCATTCACCGAACTTGGCGCCACAATCGATGATGCTGCAGGTGAAGCATTTGACAAGATCGCCCGGTTTATCGGGCTGCCTTTTCCGGGCGGAC
>JBBDST010000007.1:0-10681 GCA_040904765.1 Nitriliruptoraceae bacterium
TCAGTTTTCTCCGCCGCATCGCCGGCAGTGACGATCGTTTGGACACGATCGAGCACACTATTGCCGAGATGCTTGATAACGACTTGCGGGCCTACACGCTGGCCGTGTCGGCCCTTATTGGCGATAGCACTCATGCTGCTGTGCGTGATGATGTTCGCCGTACCGACTTTCAGGTGAACGAGGGTGAGCGTGCGATCCGCCGTGATCTGGTGGTTCATGCCAGTGTTGCTGGCGGTCTCGAAGTTCCTGGTTTGCTGGTGTACATGTCGGTCGTAAAAGACATCGAGCGGGTAGGCGACTACGCCAAAAACCTGTTGGATCTTGCTCGGGACGGCGCGAATCTTGGCAGTCATGACGTGTGGCGTCAGACGTTTGAAGATGTCGCGACGTTTATTCAAGACACCCAGACGGTGTTTGCGAAACGTGACGTTGCACGGGCACGGGAGATGCTGATCTCGGGCGATGTGATGCTGGACGAGTTTGACGCCGGCGTTTCTCGCCTCGTAAGTGGCAGTGACGATGCCACCGATGGGGTCGCACGCGCGCTGGCATACCGCTATCTCAAACGGATCGTTGCCCACCTGATGAACGTGCTGTCTTCGGTTGTGATGCCACTTGACCAGCTCGACTACTTTGATGAAGACCCGGAGGATCGCGACAAGAACGTGCGAGCGCTGTAGTTCACTCGCACGTCACTAGCAGGGTGATCCTGACAGGTATTGGCGAGGGTTGGCTGCAGAGCCGTTGACGCGGGTCTCAAAATGCAGGTGCGGGCCGGTGCTGTTGCCGGTCGAACCCATGTCGCCAATGCGTGCGCCGCGCTGAACGACCTCGCCAACTCGTGTCCGAATTTGGTTGAGGTGCGCGTAGGCGGTGATGACGCCGTTGTGATGGTCGATCAGCACAAAGTTGCCGTAACCGCCTTGCCGTTGGGCGAATACGACCGTGCCTGACTGGGCCGCATAGATGGGTGTCCCGCGAGGTGCTGCAATGTCTTGTCCTCGGTGCATGCGACCCCAGCGCGGACCGTAACTGCTGGTGAGGCGACCGCAGGCAGGCCATGCCATCGAGCCGGTTGCAGCGCGACCGGTAGAACTGCCTCGGCGGGCGGCTTCGCGCCGTTCAGCTTCGAGCCGACGGAGGATGGCTTCAAGCTGGCCTTCTTCACGTTCAAGCGCATGCCTTTGGCTGGCGAGCCGTTCTTCGGTTTGTCTGGCGGCCGCAGCAACAAGTGCTTGAGAGTTGCGGAGTTCTTCGGCGTCACTTAAGAGCGCCTGCTGTTCTTCAAGGACGTCATCGAGTAGCAGCGATTCGACGTCGAGACGTTCACGTTCGGCAGCAACCTGTTCTTGGGCTGCGTACAGCATGTCAAGCCCGACCCGATCGGCAGCAAGTACACGTTCAAGCAGCACCGTTCGGGCGATGGCATGTTCGACACCGGCCGCGCCTAGCAACAGTTCTAAATCAAGTTGGGGGCCTTGCTTGTACAGCTGGACGACACGTTCGCGAAACTGCTGTTCGAGAACGTCACGTTCGCGTTCGAGTTGCGTGACGGTTCTTGCGGCAGTTGCGACGATGTCACGTTGACGTTCAACCTGTAAGGCGACCCGGTTGACGATGGCTTCTATTTCAGCCAGTTTCGCATCGGCTTCAGCCAACGCTTGCTCGGCAGTTTGGGTCGTGGCGCTTGCGGTGTCGAATTTGCTTTCCAGTCGTTTCATCTCGGCACGTGCTTGGACGAGCCGTTGTTGTGGCGAAGCGGCCTGCGCCACATCGGTGGAGGCAGGAACGACACTAAACGTGAAAAGCAGCCCAAAGACCACAAGGAGTGCAACCGGTCGGACGTTTCGGCCACGTCTGCACACACGGTTGCGCGTTTGCAACTTAGTCACGACGGCTAACCCTCATTGGCAGATCACTTTCGGCAGTGAACCGTGAAGGTTAGCGGTGTCTGTCGCTCACTGCTTTTCGGACCGTTTGGACAAGATGCCCGATACGGCGAAATTGGCAAACTGGTAGCGTCACTCATTAAAGACTGTTTCAAGACTGTGAAGGACCATCTGCTTGTGACTGCTGCCCCTAACGCTTGGCACCATTGGGGTCAACGCACCGCCGAAGCGTTTTTGCTTGCTGTGATGGTGATGCTTGCTGTTGTTGTCGTCACCCTTTTGATGCAAGCCGGCCGGATCCTGCCCGGCACCGACATTGACGGACTTGACGTGTCTGGGCTGACCCGTCAAGAGGCGACACGTCAACTCACCAAAGTCACCGCCAACCGGTCCGAGCGGGTTGCAAACGTCACGTTTGCTGATGTCACCCACACGATTACCAGTAGTGAAGCGGACGTCCGCGTGGACGTAGCTGCGACGGTGAAATCCGCATATGAACAGGGCCGCGGGTCGTTCTGGTCGTTTCTTACCCGCCCGTATGCGCTTTTTACTTCCACGAGCGTGCCCTTGACGTTTACCTACGACCAGGCACAGTTGACGCAGTTTGTAACCGCTGTGGCAGCCAGCCATGACCAGCCGATGGTTGACGGCTCACTTGAGATCGGTACGGCCCGGCCGTGGGTGAAGCTTGTCACCCCCCAGGTCGGGGTGGATGTGCAACCAGATGAACTCGCCGCTTTGACCGTAGCGTTACTTACCGGCGCCAAAGCGTCCCCACAGCCGGTACCGGCCGTGCAGGTACGTCCGCGCCTGTCGGTGGCACACACGACCCACCTTGCGTCTGCACTCGAAACGGTTTTGGCGAAGCCACAATCCGTCACGATCCATACATCCTCGGTCACATTCACGCCGGCTGAACTTGCACAACTACTCACGTTGGTTGAGGAACCATCGGCGAACGGGGCGATCATCGTGCGGGTGGTGATTGATCCGGCCAGTCTGCCGCGACAGCTCATTGCGATAGCTAAACGCCATGCCCGCAGTCCCGAACCGGCACGCTTCTTGTCACCTGAGCGTCCCGCCGAGCTTGTGAGAACCCTCGGTGACCTTACGGTCAAGCCGTTGCCATACACGGTGCAAGTCATTCCGCCACGCGATGGTTTGCTGGTCGACAGTCACGATCTAGCGCAACAGTTGGCGGTTGCGGTGAGCAACGCACAACCACAGCTGCAACTGGCACTTCGGACGCTGCCTGCCCCACCGCCTGAACGTCCGCTTGAAGAGGTACGTCCTACTCACCTGTTGGCGACATTCACTTCACCGTTGGTTGCCGGCCAAACGCGCAACCTCAACATCAGTCGGCTGGCGGAAACGCTTGACGAGCGGGTGATTCTTCCTGGCGAATCATTTTCGATCAACGAAATCTCAGGCCCGCGGCGGTGCGCCGATGGCTATGTGCCTGCCGGGATTATCTTTAACGGTGAACTCGTTGAGGCGTGTGGTGGTGGCGTGTCTCAAGTCGGAACGACGGTGTTAAACGCCGCGTTTTTTGCCGGCGTGCAGCTCGATGCGTTTACGCCGCATTCGTTCTACATCGGCCGTTACTCGCCCGGACGCGAAGCCACATTGTCGTATCCGCGCCTTGACGTCGCATTCACGAACACGACGCCAGCAGCGATCCACATGCGTACGTCAACCACACCAACGTCATTAACCGTGTCGTTGTATGGTCAACCCGCGTTTGCACAGGTGCAGGCAGTGCACGGTCCACGTGTCAAACCGCGCCCATTCACAGAAGAACGTCGGCTTGATCCGGATTTGCCGCCTGACACGGAACGGGTGCTGCAAAGTGGCGGGTCAGGTTTCACCATTACCGTGACACGCATTATGACGTCCCCTGACGGCACTGAACAATCTGAACGGTTCACAACCCGATATCTGCCGCGGCGCCGCATCGTTGCCTACAACCCTCCGGTCAAAGCGCCGACCCCACCACCAGACGATGAGCCTGAAGATGAAACGGATGTGGCTGAGTCGCCGAATTCGGGCACTGAGGCGGCACCGTCAGCGTTGAACAGCTAAGGTTTTTGAACGTCGGCTGGGAACAATAAAACGGTTGCGCGCATCGCCGGCCGGCTCGCTACGGTAACCCGCACGAACGTGTACGGCGTGTGCTGTGAGGGAGCAGAGCAACGATGGCTACTTTGGAGAACGTTTCGCCTCTTGAGGACCGCTACCGCTTGACCGACGGCACGATCCATGCCACTGGGGTTCAGGCGCTGGCACGACTGCCACTTGACGTGCGCCGCTATGACATCCGTCAAGGGTGGCAAACGGCCGGGTTCATTGCCGGCTATGAAGGTTCTCCGCTTGGCGGCTATGACCTTGAACTGTTCCGCCAGCAAAAATTGCTTGACGAGTACGGCATCGTGTTTCGTCCGGCCGTCAACGAAGAGCTTGCGGCTACTGCGGTGCAAGGCACCCAGTTGGCTGCAACGATGCCAACTGCCACTTTCGAGGGTGTTACCGGCTACTGGTATGGCAAGTCGCCGGGGCTTGACCGTGCAACCGATTCGCTGAGGCACAACAACTTGGCGGGCACGCATCCGCGTGGCGGTGCGGTAGCGTTTGTGGGTGACGATCCGGCCGCGAAATCATCGACAGCGCCGGGCGACTCGGATGCGCCGTTGGCAGATCTTGGTATGCCGATTTTCTATCCGGCTGATTCGCAAGATGTGCTTGATTTTGGGATGCATGCGGTCGCGTTGTCGCGGGCGAGCGGGTTGTGGTCGTCGGTGAAAATCCTGACAAATGTCGCAGACGGGGCAGCACTGGTGACAGTGCATCCTGAGCGTTTCAATCCGGTGTTGCCTGAGGTGTTGCATAACGGGTCGGCGTATGTCCATGAGGTCACCGGACGGATGCTTGGCGCGAAGCTGTTTGATTTGGAAGAAACCCGTAACGGGGTTCGCTTAGAGATCGCCAAGGCCTACATCGCAAGCAACCCCTTGAATGTGATCACCCAGTCGTCGGTGGATGACCGGATTGGGATTATTGCCAGCGGGAAAACTTATTTGGATGTGCAGCATGCGTTGCAGCAGTTGGGTTTCGATGCTGATGAGTTGACTCGGCGCGGTATTCGCCTGTTGAAAATGGGGGTGATCTGGCCGCTCGATCCGGCGATTATCTGCCGTTTTGCTGAGGGGCTCACTGAAATTATTGTGGTGGAAGAGAAACGTCCGTTTGTTGAGATGGCCGTAAAAAACATCCTGTTTGGTGAGGCAAACCCGCCCAAGGTCAGCGGGAAAACCGACCCGTCTGGCGCCAAGACGCTGCTGCGCTCTGTGGGTGATCTTGATGCCGATCTGGTGGCGGTAGCACTGGCTGAACGGTTCAGCTCCTATGGTGAGATGCCAGGGGTTGAAGCGTGGCGTCAGCAGCGTAAGCAAGCCCGACAGATGCTGCCGTTGCCGCTCGCGTTAGCGGAACGCACCCCCTATTTTTGTTCTGGTTGCCCGCACAACTCGTCGACGAAAGCGCCGGAAGGTTCGCTTGTTGGCGGCGGTATTGGTTGTCATTCGCTGTCGCTGTTGATGAACCCCGACGAGGTCGGAGAAATCACTGGGCTTACCCAGATGGGTGGCGAGGGCGCACAGTGGATCGGCATGTCCCCGTTTGTGGCCGAACAGCATCTGTTGCAAAACATTGGGGATGGCACGTTCCACCATTCGGGCAGTCTGGCGGTGCGTGGGGCGATTGCTAGTGGCGTGAACATGACCTACAAGATTTTGTATAACGCGGCGGTGGCGATGACCGGCGGTCAGCAGGCTGTAGGTGCGATGAATATTGCCGAGTTGACGTTCGCGTTGAACGCTGAAGGGGTGAAACGCATCATCATCACCACCGAAGATGAAAGCGATTATGAAGGAGTGCGGCTGGCTCCTGGCGTTGACGTGTGGCATCGTGATCGCCTCATCGAAGCGCAAGAAACGTTGGCTGAAGTTGCCGGCGTGACCGTGCTGATTCACGATCAGGAATGTGCGACCGAACTGCGACGGAAACGCAAACGCCAGCTGGTTGAAACCCCACCACTTCGCGTGATGATCAACGAACGTTTGTGTGAGGGTTGTGGCGACTGTGGCGAGAAATCAAACTGCCTGTCCGTGCAGCCTCACGCCAGCGAGTTTGGGCGAAAAACCCGTATCGACCAGTCGACCTGCAACCTTGACTTCTCGTGTTTGAAGGGCGACTGCCCGTCGTTTATTACGGTCGTGCCGGGAACACGTCCGGTATCAACGAGCAGTGCTGAACCACTCAACGATACGTTTGTCGAGCCAACGCCACGTTTCAACCAACCGACGCACACCACCCGTATTCTTGGCGTTGGCGGCACCGGTGTGGTGACGTTGTCACAGATCCTGTCGGTTGCGGCAACCCTTGACGGTAAGACTGTGCGCTCGCTTGATCAGACTGGACTGGCGCAGAAAGGTGGCGCAGTCATTTCGGACGTGAAAGTTGGCGACGCGTCGGTGTTGACCCAATCAAACAAGACGATGGCCGGCGAATGCGACCTGTATCTGGGGGCTGACCTTTTGGTGGCTGCACAGGACGCAAACCTGGCGGTGAATCGTCCTGGACATAGTTTCGCGGTCGTGTCGACGACCGAAACAGCGACCGGTCAGATGGTGACCGACACGACGAAAACGTTCCCGGAAGTGGCCTCCCTGACGCGCCGGATTAATGCAAGTTGCACGCCGGACGGCAAATTTATTGATGCCCGTCGGGTATGTGAAACGCTGTTTGGAACCGACCAGTTTGCCAACATGCTGCTGATCGGGATCGCCTATCAGGCTGGCGCGTTGCCTATCGCTGCTGATGCGATTGAGGCGGCGATTCACGCCAACGGGGTGAAGACGGCCGAGAATGTTCAGGCGTTTCGTCGTGGCCGGCAGATGATTGCCGATCCGGACGCGTTCTTTGAAACAGTGGCGCTACTGCGCGGTGAGACTCCTCCCCCGCCGGCCCCGTCACCTCGCGAGGCGGAACTGATCAGTTTGGTTACAACCGATACGACATCGGAACTGCACCGTCTGCTTACAATTCGTGTGCCCGAACTCGTCGCCTACCAGAATGTGGCGTATGCCAGCGATTATGTGGCGTTTGTGAAGACCGTTGTTGCTGCCGAACAAGCCCAGGTGCCGAATGCCAGCGCACTAAGTGAGACGGTGGCGTTTCATCTGCACAAACTGATGGCTTACAAGGATGAGTATGAAGTTGCCCGCCTGGCGCTCGATCCGGCGATGACCCGCCAGGTAACCCAGCAGTTTGGTGCGGATGCGAAAGTGCGTGTGATGCTGCATCCGCCGGCGTTGCGAGCCCTTGGGTTGGACCGCAAACTGACGTTGGGGGCGTGGTTTCGTCCGGTGCTTCATTTGCTGAAAGTCGCCAAGCCGGTGCGTGGCACGCCGTTTGACGTGTTCGGGTTTGCGAAAGTGCGCCGGGTTGAACGTGCACTACGAGACGAGTACAAGACGCTGGTGTCAGGCCTGTTAGAAGACCTCACGGTGGAGAATCATGCCGACACGGTTGCGCTTTGCGGCCTGCCAGACATGATCCGCGGTTATGAGGAGGTCAAACTGGACAACGTTGATGCCTACCGTCACGCGGTTGAGGCGATGCTTTCCAAGCGTGCCCCGGCACTGGCTGACCGCTTGACGTAAACGGCGTCGATTCGGGCTACTGGCCGCTGATGCGTCGGCGGCGTACGCCCGGTCCCAGTTTGGATAGGCGCGGTGGGCTGGTGAAACGATCGGGGTCAGTTGCGATCGTAAGTTCGCCGTCAAGATCGTCAAGTTCGTCGGCCGCGTCGATCTGCAGGCGGATGAGGGGGCGTTGCCAGCGGCCTTCTGGTTCGGTCACCCAGCCGTCAAATGATGCGGTGATGATTCCCCCATCGTCAAGAAATGGGGCCAGGCGGGCGGCAACGAGCTGATCGAGATAGCCGATGCGCCAAGATGAGGCGGTGTCGTTGCTGGCGGCACTACTCCATACGGCGATGGCAAAAGGGTCTCTTGGGTTGTTTGGTTCCCGCACCAGTTGCAAGGTGGTGCCGGGCGTTAACGTCTCGGCGCCAAGTGGTGCGGCAGCGAAAGCATGTCCGCGCACCGGGGTGCGAAAGCCGTAGCGTCGAAAGAAGCCGGGCCGGGGTGTGTCGTCCATCGTGGTGTCCTAGAAGCCGTCGTCATCGTCAGCGACTGCCGTGTTGGGGGTGGCTTGTACAGCTGAGGGGCAGTATGACTGACGGGCACAAAACCGGCACCAGGAGCCGCCACGAAGGGTGAATAACTCCTCTTCGGTATGGCCACTGGCGACTGCAGCAAGGCGTAACAGTTGTGCGACTGTGGCAACACATTGGGCGGCGGCAGCAAACAGCGCCTCGGGACGTAATGCTTCAACTTCGGCGCGACCTTCAGCGATGTAGAAGGTGGCCCAACGTTTGGGTGGCATGCCGGTCGCGAGCGTAAAAAGAAGCGCGTAGAACCGAGCATCTGCACGGTCGTTTTCGGGCCGTGGCAAACCGGTTTTCCAGTCGATCACGACACTTCGTGCCGCCCCGTCACGGGTAGTGCTGTTCACCACCAGATCCGGTACCCCGCGAAGTGCTACGGGCAGGCCAGGCAGCGTCCATTCGACGCTGCGTTCGGCTACGAGTACTGCCCGGGCAGGTTCGATGAGTGGCCACACGTCGCGATGTATCGCGACTTGTTGGCAGATCTGTTCGGCCATAATTTGGGCGTCGTCACGTGTCTGCCAGTTCAACCATGCGGCGAGTGACGTCGGATCACCAGGGTTGTCGCTGGCGTGTGTGCGCCACACGTCACGCAACACATCCATCACGTCGTGTTCGCGTCGTGTGCGTAAGTCTTGTGCGATGACGGCGTGCACGAGTACGCCACGCACGTTGTTCCAGTTGTGGGTGTAGGGCAGCGGGTCGTTTTGCCAGCCGTCACAACTTAACCGCGACAGTTTGCTTTTCGTGACGAGTATCCGCCGCCGATAGGCACTTTGGGCAAGGAGTGTCAGTTCAGGCAAGTGGGGGGTGAGCCGTTCGATTAAAAAGGTGCGTAGTTCGTCTGCCAGACCCTTGGGTGGGATTGGTGGTGGTGTCCCCCAGGCAAACACCTGATCGAGGGTGCGGCGAAACGGTTCATCGTGTGGATGGTCAATAGTCACAGTCACACCGTCAGCAAAGCAGCAAGGTCGGCGTCGTTTACGTGAGGGGACACAAAATTGCCGTGGACTTCAAGCACGGGCACATCTCCGATGCCGCGCCGACGGTTCTGGGTCATCTGCTGGGTGAGTGTGCGCTGCCGGCTGTCGTCGGCAAGTGCGTGTGTGACCTCTTGTGGCTCGAGGCCAACGTTGTCGGCAAGTTCAAGCACCACCTCATCGGTGTCGATCGCGGCGCCTTCACGCCAGTAGGCGTGAAGCACGTGGCGACGCCATAGTGCTCCAACTTCTGACTGTTCGGCGATTTGGCTCACCAGGTGGGCTTTGAGGGTGGGTGGCTGCCAGGCGGGTGTGCCAAGAGGTATGCCAAGTGTTTGAGCGTCGTTAGCCCACTGGTCGCGTTGGGTGTGAAGGCGTGGCCCAAAGGGCACGGCGATGGCAAGGCCGAGCATGTCGATGCCAACAAACGTGATGGCTGCACCGTGTGTTCGCAGCGTGTCCAGACGCAAGACGGCAACCACCGACGAGGGTGAGGTGAAATCAAAGTGCAGTGCCGCCGGTGTAGCCGTCACGTGGATGTCACTTACTCCAGGTACCCGGTTCGCTGCCAATTGCCCCTGGACGGTTGGGATCGGCACTCCACTGTGACCATGAGCCGGTGTAGAGCCGGCCTTTGACGCCGAGTTGTTCGAGCACCAGCAAGTTGTAGCACGCGGCTACGCCTGAACCGCAGTAGGAGATGACGTTGTCGGCAGTGAAGGTGCCGTGTGCAGCATATTCATCTTTTAACGTGTCGGTGTCTTTGGTCACACCACCGGTCAGGTGGGCGGTGACGGGCAGGTTGATGGCGGAAGGGATGTGGCCTGGTCGCGAATCAACGGTTTCGTTGTCGCCCGCGTAGCGGTCTTGCGGTCGGGCGTCGAACAGCACCGTGTTGGATGTGTTCAGTAGGTGGGTGAGTTCATCGGCGTCAACGAATCGTTCGCTTGGCCATGGTTTCACCTTACGGGTTGTCGGGGTTGGTGTGACATCTGTCGTGTCAAGTGGGCCGTCCCAGTTGGCAAGGCCCCCGTCGAGCACCGTTGCGTTGTCACCCAGCGAACGCAGCATGTAGACGACCCGAGCTGCTGCGCCTGAGCCACCTTGGTCATACACGACGATGGTGCTGTCGTCGCCGACACCAAGTGCGCCAAGTTCGGTGGCGAAGTGAGCTGCATCTGGCAGTGGGTTACGGCCGTCTGCTAGCGAACTTTCGCCCCCGGAAAGGTTTGGAAAGTCGGCGTACACCGCGCCAGGGATGTGCCCATTGAGATAGTCGCGTTTGGTAATTGAGCCGTCAAGAGCGTGACGTACATCTAAGATGATGACGTCAGTTGCGTGTTCGGTCAGCCAGTGTGCCGGCACGAACGGTGCCAGTTTTTCCATAGTTGCGCTCCCCAATAACAGTCTCTGGTGTGAACGTAGCGCCCCGTGGGATCCGCTGTGGTTTGTTTCGCTACACTGTTTTTTGCACCGAATTTCGGTGTACACCCGGGGAGCTCGTGGAGACGAGCTGAGAGGGC
>JBBDST010000008.1:0-173256 GCA_040904765.1 Nitriliruptoraceae bacterium
AGGTCGTCGCGGGATCTTCGTACGTTAAGGCCGCCCTCAGGGGCGGCCTTAACGCGTATAATCACCCTCTTTCTCCAGTGGGAGTCCTATGCCATCCCCGTCCGCACCACGCGATCGTCGCTCGCAAAAACCTCGTCCGCGACCGGACCAACAGGCAGAACGCTCAGGCCTGTCCGTGCCTGGCGGTGCTAAAGAGCCGCTTGGCCGTGATCGGGCACGCTTGTCTAAAAGCGCACCACCACGGGTCAGTTCAACGAACAAAACCCCACCACGGCCCACTTTTCCTCCTGATGAGACACCACAACTGTCCCGCGGAATACTGCGTGAAATCGACCGTATCGTCGGTCCTGGCGACCGTGCACATGACATCGCGCTAGCGTTATCGATCGGTTCAGCCGCGATTGAAGATGATCTCATTGAAGTCGCGCGAAATTACCTGTCCTGGGCACGTTTCCATGCCCCGAAGGTTCCTCCGATCCGTGAGGCCTACGGCGTTGCACTGTATCTCGATGAAGCATACGAACTAGCTGTTACCGAGTTGCAGGCCTATAAGCGTCTCACCGGACGCAACGATCAAAACCACTTAATCGCAGACTGTTTTCGTGCGCTTGGCAAACCCCTCGACAAAATCGTCGAAATGGCACGTACTGCATTTGAAGATGATCGTGTGCCACGTGATCGCCAAGCCGAAGCAGTGATCGTCTGGGCGTCAGCTCTTGCTGACGCCGAAGACCTCGCTTCAGCTCGTGCGGTGCTGAGACGCTATTTCGACGCCAAACCCGGCAAAAATTCGGGCGATGGCGCACCAGATCTGCGTGTGCGGGTCGTTGCCGCAGCCTTAGCTGAGCGCGCCAACGACACACGTGACCGTGATGAACATCGTGCTCGCATCGTTGCCATGGACGCGTCATACTTTGACGACGAAGCATCGGAACGTTTCTGACAGGCAAACCCAAAGGATGGCATGTGAGTGAAACGGCCCCCGACGAGCACTCCACTGCGGCCTTCACAGTCGGTGACGAAGAGCAGGCCGTCAGGTTGCTCGCGACCTTAGAGACACAACCGTTAACGCAACGTGTCGACACGCTCAACTCCGTGCACGAACGTCTCACCCAAGCCTTATCCGAACTTGATCACCTGTAACACCAGTTAAGGTGACGGTGTGTGCCGGATTACACCACTGGCACACTGATGCAAGGTGTTGACTTCTGTCTACGCTACGACGGCGACTCGATGTCGAGCTGGTACGACGCCAGCTCGTGATGTCGCGCGCTGAAGCGCAAGAAGCAATTGCCGCTGGGCTTGTCACCGTCGACGGCGCACCGGCGCTAAAATCTGGCACCCAAGTGGCACCAGCCCAAGCGGTGAGCGTGAAACGTTCCGCACGACGGTTTGTTTCACGCGGTGGCGAAAAACTTGCTCGTGCACTTGAAGTTTTTGCGCTCGACGTCAGCGGACGTGTGTGTCTTGACGCAGGCGCTTCGACTGGTGGTTTCACAGACGTCTTGTTGCAAGCTGGCGCACGCGAAGTGTGGGCGTTTGATGTCGGCTATGGACAGATCCACGAACGTCTACGAACTGATGTGCGAGTGCACGTGCGTGAACGCGTAAACGTACGGGATATCACCCTAGAGCAGCTCGGCGGGGCACGTCCGGATCTTTTGGTAGCTGACGTGTCGTTTGTGTCGCTCACCAAAGTGCTTGGGCCACTCAAACATGTGCTGCATGCAGATGCGGAAGCAGTCTTGCTGGTGAAACCCCAATTTGAGGCAGGCCGCGCAGACGTGCAGCGGGGTGGAATTGTGCGTGATGACGCAGTGTGGCGACGCGTCATTATCGATGTCATCACCTATGCCATCACGCTTGGGTGGTATCCCTACGGGGTGACGGTTTCGCCTATTACTGGGCCGAAAGGCAACGTCGAATTTCTGCTGCACCTTGGCCCTCAAAGCAGCGAAGCGGCATTGTCGGCAGCGATCGATAGGGCAATTGAGCAGGCGGTCACCCACGGCCATACATTACAGGCCAAGCAGTAGCCGCGAAGGGACCGATGTGAAGATCGCCTTGATCGTCCATGCTGGCCGTGATGCGTCGGTCGCCGCTGCTCTCGACGCCGCACAACTGTTAACCTCACTAGGCGTTGATGTCGTTACCGGAGAAACCACGGCTGATGGCGAGGTAAGCCAATCACCGGCCGTCGTCACGCAAGACACAGACCTTGCAATTTCATTTGGTGGCGACGGAACGTTCTTGCGGGCAGCCAGGATGTGCCGCGATGTTGGCGTGCCACTTTTGGGGGTGAACCTGGGGCTGCTTGGATTTCTCGCTGAAGTAGAGCTTGATGAGCTTCCCACTGCGCTGCGTACTGTGGTTGCTTCAGGTTTTGCAACCGAGCAACGGGCCACGCTCGAAGCAGTTGTGACTGATGAGCAGGGTCATGAAATTCATCGTACTTGGGCATTAAACGAAATTGCGGTTGAAAAAAGTGTGCGTCAACGACTTTTGCAGATGGATGTGCGGATTGACGGCATCTTTTTTGCGCGGGTGCCAGCCGACGCGTTATTACTGGCAACACCGACGGGATCAACTGCTTATGCACTCTCTGCAGGGGGACCGTTAGTCTCACCACGCCTCGACGTCATTTTGGTAGTGCCTGTCGCGCCGCATTCACTGTTTGATCGCAGCATCATCGCTTCACCACACGAACCGATTAGTGTTGAACTGGTAGACGATCAGTCAGGCGGCATCGTCTCGAGTGACGGACGTGATCCAGTCGACGTTCCACCCGGCGGTAGCGTGACAGTCACCGGTGGCGGTCGGCCAGTCGTGTTTGCCAGAGTTGGTCTGCTCGATTTTCCCTCGCGAGTGAGACGTAAGTTCGGTTTACGCTAAAACCACGCGGTAGTCACGATCTGGAGTTTTTGTTGGTACTTGAGGAATAAACGTGCAGATTCAGGAAATCACCATTCGTAATCTGGGTGTGATTGACGCTGTTCAGCTGCGTTTTGCGCCGGGATTGACGGTCATTACCGGTGAAACGGGCGCAGGTAAAACCATGCTGGTCACCGCCCTGCAACTTGCGTTAGGAGCACGTGCGGATGCCAATCTGGTACGTGACGGCGCCGAACGGGCATCCATCGATGTATTGTGCCGAGATGCCCCGGACTTGCCGTTGTTTGCAGATAGTGCCGATGGTGAAGTTATCGTCACGCGTGAAATTCCCGCTACCGGACGGTCGATCGCACGCATTGACGCACGTCCAGTACCTGTTGCGACGTTAGAAGAACTGTTCGGTCGCCATGTGGAAGTGCATGCCCAGCACACTCACGTCCGTCTTTCGCGCAGCGATACGCAACGTGACCTGCTTGACCGGTATGCCGGGACTGAGCATGCTGCTGCCCTTGGGGAGTATCAACAATCCTTCGATGCTTACCAGAATCTCAGTCAGCGTTATGACGAGCAACAAGTATCAGCTGCGGAACGGCTCCGTGAAACTGAACGGCTGCAGGTTGAAGTTGAAGAAATCACTGAAGCTTCGATCGTTCTGCCAGATGATGAAGAAATCGATGAGCGCATCGCCCGTTTGGCCTACGCCGATCAATTAGCTGAAGCTGCCCGCACCGCCAGTGTGCTTTTGGATGCAGACCACGGGGCAGGCGCGATCGGCGAAGCCGTACAGCAACTTCGTCATGTACGAGAATTCGATGCAGAACTGGCAGGGATCGCCGACACCGCAGCTTCATTCAGCGAAGAGATTGTGCTCTTAGCGCGCACTTTGCGCCAGTATGCGGACATGCTTGATACTGACCCGCAAACGCTCGCAGCACTGCAAGACCGCAAACAGGTGCTCTCCCAGATGAAACGCAAATATGGCGCAACATTGCGCGAAGTACTGGCATACGCCGCTGATGCAGCCATCCGATTAGCACAGTTTGAGGCTGATGATCCCGCAAACCTTGAACAGGAACGTGCTGCTGCTCTACAGCGTGTACACGCACGAGGGGCGGTCGTGACCGCAGGGCGGCAACGCGCTGCCGAAGAGCTCCAAAGTGTCGTAGCCGCCCATTTGGCTGATCTTGGCATGCCACATGCTGCCTTTTTTGTGCAGGTCTTGCCACATGAGCCCCAACGTAACGGGGCCGACCAAGTCAGTTACTTGCTGGCTCCTAATCCCGGCGAGCAGGCCCAACTGATTGCCGATGCAGTATCGGGTGGTGAACGTTCCCGGGTTGCTTTGGCAATCGAAGTTGCGCTTGCTGACATTGATGACGCCGACGTTTTGGTGTTTGACGAAGTAGATGCGGGCATCGGAGGGCAAACCGCGTTGGCTGTGGGCGAGAAGTTGGCACGATTGGCTGCGCCAACGTCAGGACGTCCAAGGCAAGTGATGTGTGTGACTCATCTTGCTCAATTGGCGGTATTCGCCGATCTGCATCATGTGGTGGAGAAACAGGTGCACGATGGGCGTACTCGAACCACTGTCCGTCAGGTTGCCGACGCTGACCGTGAAGCGGAACTGTCGCGCCTTCTGGGAGGGGTAATTGCCGCCGAAGGCGTTGAACATGCTCGAGTGCTTATCGAAACTGCTCGAGCACGACTTGCTGGTCGAAACTGACGGCGGTCTTTGTGTCGGCCGACGTCGGGCGCTACTGTCTTAAAGACCGTTACGGCACGGTCGAACCCAAGTAAGGATTTGACAGTGGCAGACGGTTCTCAGGTGAAGCATATTTTTGTCACAGGCGGTGTTTCGTCCGCACTTGGCAAAGGGATCACTGCCTCATCGCTAGGTGCCCTATTGAAAGCCCGCGGTTTTCGAGTGACCCTACAAAAACTCGATCCGTACCTGAATGTTGACCCAGGCACGATGAACCCGTTTGAACATGGAGAAGTGTTCGTCACCGATGATGGTGGCGAGACAGACCTTGATCTTGGGCATTACGAACGGTTTGTGGACGAAAACCTGCACCGCGGTTCAAGTGTCTCTTCGGGACAGATCTGGCTTTCGGTTATCAACAAGGAACGGCGCGGCGATTATCTCGGCAAGACCGTGCAGGTCATCCCTCACATCACCGATGAAATTCGCGAACGGGTTCATGCGGTCGCCATTGATGTTGATGTGGTGATCACCGAAGTGGGTGGCACTGTCGGCGACATTGAAGGACTGCCGTTCTTGGAGGCAATCCGCCAGTTCCGTTACGACGTTGGCCGTGAAAATATTCTGTATCTGCACTGTGCACTGGTGCCCTACATCGCCGTATCGGGCGAATTAAAAACCAAACCGGCACAGCATTCGGTACGGGAATTGCGTTCAATCGGTATTCAGCCAGACGTACTTGTGTTACGTGCTGACCGGCCACTTGACGCCGATCTGCGTCGCAAAGTCGCCCTGCAGTGTGACGTCGATTTGGATGCAGTCATCGCCGCAGTTGATGCCCCGTCGCTGTATCAAGTCCCTCTAGCATTGCATGACGAGGGACTTGATGACGTTGTGGTGCGACTCTTGAATCTGCCACAGACTCCCGTCCAGCTAGACAGTTGGCGCACACTGGTTGATCAGGTAATGGGCGCCCGTGAACAAGTTGTGGTCGGCATCGTCGGCAAATATGTGAATCTGGCTGACGCTTACCTTTCGGTCGTTGAGTCGCTCCGTCACGGCGGGGTCGCTTGGGGCGCCAACGTCGAACTGCGTTGGATCGATTCTGACCAACTGGTTGCAACTGAAGAAGAAACAGAAGCGCAACACACCACCCGACTCACCCACCTGTTTGCCGGCATCAACGGCATTGTTGTGCCTGGTGGTTTTGGGTTACGAGGGGTTGAAGGAAAAATTGCGGCCATCAATTGGGCCCGCACCCGGCAACTACCATTTCTTGGGTTGTGTCTGGGAATGCAATGTGCGGTGATTGAATTTGCCCGTAATGTGGCTGGGCTCACCGGCGCTGCTTCAACCGAATTTGATGATGAAACTCCGTACCCGGTGATCGCGTTGATGGCAGATCAAGCAGAAGTCACCGACAAGGGCGGCACTATGCGGCTGGGTGCCTACCCTGCTCATTTGGTGCCCGGCTCACGGGTGCAGGCGTTATACGGCGCAAACGAAATTTCGGAACGTCACCGTCACCGATACGAGGTGAACAACGCCTACCGGCCGCTGTTAGAACAACACGGTCTGACATTTAGCGGCTTGTCGCCCGACGGTTTACTGGTCGAATTTTTAGAGCTTTCTGAGCATCCGTTTTTTGTTGCCACCCAGGCACATCCGGAATTGAAGTCACGACCCCATCGGCCACATCCGCTGTTTAGTGGCCTGATCGAGGCCGCGTTGCAACACCGTCGCGCGGTAGCGGGACGGTTCCCGGCAGTGTTTGATGAACCAACTCTTGCAAAAGGAGCGTCTGCGCCAAAGCATGATGCGATATGAACAGTGAAGCTGCCTGGTTTGAGACCCTAAAACAGAATGTCGTATACGAGGGCTATTCGACCGTACGTGTTGATGAAGTGCTCACACCCGATGGTGTGATTGTGGAACGCGAAATTGTCGTCCGGCAAGACGCAGCCGCAGTGGTGGCAGTCACCCCTGACGATCAGATCATCCTGGTGCGTCAGTACCGTCATGCGGTCGAGTCCTACATGCTCGAAATTCCGGCAGGCAAAGTCGACGTAGAGGGCGAAACGGTTCGTGAAGCCGTCGTGCGTGAGCTACAAGAAGAAGCGCTTTACACCGTGGATGAGCTGCATCATTTGACGACGTTCCAAAACTCGATCGGGTGGACTAACGAACGCACTTATCTTTTTTACGCGCCGCAAGCCAAGCCCACACCGCCACCACTGTATTTTCGTGCTGAAGCCGAAGAGGCTCACATGGAGATTGTGTTGCTTGACTTTGATGAGGCGGTCGCTGCAGTTGAGATGCAGGTGATTCGGGACGCAAAAACAGCCCTTGGCATCCTGCTTGCACAAAAGTTTCGGAACCGGACAGTGACGTCTGCGGTCACGACATAACTGCTATGACCGCGCCGTCGAAACTCGCTGAGGTGCTCCGTCACGTTGACGAGTATCTCAACCATCTTGCTGTTGAACGTGGTGTATCGGTACACACGCTGCGCGCCTATGAACGCGACTTGCGGCTGTATGCCACGTTTCGTAGCGAACATGCGTTGGGTGATATTGCTGACGCCTCTACAACTGAACTAGCCCAGTTTGTGGCGTGGATGAAAACGCGCACCCTGCCAAATGGCCGCACGTACGCCCAGTCGTCGATCGCGCGGGGAGTGGTTGCAGTGCGCGGCTACCACCGGTTCTTATTCGTGGAAGAATTCGTCTCAACAGACATAACTAGCAATGTTGATACGCCGCGAGCCCCCAGATCTTTACCTAAAGCGCTTACGGTGGATCAGGTCAGTCAAATACTTGATCTGCCCAGTAACCATACGCCTTTAGGCTGGCGCGATAGCGCGATGCTTGAACTGCTGTATGGCGCAGGGTTGCGTATTAGTGAACTGGTGCAACTTGATCTTGATGACATCGACCCAGTTGACCGTCTCGTGCGCGTGTTAGGTAAAGGCGACAAACAGCGGATCGTTCCTTACGGCGAACCTGCAGCCGACGCTCTTGACCGGTGGTTTGTGCGTGGACGCCACCAGATGACACCCGCGAACAGTGCCGTGTTTGTGAACACGCGTGGCGGTCGTCTGACCCGACAAGGCGTGTGGAAAGTAGTGCACCGCTACGCCGACAAGGCAGGGATCGCGCAGAGCGTGTCGCCCCACACCTTGCGTCATTCGTTCGCTACCCATCTACTTGATGGCGGCGCTGATGTCCGAATCGTGCAAGAACTGCTCGGGCATGCCAGTATCGCAACAACTCAGATTTATACGCAAGTGTCCCGTGGGATGCTGAAATCAGTGTATGAGCGCAGCCACCCGCGCGCCTAGCAGATAGTTCCGTTCGCTGAAATGCCAAGACACGAGTAGTTTTCATGCGAGTACCGTGTTTCGGGCGTGTCGGTTAAGCCAAGCAAGGAGATGTGGTGGCTGAGAGCCAAGATGATGTGCGTGCGTGGGGCGCAGACCAAGCAGCAGCATTGCGTGATGCGCAAACCCGCGACGGCAAATCTAAAACGCACGCCAAAATCATCGCGCTAGCAAACCAAAAAGGTGGCGTAGGGAAAACTACGACCACCATCAACCTAGGTGCAGCCCTCGTTGAGTTGGGAGCGTCTGTCCTGCTTGTCGACATGGACCCGCAAGGATCTCTTGGGGTCGGACTTGGCGTTGAAGCCAACGCCCTCGACACGACGATCTACAACCTGCTGCTCCAAGACGGCGCAAGCGTCGACGAAGCGATCGTTTCGACCGCGACACCAGGCCTAGATTTGTTGCCCGCAAACATCGATCTTGCGGCCGCCGAAATTTTGTTGGTTCAAGAAGTCGCACGTGAACATGCTCTGCAACGGGTCCTTGAACGGGTACGTGACCGCTACGACTTCATTCTGATCGACTGCCCGCCAAGCCTTGGGCTACTCACCATCAACGGACTATCCGCCTCAGATGGGGTGATCGTTCCGCTCGAATGTGAATATTTCGCACTTCGCGGTATGTCCTTGTTGATGCAAACTTTGGAACGCGTCCGGGAACGTCTCAACCCGGGCTTAAGACTTGAAGGGGTGATTGCCACCATGTATGACGGTCGCACCATTCACGGACGCGACGTGTTTGACCGAGTGAAAGAAGCGTTTGGCGACGTCGTGTTCGAAACTACTATCGGTAAAACCATTCGGTTTGCTGAAGCCCCCGTCGCAGGCGAATCCATCCTCACCTACGCGTCAAGTTCTGCCGGCGCAAAGGCCTACCGCGCGCTTGGTCGTGAGGTGCTGGAACGCAGCCGTCAGGCCTAACTCATGTCAGACTTGTTCGTTCCGCGGGCAGTGTTACAACGGGCACGGCGGCATACTGAGCCTCTAAGCGGAGACGAATGGCGTAATGTCGTTAGTGCATTCACCAATAACATGTTTACCGACGTGCAGATGGCCGCATGGCTGATGGCAAGGGTGATGCACGGCATCAGCCTTGATGAGTCCGTGGCGTTGACTGAGGCAATGGTCGCCTCGGGCAAGGTGCTTAAACATCCGGCTGTCAACGGGCCGGTAGTCGACAAGCACTCAACCGGTGGGGTAGCCGACTCGACAACCCTGATCGTTGCACCGCTTGTTGCCAGTGTCGGTTTCGTTGTTGCCAAACTTTCCGGCGGCAGTCTTGGCCACACCGGCGGAACACTGGACAAACTTGCCTCAATTCCTGGGATGCGCACCGATCTGGATGCCACAGCCTTTATGTCGCAACTTGCCACAGTTGGCGTTGCAATTGCAGCGGCAACTCAGGAACTGGCACCAGCAGACCGACGACTTTATGCACTGCGCGATCACATCGAATTGGTTGATGACACGGCACTGATCGCGGCGAGCATCATGAGCAAAAAGCTTGCGACCGGCGCTAAACATCTCGTCCTTGACGTCAAACTCGGGCAAGCATCCATTCTTGGCAACGACGATCTGAACCGCAAGCTTGCGACTCAATGCATCGCCATAGGAGCCGCACATGGCCTGCAAGTGACAGCCGTGTTGAGCGACATGAACCAGCCGCTTGGTCCAGCCATTGGGAACGCCCTTGAAGTGCGGGCAGCTATCGATGTCTTGTCACAACGCACTTTTGGTCGGCTTGGTGAACTCAGCGTGCTACTGGCAAGCGAACTTCTCTCTTTAACCGGTGTCGAGTCGTCGCAAGCACGGGAGACAGTGATGCAAGCGTTGACGTCAGGTGACGCCCTTAAACAGTTCCGCCAGTTCGTCGCTGCTCAAGGCGGAGACCCAAACGTCAGCGATGACCCTATACGCGTGCTTGGTCTTAACGAAGCTGCAGCCCTATGGGCTCCTGCAACTTCTGGACGGGTCGTTGCTATCGATACGAAACGGCTCGGCGTGCTGGCACGTGACTTAGCCGGTCCAACGGGAGACTTAACTTCCGGACTTGAACTGACGCTAGCGCTTGGCATGCCGGCTAAAGAGGTTGCAATCGCGATCCATACGTCAGATCCTAAGTTTGTCGAGCCCGCCAAACAGGTCCTTAACGATGCGATCGTGATTGGCGACCCCACGGTTACGCCAAATCCGTTAGTGCAGGAGATCATCCGCTAAGTCGTTGTCTGTGACGGCTAGTCTTTACGCTGGTTGCTGTTTCATCAACGAAAGTCCTGTGGCCCTATGACCTACGAGGTCTCTCTCGATATCTATCAGGGTCCCTTCGACCTGCTATTGCAGCTGATTGCGCGCCGCAGTGTCGACATTATGGATGTCGATTTGGCTGATATCACCAATGACTTTGTCGCGTTTTTGGATGCCGAAATTGACCGGCTTGACCTCGAAACAGCAACCCGATTTCTGCTGGTTGCAGCAACCCTGATCGAAATCAAGGCAGTACGTTTACTGCCCAAAGAACTACGAGATGACGCCGGTGATGTGCTCGTAGAAGCGCGTGACGTGCTGTACGCACGCCTGCTTGAGTATCGCGCGTACCGTGATGCTTCTCACGTGCTTGACCGGCGATTAAGTAAGTTCGCATTCAGACAGACACGTGAAGCAACACTTGAGCCGTGGATGTTGCGTCTGGTGCCAGACGTCACGCTACCTATCGACGTTCGTGGTCTTGGTGCGCTCGCTGCGGCCGTGCTTGCCCCAAAAACACAAGACTCGGTGACGTTGACTCACATTCGTCACTCGACGTTGTCGCTGCGAGACGCGGCCCGACAACTGCTTGATGCGATTATCGCCAGCGACGAGGCAAGTTTCTCTTCCATCGCCGGAGTTCGTGACCGCAGTGAACGAGTTGCACTTTTTCTGGCATGCTTAGAGTTGTACAAACTTGGTGCCGTCGATCTTGAACAGCCCGACCGTCACGTGTCGTTCACGCTGCGGCGACGTTTCGATGAGATCGCAACCGCAACATTCTTGCTCGAGATCGGTGATGACATCGACGACGACCGTATGACGATAGGACAGGAGGCGTCGTCGTGACCCCCGAAAAACAAGCTGAACTTGAAGCGGTGTTGTTCTTGGCGGACGAACCGGTAAGTGTGGATGATCTAGCGCTTGCACTCGACTTGAGCCCTGAAGATACGCATGCCACTGTGAAATCACTCACTGTTGCCTACAAAGCCGACAAACGTGGCATCGAAATCCGACAGGTTGGAAACGGCTGGCGCATGTTCACGGCCGAACTTGCACGTCCAGCGATTGAACGTTTTGTTACGGCAGGCCGAGCGGGAAGGCTGACCCAAGCGGCGCTTGAAACACTCGCTGTGATCGCTTACAAGCAGCCGATTACGCGCACCCAGATCGGTGAGATTCGGGGCGTCAACGTCGATGCGGCGGTACGTAATCTGGTGACACGAGGGCTGGTAGCCGAAGCGGGACGTGATGCGTCAGGCGGCCAAGGAATCTTGTACGTCACTACCACTGTGTTTCTTGAACGGTTGGGAATCGCAAGCCTTGACGACCTGGTTCCCCTCACCGAATTTTTGTATGCCGAAAATGCCCCTGATGAGCCCGAGCCAGACGCGATTCAGGATGCACGCAGACGGATCGCCCAACAGTCACTACAGAGGCGTTTCGATGAGCCGATGGCTGCGCCACGTAACGCGCCGCGACAGGCCGATATGGTGACAGATGCGTTGACCGATGATCTTGACACGGCAGCGCAAAATGCGATCAGCCGGTTGCGTCACGCTCTTGCGGCGATGGATGCACTTGACGCGGACGACAACCACAACGATGCGGCTACTGCTGCGACAGATCTTGAGGCAAACGGTGAGTGAAGAACGAGTTCAAAAAGTACTTGCCAACGCAGGTGTGGCATCACGGCGCGCATGTGAACAGTTAATTATTGCCGGCCGAGTGCAAGTAAACGGCCGGGTGGCGTCACTGGGGGACAAATGCCACCCAGAAAATGATGCCCTCACCGTTGATGGGGAACGGGTCCACACTGATCCCAACAAGCTGTATGTGATGTTGAACAAGCCGCGTGGCTTTGTTACCACCTATGACGATCCGCAAGGACGGCCAACCGTCATGGAACTGATCAATGTGACGCAGCGTCTCTATCCTGTTGGTCGGCTCGACCAAGACACCGAAGGACTTCTGTTACTCACCAACGATGGTGCGTTGACCCATGCGCTCACTCACCCCTCGTTTCAGGTCGAGCGAATCTATGTCGCGCTGGTGCTAGGACCTGTACGCAAACAGGTGTTAAGTGAGCTACGTAAAGGCGTGGAGTTAGATGACGGTGTGGCGCGACCTAAAAGGGCGGAAGTACGGGGCGAAGAAAAAGGCAAAGCGCTGCTCGAAATTGTCATGACCGAAGGTCGCAAACGTGAAGTACGCCGCATGCTTGGAGCCGTCGGCTTGACCGTCGAACGGCTTGCCCGGGTCGCCTATGGTGGCGTGGAACTTGGCGATTTGCGTCAAGGAAAATGGCGGTTTCTCACCGGCAAAGAAATCGCTGCACTGTTCGCCGCAACCAACATGACACAGACGCCAAGTAAGGCGCAGGGGGACACCGATGGCTGACACGTTTCGGGTTCGTGCTGTGCGTGGTGCAACCACCATCGAAGTGGACGAGCGCGATCACCTGTTGGACCGCACCCGTGAATTGATTGATGCTGTGCTGGATCGCAACGCACTCACCACCGACGAGCTGATCTCGATCTGGTTTACGATGACGCCTGACCTCCATGCGGCGTTTCCCGCTGAGGCAGCGCGGCTGGGTGGCATCACCGACGTACCGTTGATGTGCGCCCAAGAACTTGCCATCGACACCGGAATTCCGCGCTGCATTCGTCTGCTGGCACACGTACATACCAACAAGTCGGCGCAAGAATTACGGCACGTCTATCTCCATGGGGCACGGCAGTTGCGTACGGATCTGCCCGAATGAGCGCAGCATCAACCTACCCGACCAACCAAGCTCCGACCATCGCCGTAATCGGTGCAGGGCTGATCGGCGGGTCGATTGCGCTGGCAGCGAAACAAGCGGGAGTGACGACAGTCCGCATCACTGACCTGGACGAACAGGTGCGTCGCCGTGCCGCTGTCTTAAAACTTGCAGAAGTCGTTGACACGATTGAGGACGCCGTGCGTGATGCTGACATTGTCATCGCCGCGGTTCCAAGTGGAGCTGTTGCCGCGTGCCTACGTGCCGCCGCACTGGCCGCGCCCGTGCATGCGGTGCTGACCGATGTGGGTTCGTTGAAAGCCACGGTGGTGGCAGAAGTCACCCGTGACTTAGACGCTGCTGGATTAAAATCTGCCCGTTTTATTGGCGGCCATCCAATGGCTGGTAGTGAACAAAACGGCCCAGATGCCGCAGACGAGCAGCTGTTTCAAGGAGCCACGTGGATCCTTACACCTCACGATCAAGCCGCAGATGAATCGTTGCAGGTGCTCTCACGCCTGCTACACGCCTTTGGAGCCCGCGTTTTAGTGCTCAGCCCAAAACGTCACGACGAACTCGTCGCCATCGTCAGTCATTTACCCCAACTCGTCGCCTCAAGTCTGGCGTCTGTCGCGGCAGATGCAGTCGAAAAAACCGGTGACGCATTACTTGCCGTGGCAGGGGGAGGGTTTCGCGACACAACCCGTATCGCCGCCAGCGACCCGGATCTTTGGATCCCTATTCTTGATGGCAACCGGGATGCTGTGCTAGATGCTTTGGACAAGATGATCGATCAGTTATCGGCGCTGCGCCAAGATCTCTCAAGTAACGATCTTCGGGCTGTAAAAGCCACACTGGCCAATGCTCGAGTTGCCCGTCAACAGCTTGTAGGTAAAGCCGATAGCGGAGCCGCAATCGACTTGGTTGTGCCACTCAACGACGAGGTAGGTCAGCTCGCACAGGTGGCTGGCGCGCTTGGTGAAGCTGGCGTGAACATCGAAGACATCGCCATGCGCCATGCACAAGCGCGTCGTATCGGGGCGCTGATCGTACGGGTATCAGTAGCCGACGCAGGACGGGCCATCGACGCGCTCAAACAACACGACATGCCTGCCAAACTTGAACTGTTGAATGACTCCGACACTGCAGCAACCGTCGCAGCTCGATCCCACTTTGCATTAGACGAACATGCAATCGCACCATTTACCCGTCCGGTCAACGGAACGGTACGGCTTCCCGGGTCCAAAAGTTTGACTAACCGGGCACTCATTGCCGCGGCGTTAGCTGCAGGCCAGTCGACTATTACTGGTGCCTTGTTTGCTGACGACACTGAAGCGATGATCACCGCGTTGAACGTTCTCGGGTTTCGGATTGATGTGGATCGTACTAACGCCACCGTCGCTCTCAGCGGTGAGGGCGGACGAGTTCCTGCCCGTTCCGCGCACGTTGATGTACGCCTTTCCGGTACGACCGCACGCTTCCTAGCGCCACTGTTGGGATTGGGTTCTGGCGGGTTCGTCCTGGATGGGGCGCCGCCATTTCGTGCACGACCGATGCAACCAGTATTTGAGGCACTCACCGCGTTAGGTGTCCGTATCGAACCGCTTGGTAACGCGGGTCACCTACCGGTGTTGATGCATGCCCACGGGATAGCTGGTGGCACCGTTGAAGTAGCTGGTGACGTGTCGAGCCAGTTCTTGTCGGGGTTGCTTCTTGCCGGTCCAGCGACGACGAACGGACTGACCGTCTCGTTGTTGACTCCGCTGGTCTCTGAACCGTATGTGGCGATGACTACGAATGTGATGGCGGCATTCGGGGTCGACGTTGTTCGCGAGAATGACAGTTTTTACGTGCCTACAGGTGGCTACACGGCAACAACGTATGCGATTGAACCGGATGCCAGTGCCGCCAGTTACTTTTTTGCCTTGGCGGCAATCACCGCCGGGTCAGTTCGTGTCGAAGGGCTCACAAAAACCGCCATGCAAGGCGACATGCGTTTCGTTCAATTGCTTGAACAAATGGGTTGTGACGTTCATTATGACGCGACGTCAACGACCGTATCGCGCACCAAACCGCTGGTAGGAATTACGTGCGACATGGCTGATATTTCCGATACTGCACAGACGTTGGCGGTGGTCGCAGCGTTTGCCACTACACCAACGGTCGTGACGGGTATCGGTTTTATTCGCGCGAAAGAAACCGACCGGATCGCTGCCACTGTCGGTGAGTTGCGACGCCTTGGGGTGCATGCCACTGAAGATGCTGACGGGTTCACCGTAGTTCCCTCAACACCGCACGGTGGGGTGGTGCAAACCTATGACGATCACCGTATGGCAATGAGTTTTGCGCTCATCGGCACGATGGTGGACGGTGTTGTGATCACAGATCCTGGCTGTGTTGCCAAATCGTTTCCGACGTTCTTTACGGTGCTTGACAATCTGCGGTGAGGCCCGATGAGGCTGTGACGTATGCTCATAGTCACAGGGCGCTGCCCGTTGCCGTTGTGCCGTGTGTTGTTAGGAGCCATCGTGTCAGAAGAACTGCATGAGGACGAATGGGACGACGTCCTTGATGATGATTCTGACCCGGAACTCTTTGCTGGGTTTATCCTTGCAGTTGACGGTCCTGCCGGTTCAGGTAAATCGTCGGTAGCAGCACGGGTCGCGGAAATTCTTGACTTGCCTCATCTTGATACAGGCGCTCTGTATCGTGCTGCAGCTTTAGCGTGCTTGCGCGCAAATACGCCGTTGGACGACGCTGCTGCGTGCGCTGCGACACTCGCATCAGCCACTGTCAGCTATGACAAGGGTGACGTATGGCTTGATGGTGAAAAAGTCACCGATGCGATTCGCACCCATGATGTGACAGCTGCGGTCTCCCATGTGGCCAAACACGCCGAAGTGCGCGCGTTACTGCTGTCAACTCAACGGACACTCGGAGCAACCGGCGGGGTGCTTGAAGGACGCGACATTGCAACGGTCGTGTTCCCCGATGCCGATCTGAAAGTGTTCCTCACGGCCTCAAACACCGAACGGGCACGTCGACGGGCCGAACAAACCAACGATCCGCGACCGCTGGATGAACTGGCTGCTGAACTGGCCGCAAGAGATGCGCTTGACGCAGATCGGCAACATTCGCCGTTCGCGTTGGCTGACGATGCATGGGTGCTCGACACAACCGATATGACCATCGAGGACACCATTGAAGCGGTGGTAGATGAGGCTTACCGGCGGCGGTTTGATGCCGACAACCCGAAGGCCATATCAGAAACCGCCGTTGACCCGTTGGCGTTTCGCCGGGCACTTCCCCGCGTGGTTGTAGTAGGCCGACCGAACGTCGGCAAATCATCGCTGGTGAACCGAATTTTGGGAGAACGGGTCGCTATCGTTGAAGAACGTCCTGGGGTGACCAGAGACCGCACCGAACATGAAGCCGAATGGTTAGGTACACGATTCTTGCTGGTAGACACCGGCGGGTGGGAACATAAAGCCGAGGGACTTGCAGAACAGATTGTCGTACAGGCTGAACGTGCGATAGCAGACGCGGACGCAGTGCTGTTTGTGGTCGATGCAACGATCGGGGCGCTCGATGACGACGAACGTTACGCACGCTTGTTGCGCCGACAAAACATTCCGCTGTTCCTCGTCGCAAACAAAATTGACGGGCCCAAACTCGAAAGTGTCGTACACGAACTTTACGGGCTTGGACTTGGCACGGCCGCGCCCGTATCAGCCCGTCACGGGCGCGGTGTGGGCGACTTACTTGACGATGTTATTGCCGCACTACCAACCCCTGACGGGTCGGTAGATGACTTCCCACGCGTACCACGCGTTGCGATCGTCGGGCGCCCAAACGTCGGCAAGTCATCGCTTTTCAACATGCTGTTGGGTGAAGAACGGTCCATTGTCGATGCTGTTGCACACACCACACGTGATGCGATCGACACGATGGTCAGTATCGATGGCAAACCGTGGGTGTTTGTCGATACGGCCGGGATGCGGCGCCGCTACCGCCACGGAGAAGATACCGAACTGTATTCGGTCGACCGGACCCGTGATGCGATTGCCAGCGCCGACTTGGTGTTATTCGTAGTCGATGCATCTGAGCCAATCAGTGAACAAGATCAACGTTTGGCCGGCTTGTTGCGGGATGCTGGACGCGGTCTCATCATGGTGTGTAACAAGTGGGATCAGGTAGATGAAGACACTCGATTGAAGTTCGAGCGGGATCGCGAACGGATGCTTGGATTTGCTGCCTGGGCGCCACGGGTCAACGTATCGGCGCTCACGGGTCGCAACGTCACCAAACTGATGCCAGCCCTAGAATCAGTCTGGGAGAACTATCTGCGCCGTATTCCAACCCGCGAACTCAACCGCGTCATTTCAGGCGCTACAGCCCAGCATTCACCACCCCGCCGAGGACAACGTCCGGTGACGATCCGTTACGTCACCCAAGCTGAAGTTGGGCCCCCACGAGTAGTGCTGTTTGCCAACGGCCGCATTCCGCACAGCTATCGGCGCTATTTGGAACGTATCCTGCGTGAATATGCCGACTTTACGGGTGTGCCAATCATGATTGATGATCGACCGCCAACGCGCGAGCACCGCAACGCCCGTGGGCGAGGCCGTTAGTTGCTAACGTCATCACTTGGCTTGCCTTGGATGCAGACGGTAGCGTTCATCGAAACGGCGTAGAAGACTTCCCCCACATGCCGATTTTAAAAGCAGAATCAACCAGTTTTATACGGGCTGTGGCGCAGTCAGGTAGCGCACTCGTCTGGGGGGCGAGGGGTCGCCGGTTCAAGTCCGGCCAGCCCGACCACAACGAATTGTTTGGCGCATGATGAGGGAGCGGCACCGTGCGGATCTTTGATCTGGGGGGTCGAGGAAAGCCGCGTGCTGTCCATGACCGAATTGTTACGCTGCCAAACGCGGTAACGCTGTTGCGTCTGATGGCCGTACCGTTTGTGTTTCGTGCGCTAGACGACAGCCGGTTTACGCTCGCGCTGATTCTGCTGGTTGTGTTTGCGGCAACCGATTGGATTGATGGCTTTCTGGCACGGGCGTTGAATCAGGTGTCGCGCCTTGGGGCACTGTTAGATCCGGCTGTGGATCGCATCTTTATTATCGCGGTCGCCTACGGGCTCTTTGTCGCCGATCTGGTGCCGTTGTGGGCGCTACTTGTGGTGGTTGCGCGCGACGCTGGCGTGTTGCTCATCGCCGGGGTGCTGGTTGCGCGGCAATTGTCCCCGCCGCCGGTGTCGCGATTAGGCAAGATAGGGTCGTTTGCTGTGGTGACGGCAGCGGTGCTAGTGGTCGCCAGCGAAGTAGCCGCCGGCACGTTGGCGTTATTGTTGAGTGGTGGCGCTGCAGTGGTTTTTATAGCTGGGGCGATTACGGCGTACGTCGCTACGGCTGGCTACGCCCGCGCGTTACGGCCATCCGTACACTAAGGTGATGGCTTGACTGAGAGGACCGACAGTGGACATCCCTGAGCAGTTGCACTACACCGCAGATCATGAGTGGGTGCGTATTGATGGTGATGTTGTGACCGTTGGTATTACTGCGTTTGCGCAGTCAGAACTTGGCGATGTGGTGTACGTCGATCTGCCAACGACCGGGTCTACATGCGTCAAGGATCAACCTTTTGGTGAGGTTGAGTCCACCAAGTCGGTGTCCGATCTTTTTGCTCCAGTCAGCGGGGAAGTTACGGAAGTAAATCCTGACCTTGACGCTGATCCTGGAACGGTCAACACTGACCCATATGAGGCCGGCTGGCTGATCAAAATCCGGGTGGCAGACGCCACGCAACTCGACGCACTACTTGACGCCGAACAGTACCGCCAGCTTGTCGAGGCGTAAGTTGCCACTCGCACGTTCTAGGTTTGGAGGCTGATGATGAACGACTCGGCATCACCGTCGGACGCGAACGAGAAACCTGTTCCTGACGCGACTATTGACGCGTTCGATGTTGGCGTTTTTGATCCGGCACATGACCCTAACGTGATGGCACTCGATGACGGCACGATGGCCGTGGTGGTCGTTCGTGGCCCCAACGCCGGTGCCCGCTATGTGCTTGACGAAGGAGTCACGACTGTCGGCCGTCATCAGGCATCACGCATTTTTCTTGACGATGTGACGGTGTCGCGTCGGCACGCCCAGTTTGCCCGTAACGGTGACTCGGTGATGCTTGATGACAGTGGCAGCCTCAATGGCACTTATGTGAACGGTGAACGGGTCGGGTCAGCGGAGTTGACACCGGGCGACGAGTTGCAGATTGGGCGTTTCAAACTGCTGTTTGTGACTGACGACACGGCGGTGGGCGACAGCTCGTGACGGCATACGCAATTGGGGCAGTGATTGAGCTTTTGCAAGACGAGTTTCCTGATGTGACTGTGTCAAAAATTCGTTTCCTTGAAACTGAAGGGTTACTTGCTCCCAGCCGTACGGCGTCAGGCTATCGACGGTTCTCCCAAGATGATGTGGGTCGTCTGCTGTATATCTTGCGAGCACAGCGTGACCGCTATCTGCCACTAAAAGTTATTCGTGACGAACTGGCCACGATCACGTCGTTTATTGATATCGCGCCTGCGCCACAGCAAGGTTCCCTCCTAACAGCCGCAAATGAATCGCCAGATACCGCTAGTGACCTGCCAAACACAGCCAGCACGGCCGCACAGGTACGCAAAATCCTTGGGGTCAATCAGTCGCTGCTTGACGAACTCATCGCTCACGGGTTCATCGGCGAAGAGCCCTACGACAACGATGATTTGACGGTGATCAAAGCAGCAGCAGCGCTCAATGTGCTCGGACTTGAAATTCGACATCTTCGGATGTACCGACAGTTCAAAGAACGTGAACTTGATGTGATTCAGCAACTGCTCGCGCCGGCTTTGCGGCACCGTCAACCCGAACGGCTGCGTGCCGCAACGACAATGGCTGAAGCTATTTTGCAACACGGAGATGAACTTCATCACGCGTTGCGTGCCCGAGAACTACGTGAGTTCTTTCGCCAGTGAGTATCACCCGCATCACCTTGACGGTTTTGCTGGCCGCACAACTCCTTATTGGCGCCACTTTCGATATTGGGCCTCGTAATGCGACCGACGCGGCCTGTCCTGCAGATGCGGTGGTGCATCAGGTGCTGCCACGGCAAGCTGATGACGTGCCGGCCATATTCGCATCTGATGTTGAAGCGCTGCTGCTGATTGATCGTAATTCGGGTGTGTCGCTCGTTGAACGCGGCGCAGATGAATTACGCATCGTCGCATCGACAGTCAAGATGCTGACGGCCCTGACGGTTCTCCAGCACGCTGGCTTAGATGAGCCGGTGCGCATATCGCGGACGGCCGCATCGACGTTTGGGGCTGGCATTGGGGTGAGGGCCGGCGAAGAGTATCCGGTAGGGGTGCTGCTTGAAGGCATGATGACCCGTTCAGGTAACGATGCCGCTTTAGCGTTAGCGGAACATGTCGCTGGCAGTAGAGAAAGCTTTGCGGAATTGATGCGAGCTGAAGCACAACGGCTTGGCATCACAGGCGCGGTTATTGATGACCCGTCCGGTCTTGCCGATAGCAATCGCTTCTCGGCCCGTCAGCTTGCAATTATCGCTGATGCAGTTCTTGACGAACCGACATTAAAAGCCGCCGTTGCTAAGAAATCCTTTGCGTTAGGTACGCGTCCGGCACTTCCCAACCGAAACTTGCTGATTAACCGCTATCCAGAAGCAACTGGCATAAAAACGGGCTTTACCACTAGGGCCGGCAACGCGTTGGTTGCCAGTGCTGAACGTGACGGACGTGAACTCATCGCGGTCGTGTTGGGTGCAGGCAATGACCCGGCAAGGTTTGTGCGCGCCGAACAACTCCTTGACTACGGGTTCACCCGAACGTTTGCCGGTAACGTTCACACCAAACTGTCCTGGTTGAACATCAACGGTATGACGAGCTGGCAGATGCCAGCAACCGCGGTAATTGCGGATACGGCTGCTGTGACACTTACGTGGTCGCTGCCAGTGACACCGTATGACCCGCTTGATGTTGCGTTGTTCTTTGGGCCAGAAAGACAGTGCCGTTGGCTGACGATGCCAAAAAATGATGTGGCTGATCAGCCGGTGAGTGTCGGCGATCTCGCCCGTAGAGTGGTCGCTCACGGGTACGGCGCAGCCCTGTTTGCAGAAACCTCAGGTACGGTGCGCGTTTCGGCACAAGGAGAACGGTCATGATCGAACTGGAACTGGTAGGGGTACGCGTCGAGTTTCCCGCAAACCAGCCGATCGTGCTGCTGAAAGAGAAAACGGGGAGCCGTTATTTACCAATCTGGATCGGTGCAGTCGAAGCGACAGCTATCGCGTTCGCGTTGCAAGGCGTCAATACGCCGCGTCCACTCACCCACGATCTGTTCAAAACCGTGCTGGTGGACTTGCAAGCAGAACTGACAGCCGTGCACATTACCGAACTGCGCGACGGGACGTTTTATGCAGAATTGCATTTGAAGCGTGCCGGCGAGCAGCTCACGATCTCTGCCCGTCCGTCGGATGCGGTGGCGCTGGCTGCCCGCTTTAGCGACATTCCGATCCTGTCTACCGAAGATGTTTTGGACACGGCTGGGATCGAGCTTGACGACGACGAAGAACTCGAAGCAGACGACCGTCCGGATGATGAAGACCAGTTGCGTGAGTTCCGCGCCTTTTTGGATGAAATTTCCCCTGATGATTTTCGGGGCCAATAGGGCGCTACGAGCCGAATTTCTCACACACCGTCTGCTTGCTGCAGTTAGCACGGGGCGTGCTCGTTGACGAACGGTGCCGTGACGCTCTAGTCTCCATTCCTAACGCTCTTGCGGACAAGGTAAGCGTGGAGCAACTCGCAGAGAAGCGCTCCACCCAAAAATCAGTTCGCGCACGGTGGTGGGTGGGGAGCTCTTTCGCTCCACTAACTCAAGTTTCGGAGGCCGGTGTGACGGTGGGGAAGACAGGCCAGATGCCCTTTGAAAGCGACGACATAGACGAAGGTTTTCGCGCACCCACAGTCGCTAAAATTGTCGGTATTTCCTACCGGCAGCTTGACTATTGGGCACGAACTAAACTCGTTCAACCCTCACTTCGGCGCGCTGAAGGGTCCGGTTCGATGCGCCTGTACGGTTTTGCTGACATTGTGCAACTCAAAGTTGTCAAGCGGCTCCTTGATACCGGCATTTCTCTGCACAAGGTCCGCTTGGCGATTGAAGAAGTATGCAAGCGCGGCGACAAACTTGCCGATGTGACGTTGCTGTCGGATGGCAAAACCGTGTATGCGGTTACCAGCGATGCGGAAGTACTTGACCTGCTTCGAAAAGGCCAAGGCGTGTTCGCATTAGCGCTTGATCCAGTCATCGAGGAACTGCGCGGTGAAGTCGCAGCCTTTCCGTCAGAGTCACTAAACGGCCAGACGAAACGCATCGTCACCGAGCCGGAAGTTAAGCCTGCAACCCGCAAACGTGCCGCCCGTTAGGACGCTTATGCGTCTGCGAGCCGTGCGCGGATCCAAGTCAAGTCGGCCCGGTGCTCCTCAGCACCTCCGGGAGTTTCAAGCACTGTGTCGGTGTCACACAGACGCACCACTTCAGTGAGCAACGCGGCATTGATTTCACCCGTGCCAAGCGAGGCGTGCCGGTCACGCCCACTACCAGCAGCATCGCGCGAATCGTTTAAATGCACCAACGAAACCTGACCGACCAGATCGATAATGCTGCGTGTCGCAACTAACAAGTCTTCGCCGGCCGCATGCAAATGGCACGTGTCAAGACAGAACCCAACGGGTGTCTCGACGTCGTGGACACCTTCCCACAGCGCGTCGATTTGGGCAACGTAACGGGCCATAGCATTTGCCCCACCGGCCGTGTTTTCGATTAACACGGGCACAGTACTTGCAATGCCTTCCAAGGCTCGACGCCAGTTACGGACGCCGTCAGCAAAAACTCCGTCTTTACCCACATGCCCGCCGTGAACAATTACGCCCTTCGCGCCGATCGCTTCGGCGGCGCTGAGCGCATCAGCAAGAGCTTTACGTGACGGATGACGTACCTTCGGGTTGGGGCTGGCAACGTTAATCAGATATGGCGCATGAACATAGATCGTTAGGTCTGAAGCAGCTAGACGTGCCGCATCTTCACGTGGAGTCGGCCTCCGCCACGACTGTGGGGCAGAAAGGAACACTTGAACTACCTCAGCGCCGCGAGCAGCAGCTTCACTGAGCGGGTCAGCAGAGGGGACATGGGCTCCAAGACGCACGGTGGACTCCTTGTAACTGGCGACCTAGGCAAGCGTAGGCGAAATGCTCACCCTGGCGGTTGCGCACGCTCTTAAGCAACGGCTTCCACCTTTGCCACAATGGTCCACGGAGATGGTTCACTGTGGGTACTGTTTGCGCCTTGGCGGCACAACGAGGAGAGCGGCCTGTGAGCGGGGAATTTGGGGGACTAGAGCACCGCGTAGGGTTCCAAGAACGACACCTTGGAACTGATGCGAACGATCTTGCGGTGATGTTGGCAACCGTCGGCTACACCTCCACAGCAGACCTGCTCGACGACCTAGTCCCCGAAGCTATCCGCGACCGCACTCCAATCAACCTGCCCGAGGCAGTCACCGAAGCAGAAGTCCAACGCGAACTTCACGCACTGGCCAGCCTCAATACGCCACGGCGACCATTCATCGGACTTGGCTATCACGGCACCTTTACCCCGGCCGTGTTGCGCCGCAATATTTTGGAAAACCCCGGTTGGTACACCGCCTACACGCCGTATCAGCCCGAAATCAGCCAAGGCCGTCTTGAAGCACTGTTGGTATTTCAGACAATGGTGACGGATCTAACTGGTACCGAACTTGCCGGAGCATCTTTACTAGACGAGGCCACCGCTGCCGCTGAGGCGATGCAAATGTGCCGTCGCGTGTCAAAAAAAGTGGTTGATGTTCCCGAACGGGTCCTCGTTGATCGTCATTGTCACCCGCAAACCATCGCCGTACTGACCCAACGGGCTGAACCACTTGAAGTCACCGTCGATGTTGTTGACTTACGCACTGCAGATCTGCAACTCACCAACGCGACAGTGGCCGTGCTGCAGTCACCTGACACGCGCGGAGTGCTGCATGACGATGCTGCGTTAATCGAAACGCTCCATCAAGCAGACATTCAGGTTGTTGTCGCAACCGACTTACTTGCCTGCACCCTCATCACACCACCTGGTGAACAGGGAGCTGATGCCGTTGTTGGTTCAACCCAACGTTTTGGCGTCCCGCTGTTCGCCGGAGGGCCCCATGCCGCGTTTCTGGCGACCCGTGAGGCCAACGCACGCCACCTGCCCGGCAGACTCGTCGGGGTTTCAGAAGACGTTGACGGACGTCCCGCATTTCGTTTGGCGCTCCAAACGCGAGAGCAGCACATCCGGCGCGAAAAGGCCACCTCGAACATCTGTACCTCTCAAGTGCTGCTTGCCGTGATGGCCGGCATGTTCGCGGTCCATCACGGTCCGCAAGGCTTGACCCGAATCGCACGGCGCACCCACGTGTTGAGCTCCGTGTTGCGTGCACAATTGATTGCAGCTGGGCTGTCAGTCGTTGGCGACACATGGTTTGACACGATCACGTTACGGGCAGGCGAGAAAGCCCGTGCCATGTTCGCTGCGGCACGTGAAGCCGGTTTTGAGCTTGGACGAGTGCCAGACGCAAGTGGCGCGCTGTATCCAGGTGACGGCGAGCATGTACGGATCGCTCTTGATGAAACCGCAACGCTTGATGACATCACCGCGCTGGTTGCTGTTCTTGCCGGCATAGACACCAACGGTCTGCGTGCCGAGGCTGACCGGCTCACGGGTGAACTGCCTGGCATTCCTCGTGTGATTGCGCGCACCAGCACATTTCTTAATGACCGACGTTTTTCTCTGTACCGCTCCGAAACTGAACTGATGCGGTGGCTGCAACGGTTACGAAGCAAAGACATTGCGCTTGACCAGGCGATGATTCCTTTGGGTTCATGCACGATGAAACTCAACGCTGCTGTTGAAATGGAAGCCGTGAGCGACCCGGCGTTTGCTGCCGTCCATCCGTTTGCGCCCCGAAAAGATCTGGCAGGTACGGCACGTATCGTTGCCGATCTCGAACAGTGGCTTGCCGAAATCACCGGATATGACGCTGTGAGTTTGCAGCCCAACAGTGGCGCTCAAGGCGAACTTGCGGGTCTACTTGCCATTCGCGGCTATCACCAGGCGCGTGGCGATGAGCAACGAAACGTGTGCCTGATCCCCTCGTCAGCCCACGGCACAAACGCTGCTAGTGCAGTGATGGCAGGCATGCGTGTTGTCGTTGTGGGGTGTGATGACGCCGGCAATATCGCTGTCGATCAGTTGCGAAGTCTTGCCGCACAGTATGACGAAACACTTGCTGCAGTGATGGTGACTTACCCATCAACGCACGGCGTCTTTGAAGCCACCATCACCGAAGTGTGCGATATCGTCCACGGCCATGGCGGCCAGGTGTATCTCGACGGTGCCAACATGAACGCACTGGTGGGTGTTGCACGTCCCGGCTGGTTTGGTGCGGATATCAGCCACCTCAACCTCCACAAGACGTTCTGTATTCCTCATGGGGGAGGAGGTCCCGGTGTTGGACCGGTCGCCTGCCGTACCCATCTGGCGCCTTATCTTCCCTCCCATCCGCTGTTTCCAGACGACCGTGCCTCGACAACAACCCATATGGTCGGTCCAATTGCGGCAGCGCCTTGGGGATCGGCTGGGATCCTGCAGATCAGTTGGGCTTATGTCCGACTCATGGGTGGGCAAGGGCTTCGTCTGGCAAGTGAAAATGCGATCGTTGCTGCGAACTACATTGCGACTCGGCTTGGCGATGCTTTCCCCGTTTTGTACTCCGGTGCACATGGGCTTGTCGCACACGAAGCCATCATTGACGTTCGTCCGATGAAAGCAAGCTCTTCGGTGAGTAACGCTGACGTTGCCAAACGCCTTATCGATTACGGCTTTCATGCGCCAACCATGTCGTTTCCGGTAGCCGGAACGTTGATGATCGAACCCACCGAATCGGAAGCACGGGTTGAACTTGACCGGTTCTGTGACGCAATGCTTGCCATCCGTCAAGAAATCGACGCAGTGGAACGAGGCGTGTGGCCTCACGACAACAACCCACTGACAAATGCGCCACATCCGGCCCAGCGGCTGCTCAGCGAAACTTGGTCATACCCGTATCCACGTCAAGTCGCGGCGTACCCATTGGCTTCAGTGACCCAACGCAAATACTGGGTCCCAGTGGGTCGTATCGACGACGCGTATGGCGATCGCAATCTGGTGTGTTCCTGTCCTCCAATCGAATCATTTGTAGAGGCCATCCCGGCGTCTACAACCGTGACATGAGTACGTCACGAGCCTCTGGTCGCAGCCAGCGACGACGAGCGCTCGTGACGGTCTGTTTCGTGCTTGCTCTTGGCCTTGTGCCGACGCCGTTTAACGTCGTGTTTGCTAACGATCCGGTCGCTACTGTCTGGCGGCTCGATGGGCGCTTGATGGCGAACGGACGCAGTGCAAACCCTGAAGGCCGCTGGTCTTTTGTTGCTATTGGCCGCCCGGAACTGTTCGTCGAAACCGTCACAAAACGTGTTCGAGGGCGTGACTCCAGCAGCCAGCATGCGAACAGGCGGATCTTCCCGGGATGGAGTTAGTGCCAGTGCAGCATGTAAGTGATGCCCTGACCTGGCTTAACGAGGTATGCCAAGACAATCGGCAGTCAAACAATGCGCCTGGGGCACGTGTGCGCCGCCGGTCTCATCGGGTAGGTTTACTGCTGCGCCAGTAACATGCACTGGGAGTCGGCGCTACATCCGTTTGCAAAGCCGTTAAGGCAGTATCTGCCTGTAGAGGGGGAGCATGATGGCGCAGGAAGTCGTCAGTCAAGAAACACAGAAAGTCGCAGAATTCTTGCGCGATGCCAAGCACACGCCACTACCCGACGACGTTGTGCGCAAAACGGCATACCACGTGCTTGACACGCTGGCAGCGATCTTGACCGGTGCACGCATGGAACCCGGTATCCGCGGCATCGAATACGTCAAACTGCAAGGTGGTGTCGATGAGGCGCTTGTCATGGGCACCGACATTCGCACCAACGCGACTCTTGCCGCTCTCGCCAACGGCATCTCCGCCCATGCAGATGAGACCGATGACTCACACGCTCCAACGCTAAGCCACCCAGGTTGTGCGGTAGTTCCGGCGGCTTTTGCCGTCGCTGAACGCCACGGCCGATCCGGCATGGAGCTGTTCCGCGGCATTTCGGCCGGTTATGACATTGGCACCCGCATGAACCTTGCTCTTGGCATGGACACCTTTTCAGCCTCAGACAGTTCACGGGCCAGCCATGCAATGATGAGCGTGTGGGGTGCCGCGGCCGCCGCCATCGCCCTAGAAGACTTGGACGAAGAACAGGTCCGCTGGGCACTGTCTTACAATGCGCAGCAAGCTTCCGGTGTCACCACCTGGCTGCGTGACGGCCGGCACGTCGAAAAGGCATTCGTGTTTGCCGGTATGGGAGCACGTAACGGTGTCGCATCAGCCACCATGGTCGCATCCGGTATGGATGGCGTGCTCGACGTGTTTACCGGTCACCCAAACTTTTTCGATGCGGTGTCAACCTGTCACGACATCACCCAGATGAGTGCCCAACTGCACGAACGCTACGAGATTATGCGCACCAACATTAAAAAATATGCGGTTGGTTCGCCCGCCCAAGCTGCCGTGCAAGCCGCTGAAGATCTCGTAACGATGGATGGTCTGACTGCCGGCGAGGTCGAAGCGATGGAAATTCTGCTGCCTGCACACCTGGCAATGATCGTCAATAACCGGCATATGCCTGACATCAACTGCCAGTATCTGGTGGCCGGCACGATCCTCGACGGGCGTTTTAGTTTCGAAATGGCACATGACGAACCGCGCATGAAAGCCGCCGACATTGTCGATCTGATGAGCCGCATGACGTTAACCCCAGACGAGTCCACCCGCGGTACCCGCAGTGGTCGTGTCATCGTCAAGCGCAAAGACGGCTCAATGGTCGAACGTTTTGTTGAAGCGGTGCAGGGCACTTATGAGAATCCGATGCCAGAACCGCAGATCTTGGCAAAGTTTGAAGACCTGCTCGCGCCAACTATCGGTGCGGCAGAAACCGAAGAACTTATCGGCCTGATGCTCGACCCGGCCCAAATTGATGACGTACGCGACTTACGGTCGTTACTGTCACGCTAAGACACGAACGCGGTGTGGGCCCCAGTTTGTTGGCCTGCACCGCCTAATCACCACCCCAAGGAGAGAGCTGATGAGTTTCGTTCATGACCTTGGCGGTACACGCGGCTTTTGGGAAGTAGAAATTGATCCCGAAGAAGACCACGGCTTTCACGAAGGCTGGGAAGCACGCGTGTTTGGCCTGTCGCGTGTCATTCGCGCCAACGGCGTCTGTACCACCGACGAATTTCGTCACGCGGTCGAACGCCTCGGGCCAGCCACCTACTTATCAACCAGCTACTACGAACGCTGGTTGATGGCAGTTGAAAAAATTGCGATCGAAAAAGGCCTACTCGCCGAAGGCGACGTTGAACGTTTCTTGGCCGAACTGCCAGACGAACATGCAGATGATCATGATGATCATGACAGTCACGGAGACCACTGATGGCCACGCCACGGTTTACCGTCGGCGACACGGTTCGCACCCGTGTCGACAACCCGCCCGGACACACTCGCCTGCCTCGCTATGTCAGAGGACGGACCGGCGTGATCGAATCTGTCCGCGGAGCGGCGCCCGTTCCTGACGAAACGGTCAAAAACGGCGTCAAAGGCGATGACGTACCGTTTTATGGTGTCCTGTTTGCCATGCAAGACCTTTGGGGCAACGATGCCGAAGCCGACGCTGAACTAGTGGTTGAACTGTGGGAGTCCTACCTGGAGTAGGTAAAGGTCGCCGTACGCTTAGCCGTCACGCGAGGGAGAGTCCGCTATGTCGAGTCATTCATACGCAGCAGCACCGCAGTCACATAATCACGACAAAGACGCCACTCGGGTGGCATTAACGGCCCGTACCGCAGCGCTTGAAGCTGCACTTGTCGCCGGTGGCGTGTTGCAAAGCGAACAGGTCGACGAACTCGTTGAAACTTACGCAGAAAAACTTGGTCCTCGTCACGGTGCTGCGATGGTGGCACGCGCTTGGGTCGATCCGACTTTTCGTCAACGTCTCGAAGAGGACGCGACCAGCATCATCCGCGACCTTGGCTACGACCTTGAAGGAAGCCAACACCGCGACTTGCCTTTCGCGACTTTGCGTGCCGTGTTCAACACGCCAGAAGTCCACAATGTGATCGTCTGCACGTTATGTTCGTGCTACCCGCTCTTTGTGCTCGGGCCTCAACCTCGCTGGTACAAAAGCCCTGAATACCGCTCACGTATGGTGATTGAACCCACTCAAGTACTGAAAGAATTCGGGACGTCAGTGCCTGCCGGTAAGACCATCCGGGTGTGGGACTCCAACGCTGAAACCCGCTACCTCGTGATTCCCGAACGCCCCAAAGGCACCGAAGCAATGAACGAAGATCAACTGCGGGCACTCGTTACCCGCGACTCGATGATCGGCGTTACCGTCTTGCCGGACGTCGTTTAACCCGTTAATTCGGCGGGAAGGGAAGCACCGGCGGAATGGGCTCATAGGCGTCAAACTGGTCACCAAAGGCAGCCTCAACGTCAGCAACCGCCTGCATCAGTGCATTCGTGCGTGCAGCAACGTCAGCTACGTCACTATCAGGTAACGTCAAACCCACAGCGCGAGCCATCACACGAATATCGTCGTGAGACAAAGTCAAAGCGTTCTCCTTTACAAGGCTGCCAGAGTCGGTCGGCGCGTATGCCAGCTTGTTGCTTGCTCATAGGCATGCCCCACCCGATAGACCACGTCTTCGCGAAATGGTGGAGCAACAATTTGAAACCCGATCGGCAGCACTTCGGCTTCAGTGAAGCCATTTAGTACCGACAACGCAGGAGTATTCGCCAAGCTAAACGGGTAGGAAAAAATCCGTGACTTGACGACTGCCTCCCAGAAATCCGTAGGTGACGAGAGTGGTTCAGCTTTGCGGCCAAGAATCGGGGCAGGTTGGGGTGTCATAGGTGTGACGAGGCAGTCAAGTGCATCAAACTGTGCAAGCACTTCAGCGCGAACAACCGCCCGACCCTGCATAGCTGTCGCATACGCCGAAGCAGGCATCAAACAAGCCGCAGCAAGGCGGGTACGAATGCCGTAATCGATCTCGTTGTAATGCTCACGCAAATACTTGCGCAACAGTTGTGTGGCCACATCAACATCAGAAGAAAGCATCAACAGTGGCACCGCATAAGACGCTGAAGGAAGAGTTACTGCTGTGACGGTTGCCCCAAGTTCACGGAGCGTTTCGACGGTCGCGTTAAACGCATGCTTGACATCGTCGCGAAGGGCCGGTGACTGCGCCAAGTTGGTCACCACACCGATACGAACGCCGGTTAGATCCATGGTGAGCATTTCACTGTATTTGGAAACTGGCGTAGCCACACTCAGTGGATCTCGCACGTCATAACCGGCCAATACTTCCAACACGAGGGCGTTGTCTTCAACTGTTCGGGTCAACGGGCCGATCGTGTCAGCTGTCCAGCCATACAGGTACCCGCCAAATCGTGATACCCGTCCAAATGTCGGGCGTAAACCGGCAAGACCGCAAGCAGCAGCAGGCATACGCACTGAGCCGCCGGTGTCTTCACCGATCGCAACCGAACATAAACCTGCCGCCATGGCTGCCGCAGATCCTTGAGATGACCCGGTGGGGGAATGGGCCAGGTTCCACGGGTTACGGGGTTCGCCGAAATCCCAACTAGTAGCGCCGCCTTTGCCGAACTGGTCCAGATTGTGTTTGCCGATAAGAATCGCCCCGGCAGCATCGAGGCGTTCAACTACGGCAGCGTCAGTATCCACCTGGTTGGCGTGAAGCTGTTTCCAGGCCAGTGTGGTTGGCGCCGCACGCGTAAAAAACTGATCTTTAATGCCGTAAGTGACACCATGCAGTGGGCCTCGATACGCCCCGTTGGCAATTTCCGTTGCAGCGTGTGCTGCACGGCTTTGCGCATGCTCAGCCGTGACGGTGATGTAAGCGTTCAGGCTCGGGTTGAGTGCGTCGATTTGCGCCAGATACGCCTCGGTCAACTCGACAGGGGAGAGGAGGCGATCACGAATCAGATCAGACTGCTGACGCAGTGTCAGGGCCGTCAGTTCGCTGCTGATCACGAGTTTGAGCCTTTGTGCCGAAGGTCAAAGAAGTGTCTCAAAACTAGCAGCACAGTCGTCCTTATAGAGGTTTTGCATGTTGTCTCAAGACTAATGTGGATGCCGGTACCGTCTGAGAGTGTCTTCAAAGGGGCAGATATGGACCGTGTCGGCGATCTAGGTTCCGTCGAACAACTCCTAAACGGCGCGGCCGTGTGGGGAATCGAACTCGAACCAAAGTTTCGTGTGCTTGGACTCACCCTAGAACCGGTCACCGATACGACTCAAACTGCACTCGGCACGGATTTAAGGGATACACGTCTCCAATTGGCATGTTTTCCGGTGTCGACCATCTTGGGGTCACTGCGACAAAACACTACCGATGGGGTGACTGTGCTGCGGTTCACCGAAGCACAACTCGTGGATGTCGTCGCCGCGTTTGACGGTGCTGAGCTTTCATCACCAATTTTTGGTCGGCCTGAACCACGGCCTGCCACATGGGCACCGACGTTTAGTCTCGAAGGCCGATCAAGCGCACCTGATGGCGTGAGTGCGACCATCACTGTGTCATTGCGCCGAGGCGATCTGGCTCTCGACTTGTTTGCCCGTTTTGATGAATGGCGTCTGCTTGACGCTACAGGCCAACCCGTCAACCTGTAAACCACCTGTATCAGCTCAGTTCGGAAACACTCTTACTGGCCGTCTATTCACTGTGACAGCAAGTGAGGGGAGTGGCGATTGCGACGGGGCTTCATATTCGTAGTCGTGTGTGCCCTTATAAGTGGAGTGGTTGAAATAGGCAACGTGTCGGCTGACCCGTCGTCACAGCGTTCACTAAACTGTGTGGCATACCGCGCGGCAGGTGCGGTTGCATGTGAAGTGAGCGAATCATGGATCGCCCCAGGAGCGTTTCCTCACCCGCCACAGGAGACCTGGCCGCCTGTGGGCTACACGCTCATCACACGAGGACTATTGTCTGAGACACTTCAGGGTGAGACGTGTGTCGTGCATGTCCGAAGTTTGCAGCGCCTGCGTACGCCAGTGTTTAGCGAAACCGACGTTGCCTTGCCTCCCCTTCACGAAGGTTTCCTCGAATGTCCCCCAGCAGAGCGATTAACGCCGGATAATGCCGACTACGAGACGGTTGTTCGAAAAATTCGTGAAGTGCTGCCGCGACCCGTATTCACCGTGCAGCCAAACAACAACACGCTGGTGGGTATCCATACCCGCCTTGAAATGCCGACGCGTGCCTTAGCCATCGACACGCAAACGACGGTCAATCTGCTCTCAGGCCCAACCAACGTTCGTATCCGTGCACAAGGTGAATATTTCGTGCGATGGCGCGAATCCGGCGAAACAACCGGACCATATGAGGCGATTGACGGGCTACTGACGTCGCCGGCGTTTCAATACAACACCAGTGGCGATGAACTCGTTGAACTGATCGACGTTTGGACGGTTCACGTGAGCTCATTGGGTATGCCAACATTCCGCGACGTCGTGTATCTGGGCTATCCGCCACTTCTTGTGCGCGTGAATGAACTGGTGATCACCGTGATCCGTGACTTTGGATGATGACACGACCCGTTTGAGGGGATGAGTCGCGATGCGTTGCAGGCCCTTCGATGCACATAAAACCGTTAGTTAACATAATGTATCTTATGGGGGGAAAGGAAGTGATCTGGCCAACAAGCAAATTTGGTTCAATCGGCGTTTTCCTACCGTTTACCCGTCAAGGCTTAAGTTAACGCCCGTTCTTGGTGTAACGCATGGGTCATATACGCGGCGATGGCAAGCATCGGTACAGCTCCACCCCAGGAGGCTGCGACCGAGAAGGTCTCCGCCACGTAACCAAACAAAGCCGGACCAATCGCCCCGCCAAGTCCAAGACCGGCCAACACGACCCCGCCAGATAAGGCTGGCCTCGCCGGTGAGATCCGTACGCCCGAAAGAAACAAGAGGCCCGTCCAGCCCCACCCACCGCCGAGCAACACCAGCGCACTGATGATGCCAACGGTTATGCCAAGACGGCTGTCAGCCAACACATTGGTAGATAAAGTCAGACCTAAAGCCGCGAACGCACCACTACCAAGCAACACCGTAACGATCTGTAGTTCCCGGTTGTCGCTCCGGTCGACCAGGATCCCTGACCCGACACGACTCATCACTGCCACCAGCGATGCCAGTGCCAACACCAGGCCGGCATACTGGGCTGTCAGTCCCACTTGCTGCATAGAGGGAACAAGGAAACTTGCTCCACTGGCAGCAACGGTGCTACCGGTAGCCGAGGCGATGGCGAGCATTACCAGTTGTTTTTTGGTGTTACCGTCGGTTTGTGCAACATCGGATTCTTCAACGACCATGAGCTCATCAGGAATAGGCCCATCATCTGATTGCGGTTCATATGGCAGCGTTGGGTCAAGAGTTCGTATGCGATCCAAGCCAGACGGAACGCTCATTGCCGTGAAGAATGCGAACACCGTCGCAAACAAAAACAGTGATCGCCACGCAAACACTTCACCCAGAATTGGTAGCGCAACTCCGGCGAGCAGTGCTGCCAGTGGGCCACTTGCTTCCTTTGCGCCAAAACCCAGTCCTTGCTGCTTGCGTGGAACTGCGCGTGACAATGCTCGCGACCCAGACGTGTCAATGAAAGTCGTACCTAAACCACACAGGATTAGACCGATGCCTATCCGTGGCAGGCTGGTGGCAAACAGTGCAATAAACACTGATGACAGCATGGTGAATGACATGCCTATGCGCAAAGCAACTGCCGCGCCGACTCGGTCGACCAATCGACCGGCTGGAAGCGAACAGACACCGGTAGTGATGAAAAACAAGGCCAGTACGGCACCAATACCGGCAAAGCCTGTTTCGATATCTTCCGCAATGCGGCCCTGGAACGCTCCGACGAGAAACAGTGGCAGCACGCCTGAACTTAACGCGGCAACCAGAGTTGCAACGACTCGGAAGGTTGGAAGGTCTAGTTGAGGCTGTGTGAGCTTGTTGGCACGTGCCCTTCGAGCACGCTGCAGCCTAGGTGAGTCCACGAAACCGCCTTATCGAATCCGGGATGACCGTAAGAAATGCCACCGCGGTCCAACCAAACATCCACAGTAACGAACGTGACGCATCTCCTCCAATAGCAAACGCTCGGGTTGCATCGGTGGCGTGTGTTAAGGGACTAATGGAAGCAAAGGCAGATAGCCAGCTAGGCATCGTCTCAAGTGGAACAAATATGGAAGAGGCAAACACGAGCGGGAAAACCAGCACAAAACCGGCTGTTTGAACAGCTTCTGAGCCAGGAACGATCAGAGCCAACCAACAAAACAGCCAACTGAAGAGGTATCCGAACAGTCCAACAACTGCCACCGCAGCCACTGCTGACAGGATCCCCTCGGTGAATCGAAAACCAAGCAGGTAGCCAGCCACCAGCATCAACAGAATCACCATGAGTGAACGAATCAGGTCCGCGAGTGTTCGGCCTGCCAAGATTGAGCCGCGAGCAATCGGTAAAGACCGAAAACGGTCAATCACCCCACGCTCGAGATCCTCGGCGATCCCTACAGCGGTTTGGGTGGCACGAAATGCCGCTGAGTGCACCAAAATGCCTGGCAGCAGAAAACTGATGTAGCTAACTCCCGGATCCAGTGCACTTTGTGCGATGCCGCCAAACACGAACGTGAACAGCACAATGAACATCACCGGCTGGATAGTGGAAAAGATGACAAAGCGTGGTTGACGAAAAAAGTGACGCAGGCTGCGTTTAGCGATGCTCCAACTGTCACGTATGACCCAAAGAGCGCGCAACACCGGATTTCGTTGGGCATTGGGAAGAACTGGCGTTGAATCGTTAAAAACAGCGACAGGGGTGCTCATAATCCTCCCATTCCGCGGCTGCGTCGCCGCGGGCGCTGCGCCGGTTTTTCCGACAGTTTGCTTTGTGTGGCACGGCCAGTGAGGCTCAAAAAGACGTCGTCGAGAGTTGGTCGGCGTAATCCAAGACTTGCGATGTCACGACTATGTGGACGCAGACAGTCACTGACTTGGTGCAGTATGTCAATGGCGTTGTCTGGGTCAACCGTAATCTGCACACTCGTGGGGACACTGCCAGGTTGTGTGTCTGGCAGCAGTGCTGTTAACGCCCCTATGTCGGCCTGTTCAGTAAAAACAATCTCAACCACTTCCCCACCGATTTGCGCTTTCAATTCGTCAACACCACCTTCGGCGATGATGTGACCATGCTCTATAACCGCGATCCGGTTGGCCAATTGGTCGGCTTCTTCGAGATACTGAGTCGTTAACAACACGGTCGTGCCGTCATCGACTAAAGCGCGCGTCAATTCCCAGATCGCATTGCGTGAACGCGGGTCAAGCCCTGTCGTTGGTTCATCCAAAAACAGCAGTTGAGGTCGGATGATCAAACTTGACGCAAGATCGAGACGACGTCGCATCCCGCCCGAATAAGTGCGTGCAGGCCGGTCGGCATCTGCGCCAAGATCAAGCAGTTCAAGCAGATCTGCGGCACGTTGACGCCGCAACTTTTTTGGCAGGCGCAGTAGCTCGCCAAACATTTCAAGATTTTCTCGGCCGGTAAGCACTCCATCGATCGCAGCTGACTGACCCGTCAACGCAATTTTGCGGCGAACGGCATCACTGTTGCGCGTAACGTCACTGCCAAAAACCCGCGCAGAGCCGCGATCGAGCCGTGTGAGAGTCGCGAGAATTCGCACAATAGTGGTCTTACCGGCCCCGTTTGGTCCCAAAAGTCCAAAGATGGTTCCCGCAGTCACAGTGAGGTCAACGCCAGCCAAAGCGATGGTGTCACCAAAAGACTTCTCGACCCCAGACATCTCAATCGCTTGTGTCATCGCGCGGGCCACCAACCTTGCTTCACCGACGGGTTATAGGCGCGTAGATAGGCGCGCGCGTAGAAGCGTAGCGACGGCCAGGTCATAACGTTTCGCGCGTCCACGCGGTTGCTAAAGCGTCGGCATATTCGTTCCACCGGTAGCCGGTGTGGGCTTGTATCCACCGCAATTCAAGCTCAGGACGCTGACGAAACGTTTCGAACAGTGGTTTTACTAAGTCAAGGTTTTCAACCGGTCCACTTTTGCGTTTCCAACCCCGTTTCTCCCAGCTTGCGGCCCATGTCTTCACCGTATCGACCGCAAGTTTTGAATCGGTGTAGATCGTTGCCCGCTCCCCCACAGGTACTAGTTCTGCGGCCACTAGGAGTGCTTGGAGTTCCATCCGATTGTTGGTCGTCGCCGGCGCATGCCCGTAGCGCTGATCCACGATCATGTTGTCTTTCACGTAGACGGCACCCCAGCCGCCAGGACCCGGGTTTGGTTGCGCGGAACCGTCTGTGAACACCCCGGTATCAGGCCCGTCGGTGTAGCGCGCAAGAACTTCGTCAATCCCTACGGCAGCCGGCGTCGACACGCGGGTTGTAGAGGGCCCGGCAGCACGTTTCAGTATTTTACCGTTTGCCCGATGGCATGCCGAACACAACGAAGGCTTCCACCCTGGGTAGCGCTCTGCAACGGTTGAACTGATGGTGAACGCGTCACCACAGCGGGTGCAGGTCACGGCAGTCGAAATTCCACCGGGGTGAGCCGCATTCCAAAGATTTCTTTAGTGTAGCGGCCAGGCAACCCTCGTTCAATCAGAAATTCGGCAGGTGACGCCTCAAGATCAAAACCGATCACCAGCTCACAACTGTCGCAACGGTACTTGCCGAAACCGCCTTGCCCGCCCACAAGATGCTGCTCACCATCGCAGCGGGTACAGGAACGGCGCTGTGCGACAGTGTCGACAGCGGTGGCAGTGTGTAGCGTCTGTTCATCCATAGCAACAGCGTACCTACTATTGCCCAGTCAATGCACGTACTTCGGACAAACTTGCCTCATTCACGCTCAACTTTTAGCGTCGGTAATAACTGCGACTGTGTCCTGATCGCGTCGGATGATCTCTATACGCCAACCGGTTGGTCCCCGTTGAGGTGCGCCAAGACGCTGCCACAGTTGGGTGATATCAAGGTCTGCACCGTGCAGCACAATCTCAACAGGGCGTTCAGCCAGCGCAGCCAGGCTTTGGCGGATCTGTTTAGGTTGGGCTGAACACACGGCTGCGATGCGTCGGGCGTGAAACCACGGTGATGGCAACGGCCGATTAAGCGTGAAAAACACTGCCCGATGTTCGGCCAAACGCTGTCCTTGGATCTGTGCTGCGAGCTGATCATGTACGCGTGCACGGATCGCAGCAGGTCGCATCGTGATGAGCCAGCCGTCGATGGCTCGGTTCACCGGAGCGTGCGACAGCACCGTCGTACGCGCAAGTGTTAACTGTTCAGGCAGCAGTACGGCCGTGGCACAAGCGTTGCTATCCGACCTGGCAGCACCGCCCCACAACACTGCTTCGGTGAGTTGTCCAGCCACGTCAAGATAGGTCACTTCCGTGTTTGGTGGCAGAGCCGCATCATCACTGTCGACACCAGGTGCTACGGCAATAGCAACCACCGTCGCTTGACTGTGACGTTCCAACAGCACCGGTACAGGTGGTTTATAGGCTCCAAGCGACAAGATGCGTTGACCGTTGTGGCGTCGTGACGGATCGGCAAAGACGGCGTCAGTGCTGCCAGTAGCAACGCTGCGCGCATCACCCACCGAAATCGTCGCATCAGTACCAAGAACGGACAGGTTGTGCCGCAAAAACACGGCGCGGACCGGATCGATCTCGACACACGTTAAGGGCACACCGAGTCGACCTAAATACTCGGCATCTCCCCCAACTCCAGCACACAAGTCAACGATGCGTTGTGGCTGGTCGTCTGTCGCTGCGTGAAAGCGTCTCAGAAGATCTGTGGCACGCCACTGTGCCACTTGCGGGTCGCTGAGTTGTTCAAGGGCATCTTTGGTGAAGAACATCTCGCTTGCATGCGCATAGCGCTTGGTTGCTTTATGACGTACATGAACCAGTTGTAAAACGGCGCTTCGTCGAGCGGGCGAAAATGTGGTGTTGCGCGCTAACTGCTCAGCCAATTTGAGGGCAGAGGTGCCTGCCGCCAACTCATTTGAAACGTCCCGGCAAAGGCGCGTGGCATCAGCAGTGAGCAGCCAGTTAGCCGTGTCAAGTTCTACAGTTTCCACACACGTTGCCTCTTTACTGCGAACGGTCGACTCAACGTCACACTACCGCCTTGCCGCCACCGGTACAGTTGGTGGCATGCAACTATTCAATTTTGATGAGCCGCTCGATGATCTTGCCGATCTAATCGGTGAAGATCCGGCACTGGTGCTTGCATTTGATGGCTGGACTGATGCCGGACATGCGGGAACACGGGCAGGCAAGATTCTGCGTGAAGTGTTCCCGACAACCAAAATTGGCATGTTTCCTTCCGATGCCCTGTATGACTATCGCGACCGTCGACCAAGCCTTGCGATTCGTCGGGGCGATTTGGGACGGCCAAGTTGGCCTGAAACAATCGTTGATGTCGTCAAACCGCCGTCTGGTCCGGCCCTCATATTGGTCAGTGGACCCGAACCTGACTTGGCGTGGCGGGCGCTGGCATCTGACCTCACTGAGCTTGCCGCAACCCTTGGTGCTGGCCGTTATGTGGGGCTAGGTAGTGTGCCTGGCCCACTACCACACACCCGGCCAGTGCAGTTAGTTTGCACGTCAAGTAGCGACGAACTGCGGGAACGGATAGGCCGGCCACATGAAGAAGTGATCGTGCCTGCATCGTGCCAAGTCGCCGTCGAAGCAGAACTTGCACGCGCTGGGATCGAAACGCTTGGACTGTGGGCACGTATCCCCCACTATGTTGCTGGCGAATTTCCGGCAGCGGCCCGCACGCTGCTTGAACAGTTATCGAGTCATCTTGGTACGCCAGTTGACCTGCGTGCACTCGACGAAGAAGTGTCGCAGCACCGCACGCAACTGGATCTTGCAGCTAAGGCGAGCCAAGAGGTGTTGCAGCATGTGCAACAGCTCGAATCGATGTATGACACCGAACGTGAAGCAGAACGCGAATTTCAGTCGCCACTACGTGCAGCTCCGGCATTGCGCGAAGATCAGGTCCCGACAGCAGAAGATTTGGCGGCCGAAATCGAACGATTTTTGCAAGGACGCGCCGAGTAGAACGTCACTGGCATCGCGCGGTTACTGCAGGTGCTCAACGACCGCATCGACACAGTGCGTGTAGGCCTCAACGTCAGCGGTGTCGACTGCGGGAAACATCCCAACACGTAGCTGGTTTCGGCCGAGTTTGCGGTACGGGTCGGTGTCCAGGATGCCGTTTTCTCGCAACGTGGCGTTGATGTCATCCGCGCGGATCGCATCGTCAATGTCGATGGTGCCAACCACCAGCGAACGGTGTTCAGACGACTGCACAAACGGGGTTGTGAAGGCCGTGCGGTCAGCCCAGTCATACAACACGGCAGCTTTCTTGCGCTGTTCAGCAACGACCCCATCGAGGCTGCCAAACGTGTCAAGCTGCCAAGTGACCTGTTCCGCCGCAAGAAACACCGTTGAGATTGACAGGGTGTTGTACGTCTGGTGTTTGCGGCTGTTGTCCAGTGCGACAGCCAAGTTGAAAAACTCGGGGATATACCGGCCTGAATGTGCGATCTTTTCGATGCGTTCGATCGCCTTTGGAGAGAGGATCGCGACGGTAAGTCCACCCTCAGATGCGAAGCCCTTCTGCAAACTGAAGTAGTACACGTCAGTGTGTGCAATATCGACCGGCAGACCGCCAGCACCCGACGTGGCATCGACGACGACGAGCGTGTCGTCAAGGCGGGCTGGGGCAAGCATCGCGCCAGTAGATGTTTCGTTGTGGGTGATCGCTTGCACATCACAGTCAGCTACGACCGAAAGTTTTGGGGCCGTTCCGACCGGAGCGTCAACAACATCAGGGTCTTGAAGCCATGGGGCTTTGGCCGTGACACTGGCGAATTTGCTGCTGAACTCACCAAAGACGTAGTGGCGCGAACGTTCGAGTACCAACCCGTGCGCGGCTGCGTCCCAAAAGGCGGTGGCTCCGCCAAGGGTGAACAGCACTTCATAGCCCTCTGGCAGAGAAAAAAGAGTTCGGATGCCTTCGGCGAGCCGACCAACCTCGTTACGTACGCGCGCCTGACGATGTGACGTGCCAAGTAACGTGTCTGCTTCGGCGGCAAGTCGCTTCACCGCTTCAGGACGGATCTTGCTTGGCCCACATCCAAAGCGCCCATCGCGTGGTTTTAGTGTGTCAGGCAGTCTGAACGTAGTCACAAGCACCTCGATTAAAAGAACGATAGAAAGGCAATGATGGTTAGTACTGCTAGCGTGTGCGTTACGCGGTCGCGCTGCAGGTGTTAAGCGTAACCGACGCGCCCACGCGATCCGCTGCCCTACACTTTTCGTTCGTTTCGCGTACGCACTGGAGCGCACTATGTCATTAGCACGCCGCATCACAATGATGGAAGAATCACCGACGTTAGCGGTCGATGCGAAGGCCAAGGCGCTCAAAGCCGCGGGTGAACCGGTGATCGGGTTTGGTTCCGGCGAACCAGACTTTGCAACTCCGGCACACATTGCAGAAGCCGCATCGAAAGCGTGCCTGCTCCCCGCAAACCACCACTACACGGCAACGACAGGTTTACCGCAACTGCGCAAAGCAATTGCCGAAACCACGGCGAAAACCGCCGGTTTGCCCTACACCGCAGACAACGTGGTTGTAACCAACGGCGGCAAACACTCGCTGTACAACATTTTTATGACGCTGGTCGACCCGGGCGATGAAGTGATTATCCCTGCCCCGTTCTGGGTGACGTATCCCGAACAGGTGAAATTAGCGCAAGGCGTTCCGGTTGTCGTGTCTGCAGGTGCAGACACATCATTTCGGGTCAGTGTCGAAATGCTCGAACAGGCACGTACCCCAAAAACGAAGGTGCTTGTGTTCTGTTCGCCAGCCAACCCGACCGGTTCGGTGTATCCGGCAGCTGAGGTGGATGCGATTGCCCGCTGGGCGGTAGAAAACGACATTTGGATCGTGACCGACGAGATCTACCACAAGCTTGTATATGGGGACGCGGTGTTCACTTCGGTCCCCAAAAACGTGCCGGAAATTGCTGAACGGGTCGTCATCACCTCCGGCGTTGCCAAGTCCTATGCGATGACCGGCTGGCGTATCGGCTGGTCGGTAGGACCAGAAGAATTCACGAAAGGTGTCGCAAAACTCCAAAGCCAACTCACGTCGAACATCGGCAATATTTCGCAGTTGGCAGCGGTCGAAGCACTGACAGGGCCGCAAGACGAGATTGAGAACATGCGGCAAATCTTCGATAGCCGTCGCGTGTTGGCCTTGAAATCACTGCGTGAAATTGACGGGGTCGACGTTGTCGAGCCCGAAGGCGCCTTTTATGTTTTCCCGTCGTTCCAAGCGGTGATAGGCCGCACAGTCAACGGGCATCACATCACCTCGACGATGCAACTTGCCGAACTTCTGTTGGATGAAGTGAAAGTTGCCATCGTTCCTGGTGAAGCATTTGGGGCACCGGGTTACCTGCGTTTGTCGTATGCGCTAGGTGAAGACGACCTCGTTGAAGGCATCGGCCGGATCGCCGATTTCATCAACAACGGCTAGCCGACCTGCACATAAAGATGGGGCCTTGCACCGGCGTGTGCAAGGCCCCATCTTTTACTACTAATACCGGTAGGTATCGGGCTTGTACGGCCCGTTGACAGAAACACCGAGATAACCCGCCTGTTCATCGGTGAGTACCGTCAACTCCACACCAATCTTTTCCAGATGCAGACGCGCAACTTCCTCGTCAAGGTGGCGTGGCAGCACATGCACATCGACGCTGTACTGCTCGGCGTTGGCAAACAGTTCAATCTGTGCCAACACCTGGTTGGTGAACGATGTTGACATCACAAACGATGAGTGGCCCGTGGCGTTGCCAAGGTTTACGAGTCGGCCCTCAGCCAGCAAGATCACCGTTTTGCCGTTTGGCAGGTGAACTAGGTCAACCTGTGGCTTGATGTTGGTCCACGGGTAGGAACGCAACGAGGACGTGTCAATCTCGGTGTCAAAATGGCCGATGTTGCAAAGAATCGCATGATCCTTCATGGCCAACACGTGCTCTTGGGTGACAACGTGCATGTTGCCGGTTGCTGTCACGAGAATGTCTGCGGTTTCAATGATCGAAGGCATCGTCACAACCCGGTAGCCCTCCATCGCAGCCTGAAGCGCGTTGATCGGGTCAATTTCGGTGATGTAGACGGTCGCCCCCATGCCTTTCAATGCTTGGGCGCAGCCTTTGCCAACGTCGCCGTAGCCGGCAACAACCGCAACCTTGCCGGCGATCATGACGTCTGTGCCCCGTTTGATGCCATCAATCAGCGATTCGCGGCAGCCATAAAGGTTGTCGAACTTCGATTTGGTGACCGCATCATTGACATTGATGGCGGGCATCTTTAACACGCCGTCGCGCATAAATTCTCGCAACTGCTTAACACCGGTCGTGGTTTCTTCAGAGACCCCACGGATCGCATCCAGCAATTCAGGGTGCTCTTGATGGATGATGCGGGTGAGGTCTCCCCCATCATCGAGGAGCAGGTTAGGCCCGGAACCGTCAGGCCAACGGACGGTCTGTTCGATGCACCATAAGTACTCGTCTTCGGTTTCGCCTTTCCAAGCAAACACAGGAGTTCCGGCTGCAGCAACCGCAGCGGCGGCTTCGTCTTGGGTAGAGAAAATATTGCACGAAGACCAGCGCACATCGGCACCAAGAACAGCAAGTGTTTCGATGAGGACCGCCGTTTGGACGGTCATATGCAGACATCCAGCGATCTTTGCTCCGGCGAGCGGCTTGGTGTTTGCATACCGATCACGCAAAGCCATCAGGCCGGGCATTTCTTTTTCGGCCAGTCCGATCTCTTTTCGTCCCCATTCGGCTAGTGCAATGTCGGCAACTTCATAGTCTGCGTCCGGGTAGCGACGCGTCCGGATGCCTGATGGGGCTGCCCCGCGTGCCGTTTGGTTGGCAGTGCCAGTGGCGATCGGTGGTGGGTTCACAGAGAAATCCTTTAAGTTGGTGGTGACCAACGCAACAGGGAGACGGTCACGTTCTCAGTGAACCGTATTCCTTGAATTTTTGCCTGAGGGGACCTGCAGTTACACCAGTTGCATTACTGGCATTGCGTCTTTTCGCATGCAAACATCGAGCCCGCGTAAGGCTGTCAACTGAGCCAAAAAGGTTGCCCGCGGTAGATCAACTGCGCCTAACGACGCTAGGTGTGGGGTCATAATTTGTGCGTCAATGAGGACACCGCCGGCTTCACTGAAGCGGCGGCAGAGCGCCACAAGCGCCACCTTGGACGCGTTTGATCGGCGAAAAAACATTGATTCAGCGGTGAAAACAGCTCCCAGTTGAACCCCATAGACGCCGCCAATCAATGTTTTTCCATCCCACACTTCTATGCTGTGTGCCCACGACAGGTCATGTAGGCGCGTGTATGCGGCAATCATTTCAGGTGTTATCCATGTCGGTTCATCATCACGTTGGGCACAAGCGTGCATTACCGCACTAAAGGCTGTATCGATGGTGGTGTGCCAAGACGCGTGTCGCATGACGCTGCGCAAACTGCGCGAAATATTGATGTCTTTCGCAGGGATCACCGCCCGTGGGTTGGGTGAAAACCAAGGCGTTGGCATGTCAGAATGCGGCCAAGGGAAAATACCTCGCAGGTAGGCATCAGCGAGTGTGCCGGGTTCTAAATCGGCCCCAACACCGACTACACCGTCTTCATCGGCTTCACTGGGATGAGGTAATCCCCACATTGATGGCAGTACGGGACGAGGGCGTCGCAACCTGGCGTGTGGCGCCGGATCGTCAAGCGATGCAGGTTTGATACTCATGTGCGGGCGTGCTTCCTTGCGGTTAACCAGACAGGCGAAGTGCTGTGGCGGTGAGCCCCAAGACCGCTACGGTTCTCGTGGCATGACAGAAAGTACAGCCTGTGCGCCTGCATCTTGTTGATGGCACTTACGAGTTGGTGCGCGCGCATTTTGCTCCAGGGCCGTCACGTTCGGATAATTCTGGTCGCAATGTGAAGGCTAGTGTGGGTCTGATTGCATCACTGATCAAACTGTTACATGACCCGGCTGAGGCCGTAACGCATATTGCGGTGGCTTTTGACGATCCCATTGAAAGTTTTCGTAACCGCTTGTTTGACGGTTATAAGACCAGCGCTTCGTTGCCTAACGATGTGTTGGAACAGTTTCCCCTCGCGCAAGCAGGCATCTGCGCTTTAGGCCTTGCCTTGTGGCCACAAGACGAGTTTGAAGCCGATGATGCGATTGCGACGGCGGCAACTCGCGCGGATGATGCGTTTCGTGAGATCCGGATCCTCTCTCCCGACAAAGATTTTGGGCAGTTGGTGAACGACCGGGTTGTGCAGATCGATCGCGCCCGAAACCGAGTGCTTGATGCGGCCGGGGTTGCCGATCGTTTAGGTGTGACTCCAGCTGGTGTGCCACTGTTGTTAGCGCTCCAAGGAGATGCCGCTGACGGCATCCCTGGCGTACCAGGTTTTGGCGCGAAAAGTGCACAGACGGTGGTCAATCGTTATGGCGCTTTAGATGCGATTCCGACTGCATGTGCGCAGTGGGACGTATCGTTACGTGGCCGCGACAAGCTATGTGAAACGCTCAATGCCATGCGCTCTGAAATTGCGCTGTATGAGACGTTGGCGCGGTTAAGAACGGACGTTCCGCTTGATTGTGGTGTGGCTGATGTGCTGTTTGGTGGGATCCCTCAAGCAGCGTTTGTGGCCTGGTGTGACACGGTGAACGCAACTAGTTTGAAGACACGTCCTCGCCGGTGGAAGCACGCATGACCGAGCCACGAGACGGCAATAACGATCGGCTTGCCAAGCACAGCAATCAGGTGGCGGCAGGGATCGTGCTGTCACGCATTTTTGGCGTGTTACGAGAAGCACTTTTCGGTGCGTTTCTCGGTACGGGTGCAGCGGCAGATGCATTCCGCGCAGCGTTACGTATCCCCAACTTGCTACAGAATTTGTTGGGTGAGGGGGTGCTGTCTGCATCATTCATACCGGTGTATGCACGCCTGGTTGACGAAGGCCGAGAGCGTGAAGCAGGGGCACTCGCCGGAGCAACAGCAGCGTTTCTGGCTTTGCTGGTCACGGTCGTGGTGACGCTTGGCATGTTGTTTGCCGAACCGCTCGCAAAAATTCTCACCCCAGGCTTTAACGATGGCGGGGAACGGTTCGCGCTCACCGTCACGCTGGTACGAGTCGTGTTTCCTGGTGTTGGGCTGCTGGTGCTCTCTGCTTGGTGTTTGGGTGTTTTGAACGCCCACCGCCAGTTCTTTGTCAGTTATGTCGCACCCGTATTTTGGAACATTGCCATCATCGCTGCAGTTTTGACCAGTGCGATTGCGGGCGGCACCGATACGAACATTGCATATGCAGCGGCGGTTGGCACGGTTATTGGAGCCTTCTTACAGTTCGTCAGTCAACTACCGCGCCTGCGGCGCACCGCCAAACACATCGTGTTTCGCTTGACGTTTAGCATTGAAGGTGTACGTGAAGTGTTCACACGTTTTGGCACGGTCGTGCTCGGGCGTGGGTCAGTGCAGATTGCAAGTTACATCGAACTTGCTATCGCTTCGCTGCTTGCTGCGGGCACGCTGGCTGCGCTCGGTTATGCCCAAGTGCTGTATTTGCTGCCAATTGCCGTGTTTGGAATGAGCGTTGCGGCGGCGGAACTGCCTGAGTTGTCGACGAGAAATGCCGGCGTGATCGAAAATGCACAACCAAAAATTGAACGTGCGTTTGGTCGCGTCGCGTTTTTTGTAGCGCCCAGTGCCGTCATGTTAATTGTTGCTGGTGACCACATTGTTGCGTTGCTCTATCAAGGTGTGCGCTTTAGTGTCGACGATGTTCAGCACGTCGGCATTATCGTTAGCCTGTACGGCTTTGCGTTACTGGCTGCAACGAGCAGTCGTGTGTTGCAGTCAGTGTTGTTTGCTGTGGGTGATGTCAGAAGCCCTGCCGTGTTTGCTTTGCTGCGGGTCTTAACTGGTTTGGGCATTGCACTCGTGCTGATTTTTCCGCTTGATGCGTGGCAGATTGGGGTAAACGGAATAACCCAAGTGCGGGAAGCAAGCTTTGGTGTGACCCCGTTGGATGAACGGGCGTCGCTTGAGAGCTTGCGGCGGCTGGGAGTACTTGGACTGGTCGCAGGTTCCGTTGTTGGGGCGTGGCTTGAATACGGCCTGTTGCGGCGTCGAGTCGTAAAGCTCGGTCTCACTGTTCGCATCGGCGGAGACAGTCGCCGGGCGGTGTTTGTCGCTGCCGTGCTCACGGCAGCAGCCGGCGTGTTACTGCGGATTTTTGTGCCATTTGGAAGTGGCACAAAATTTGGTGGAGTGCCGCTGTTGCTTGCGATGGCGGCGATCTATTTGTGGGTGACGCTCTCCTACCAGGTTGACGACGCCAATCGTCTCCGGGCAGCTCTTACCCGTTTGAAATGGCGGCGCTAATCAGTTGTGGGGTCGTTTAGGAGGGCTAACAGTTCTTCTTGCCACCAAGCGAGATGGTCGATGATTGCCAGTGCGTGTTGACGTTCGTCGTCTGGCGCAATGGTGTCACGGTCGAACGCGTCAATGTCGATACTGGCGCCAAGCATCAGGCGCATGTCATTGATCAGTTGCAGTACCTGGTCGATGTCATCAACGGCGACGATCAGACGGTAGATATTGCGATGCCGGGTAGCGCTGTTAAGCCACACGTCGGCGGCATGCAACGACTGCTCACGCCACGCCAACAGGCCTTCGTTCACCCGTGGCGTGTTGGCAGCGTCAGAGTCAAGGACCTGAGGTGGAAAGAGGCGCCGGAAACGGCGATCTTCAGGATCTGCAGCGGTCACACAGCCTGACAAATCGGCGTAAAGCGTAAGTAGCAGGTCGTATTCGACCGCATGAAACGTGCATTGGATATTGGTGCCGACACGCTGAAACCTCGCCATCACACGCCTTTTTGCATGGTGGCATGTAATCCGAAACGTTGTAATGCGGCAACGTATGCTTCGGCTTGATCTTTTGGTTCAGATGCGACCAGGGCCTTACCGTTGTTGTGCACTTCCAACATTAACTTGGTGGCAACTGCCGTCGAAAAACCGAAAACTTTCTTCAGGACGTACACGACGTAAGACATGAGATTTACCGGATCGTCCCAAACGATCACGTCCCATGGAACATCAAGCGTCTGAATGACCTCGGTGTCTGGCGCCTCAACGGGAGTGGGGAGACTAGGCGAAGTCATAAGGCGCTCGACGGTGTCACCGTGTGGCGTAGACGTCGTGGACTAGCGCCGACGACGGCGAGCCATGCGACGCTGACGTTCACGCTCTTCAAGGTCATCCCAGAACGGCGGTGCAGCCATCGTCAAGCCGGCCGGGGTGTGCGGAGGAGCTTTCTTTGTCACTTCGATCGACACAGCCGCGCGACGCCCAGTTTCGCTGTCTTTTGATTCAAACGCGATGTGGTCGCCTGTTTGCAAACCCAGACGCGATGCTTCATCACCTGCGACGTAGAATTCGTGGCCAGTGTCGTCGACGATAACGCCAAAATTACGTGCGTTGTTGATGAGTTTGACGTGTCCGGTAGGCATAAGTGGTTAGACCTCAGAAAAAGAAGGGATGCTCAAAAGAAAAAGACGTTGTAAGTCTATCGTAGCCGGTGAGCTGGAGCGAGTTAACCTCGGGCTGCTGCCCAAGCACGAGCTGCATCTTCAACGTCATCAAAGTCGCCTGAGGTGAGCCTTTGGACCGGGGTATGACCTTCAAGGCGCTGTTGTGGGCTTAAAAGCCAGATGCGGATGCTGGCATCGTCTGCCCAGCCTTGCAGCACACGCAGAACGTCTAAAGCGGCATGTAACGCTTGGCGGCTGTCACCTAGCGGCGCATCAAGCAGTTGATCGACCGCTTCGTCGCCGACGATGTTGCGCAGTTCCATCTCGTCATCAAGTGGATCGTCACGATACATCAGGTAAGTCTTTCAGGGCGTGATACTGCCGTTCGCAGTCTTTCAAGAAGTCGTCGGCAGCATCTATGCGTACAGGCAAGCGATCCAGTTCGTCGTAAATCAGTGCGAGACGTTCCGTGACCATCTCAAACACGGCCTGGTCGTTTGGTTGAAACAGGCGTCGGTAGCGGCGGTCGACAGTATCGATCAACGCTGCCGATTCGGACTGGTTGCGCCGTAACCGTCTTGCTTCGGCATTGAGATACTCCTCATAATTGCGCAACTGTTGTGCTTCTTCACGTGCGCGTAGCAGTGCGAAGTACGCCGTCTCAGTTTCTGGTGACTCCATTGCAGTCCTACGCCGGTTGGCACCGGGTTTGAAGCCCAGTGAGCGTTTGTGCGATCAGGGTTTCGGCGGCGCGACGTTTCATCACACGCGGTAGGGCCATCGCAACATCAACGTCGATGGTGTAACGCACGGTCGTGATGCCGTCTGCATGGCTTAGCCGGTACTCGCCATCGAACTGGCTGAGCAGATCAGCGTCAACGAGCTCCCAGCTCACCATCGCCACGTCGTAACGGTAAGTCAGCGTGTAGCGCAGCTGGGTGAGTTTAATATCAATCAGAAAGGTTGCTTTTTGCACCCGACCTTCCGTGTCATACGCATCAATTATGACGTCGAGGATGCCCTCATTCCATGAGGGATACGCCTCGATCGAGGTCAAGACCTCGGCAACGCGCTCGAGTGGTTCACGAAATGAGACATCGCCACTGACCCGCTCCCCCATATCGTTACCTGTCGCCATTGTCCGCGTTTAGCCCGTGGTCCGTGTCGGTGTTCGTAAGGTCATCTCGCAAACGACGCTGTGCTTCTTCCCGCGTACGAAACGTGTCGATTTCACGCAGTAACCGTCGCCGGTCCGCCTCCAACTGTAACGTCAACTCGGCAAACGTTTCACCGTCAGGCCCAGACCAGGCAGGACACAACGTTTGAAAATCACACCAGTTACACAGCGGATTAGGTTCGGGTGCGAACGCGCTAGCGCGGATAGCTTCAGCTGTTTCTAACACGGTCGCGCGGGCTTTATCAAGATCAAGTTCGCTCACGGGCACCGTGATACTCACCCCAGGTACAACAAAGTCAAGGGCGACGCTTTCGGGCAAACGCCCATACAGGTATTCGCACGCCAACGCATACAACGACAGCTGTAGTGAGCGTGACACGTCTTGGTAAGTCTTGGCCTTACGGTTGGTTTTGTAGTCGATGACGTGCAACCCCCCGTCGTCATCAACATCCACACGATCGATCGATCCGACGATCGTCACGTTGTTGCCCATCGGCATGTCAAACCACTGTTCGGTGGCGAGCGGCAACCGAAAATCGTCAACGACACGCTGGTAGTAACGGCGCAACACCTCTTGAGCGTGCCGGTAATACTCCATCTGTTCGTCACGAGGCAGGCTTACGAAACCAGATTTGTCCCACTTGGCGTACAGCGTGTCCAACAACACCTCAAGGGGTGGAGCTGTTGGCAGTTTGCGGTCAAAGAATGCTTCGAGTGCGGCATGCACGGAATTACCAAAACTTAAATGTGGCGACGGTTTTTGAGGCAACTTGTCGATGTAGGCAAACCGGAATTTGAGGCCACAGTTTTGATACGTATCGATCCGGCTAAAAGACAGCCGCAACCGGTCGAGTTGTTCGATACCAAGCGGCAACGTGGGTTCAAACACACCAAAATTGCTCGCTGTCACGTCAGCGGGCAGCACAGAAGGTGAGCTATCGGCGTCATTGTCGGGCATGCGTTAAACCTAGTGGGCGGTTGCGACGTTTGGGTATGACGTCACTCGCCGCGAGTAGCTAGCGCTAATACAGCATCATGGAGATATCCGTTGCTGCTCACTCCGCTGCCCGCGTCAGCTCTCGCAGTGCCATCCAACGCGGTAAACCGGCCGCCTGCAGACTCAACGAGCAGTTTCACTGCTGCCAGATCCCACAGTTTGGCTTCTGCATCAATTGCGATATCAGTGCTGCCGGCAGCAACCAAACAGTGCTGCCAAAAATCGCCATAACCGCGTGTGCGGCGAGATTGGGCCACAAGTGCATTAACAAGCGGTTGCTGGCTAGCTGTTACAAAATGACTTAATCCGCCAAAGGACACTTCCGCATCGGCAATCGTCGTTGTTTCACTGACGGCGATATTGCGGCCATCTTGGTGACTACCAGCGTCACGTATCGCGTCGAAACGGGTCGTTAATGCTGGTGCCGAGATAACACTGGCTACCTCTTGACCGTCGACACGTACCGCAATGAGAGTTGCAAAAATCGGGTTGCCTGACACAAAGTTGGCGGTTCCATCAATCGGGTCGATCACCCAAGTGGGTGCGTCAGGATCACCTTGTGTGACACCGTCTTCTTCGCCCAGAATGGAATGATCGGGGAAAGCATGCGTTATCGCAGCACGGATGCGTTGCTCTGTTTCGAGGTCGCATGCCGTAACCCAAGAACCGTCCTGCTTGGTGTCGACGGCGCCGTGCTGGCGAAACGCAGCCAAGGTGATTTGGTCGGCGTCGTCAGCGAATGACAAAGCTGCATCCCGCCAGTCAGTCCACTCTCTCACCACTCGAACGACATGTCGTTAAAGCGCAGGATGATGTCGTTTGGTTGGACGGTGAGTACGACGTCATCACGCGGTACCCACAAGGGGATACAGGGGCCTTGCCCGGCATGTCCCATCAGACAGATCAGCACCTGGCCTGCTTCATCGACACCTACGATCTGGCGGGCATAGCTGAGTAGTTCATGGAACTCAGCAGAACCGGCACGCCGCTTCTGATATGCCGTAGCCCAACGGGATTCTGATTTGCCGTAGTTTGCAATCACTTGACCCGGAGCGAGTTTAGAAATGCCGTTGAGTGAACGCACGACACGTAACGGCGTGTCCTGTTTAGGGATTTTCCCGACGCGGATCGCAGCGTCGCATTCCGACAGGCGTCCTGGCAGGTCAGCAATCTCGAAGATGCCAGCCGCCTGTGCAGCCTTTTGGCGTTCGGTCGGGATCTGAACCTCAATCTTTGTGGCCACGAAGGCTCCTCACTGAGCGGGCGTGTGACACGGCGGTGTAGTTGATGATCACACCGCAACGTGTGCACCTAGTGTAAAGCTTTTCTCTACGAAGAACGTAGCAACATTGCCAGCAGCATTGTGTATGTTTGGCCCGTGGGAGGCATTGCACTGACGTTGGGAGCTGTGCACAAGATGCATACCGGTCTGCAAGGTCATAGCTGTGCAGGTGAATACGACGATCTTATAGGAGTCTGGGAATGCGAACTGATTCATTGACGTCACAGATGTCGCAAGATGAACTGTATGCGTTATCGCTTGAGGTGATGCCCGGTGGTGCCGGTGTCGGCGCATACGCCATGCCTGATGATGCACGCTTCATCATCAACCGTGGTGAAGGCTCCAAACTGCTGTCGACTGAAGGTAAGTGGTACATCGACTACGTCGGTGGAGCAGGTGCGTTGATCATTGGGCATGCGTTTCCCAGTGTTGTTGAAGCCGCCCAAGCTCAAGTGGCTAAGGGCTTGCACCTGTATGGGACATTGAATGAACCAGCGATCCAGTACGCGCGGGTGCTTGTGGATGCGATCCCCTGCGCCGATCAGGTCGTTTATGCGACAACTGGTTCTGAGGCAACGTTTTATGCCATGCGTATTGCACGTGCCTACACCGGCCGCAGCAAGGTTGTGAAATGCGAAGGCGCGTACCACGGCAACCATGACTACTCCAGTTTTAGTGTCTCCCCGAAAACGCTTTCGGAATATCCGGTTGGTCAGCCCGACACCGGTGGTATTCCAACTGGCATTCGCGAACAAATCCTCATTGCGCCGTACAACGATCTTGACACGGTCGCACGTATCTTTAAGGAACATCAAGATGACATTGCAGCATTGATTGTTGAACCCGTGCAGCGCAACATTCCCCCACAACCAGGATTTTTAGAAGGTTTGCGAGAACTCTGTACAGAGCACGGCATCGTCCTCATTTTTGATGAGGTCGTCACCGGTTTTCGTCTCGCTTACGGCGGTGCACAGGAATTTTTCGGTGTTACCCCAGATCTTGCTACCTACGGCAAAATTGTGGGGGGCGGGGGGCCAGGATCGTGTGTTGCCGGACGGCGTGAAATTATGGGCCAAAGCGATCCGGTTATTCGCGGTCAGGACAACTACGCATATGTCAATGGAACTCTGCACGGCAATCCGATCGGATGTGTGGCCGGCATGGCGACGTTGCAGGAACTACGCACTCCAGGGTTTTACGATCGGCTGCATGCTCGCACTGAGACGTTTAAAGGACAGGTGCAGGCCATCCTTGATAACCATGGGCTTGAGGCACGCGTTTGGGGCACGGGATCATTGTGGCAGACGGTGTTTATGGATCGTATTCCAACCCGCCATGCAGACATGATGAATGCCGATATGGCGTTAACGAAAGAACTTGACCGTCAACTGCTGTTGCGCGGAATCTATGTGCTGCCAGGTGTTCGTCGTTTCGTGTCGTCCGTTCATACTGATGAAGATTTCGCGACAACCTATGCGGCGTTGGATGACGCGTGTACGACAGTAAAAGCCAACCTGTAGATACGACAGTTCCGGCACGGTAAGGCAAGAAAGTTGCCTACCGTGCCGGAACTGCGGCACATCCATCACAAGTTGACTGTGGGGATGTCAACGACGGGGCCCAGTTGGTGGTGGATTTGGACGGTCCGGTGATGGTGTGCCTGGTATAGGCGGATCTATGTTCGGTCCGCCAGGTGTGGATGGTTGACTTGGCGTGTCTAGATGGCTAGGTGTGGATGGCTGATTTGCCGCAGAGTTACGTGCAGATCCCCGAATCAGGACGTCATCGCTTGCCGGTCCAACCGTGCCGTCATAGATGCCACTAATGCGGCAGCGCGCAGCATCAATGAACTGATTCGGGACAACGACACTCACCCTTGCGCCTGTGTGAGAAAGCGCAGAGGTTTCAACGCGAATTGCGTTGACATCACTAAACGGTGTCGGGGCAAGCGTTTCACTGCAAGCTACGAAATATCCAGTAGCTCGTGTGCTGTCGACAAACTCCAGTCGAAGTTCTTCGTGCAGCCGTATGGCGGTCACAGCGGCAAGAAGTGGTGGCTGTGCGGGTGCGACAGTACGTGGATCGCTACGGTTCGTTGGACGCTGTGGCGCGTCAATGTTGTCAATTGACCTCTTACGGGCTATTTCAGGTGTCTGAAGTTGGTCAGTATGTTTCTGAACAGGCTCAGTCGCGTCGCCGCAGTCTTTGGCGTCAGGAATGCAAGTCCTTTCAGGCGTGTCTTCGGCTGGGCCCTGATCGACGAAATGCGCCAGCAGCATTGTTTTTGGTGCGGTGACGTTGTTTGTCGCTGCGTCTTTCAGCAGGGTGCGAATCCCAAGGGCAGATTCGTCCGGGTTTAACTGCCATAGGCGTGCGACCAGGCCCGCAACGTGAGGTGTCGCCATAGAGGTGCCAGATAAGGTGGCGGTCGCGGTGCTGCTGGTGTGCCACACGGAGGTAATCGAACTTCCGGGTGCATACAGGTCGACACATGAACCAGTGTTGCTAAATGAGGCGCGGGCATCTGACCTGGTGGTAGCACCAATAGTGATGACATCACGGGCTCGGGCTGGAGAGATTACACAGGCGTCTTTACCGTCGTTGCCGGCGGCAGCAATGACGATAAATCCTCGCTGAGCGGCGTCAGTGACAATGTCATCGATCGCAGTGTTAGCAGGGCCGCCAACACTCACGTTGATGATGGCAGGTCCGCCAGGATGATTGGCCATAATCCAACTGACCCCAGCGACAATTGATGATGCAAAACCATTCCCGTCGCAATCAAGAACTCGGACTGGCACGACAGTCGCCTGTTTGGCTACCCCGAAATTTTGACCTGCGACAGTGCCGGCTACATGCGATCCGTGACCGTTACAGTCGTTCGTTCCGTGCCCGTCGTCAACACCAGACCAGCCTGCAGCGACACGGCCATTAAAGTCGCGATGGTCGGCACGTATGCCCGTGTCAACAACATAGACGCGGCTACCTGACCCGTCAGCACGATACGAGTAGCTGCCGTCAAGCGGCGCATCGAGCGCATCGAGCCGGTCTAAGCCCCACGATGGCACAGGTGACTGCGTATGTATTTCTAGTGCGGTGATGCGTGTATCTGGTTGTACTGAAACGTCTAAATCGGCTAACAGCACGGTGGTTGCGGCAGGAACACTAAAGGTGATCTGATCGGGCCGTTCGGCTAAGACCCGCAATTGTTCTTCTCCGCTGGCTCGCAGCCGTGCGTTTATTTCTGCGGCGGTGTTGCTATCAGAGGTAATGATGACATAATCCCCATCGCGGTCAATCGGCATTGGTAAAGGGGTAAAGCCGGGGATGACGGCTGTTTGTGATGCGAGTGTTTTGTTCAGTAAAAACTCGTCAGATGTGGACGGTGCCACCATCAAGACCAGGGCAGCTATCACTGCTACAGGTATTGCCGCTAGAGCGAACACTGCCGCACGTCTGCGTTTTGTTGGAGGAACCACCGACGGTTGCGCCAAATGGGTACGAAGTGCGTGGGTGTCGCGTGCCAGTGAAGATGATGCGGTGATTACTTCAGCGTTCAACGCGTCATTGGTGGCACGCAGGGGGCGTAACGACGCCGACAGCCGCAAAGCAACATCATCGTTGTGATGCTTACGATGGCGAATAACCCAAAAAATGCTCATACCTACTACAGCGTCAGACGTACAGATCGCATGACAGCATGAAGTAAAAAACTTTTGGTGCTAGGAAGGTGGCAGTGCGATTCGCAGTTTGTGTAGGGCCCGTCGACTGATGGCCGCGACCGTATTCGCACGTTTGCCGACAATAGCGCCAACTGTTGCGGTGTCGAGGTCAGCGACGAAGCGCAACACCAAAATGTCACGTTCGTTCGCGTTTAGTCGTTCAAGGAGACGGTAGAGATCGGTTCCTGCAGCTACAGCATCGGCAAATTCTGATGATGAGAAGTCTGCCAGTTGTTCGGTCCTAGCCCAGCTTACGAAATCGCTTTGGCTGACCGGTCGGCGGTTTTGCCATCGCAGGGCATCGAGCATGCGGTTGCGGGCGATGGTGAAGATCCAAGCCCGAAAATTTGCTTCATCGCCGTGAAATGTGTGCAGATCGCGGGCAATCTGCAAAAATACTTCGGAGAGTTGGTCATCTGGTTCGGGTGCGCCGGCGCCCCGAAGAAACCCGATTAACGAGGGCGCATACGTGTGAAACAGCGTGTTCCACGCAGTTTCTTCGCCGTGCGATGCACGACGAAGAAGGACACGAAACGTTTCGTCCATACAACCATTCACAGTTTTAGCGCTCTCACTACCCCACTAGCGATATCAATCGAATAGGACGCTAACGAGCCACCGTAACCCTCGGTCTGGACACGTGATGGCGTATTTTCGTCCGATCGGACATTCGATGGTGTGGTGATGGTGCACGCGATATCAACGCCAGCTCTCGTCGGTTGTATGCGATTTGTAGGTTTGACGCTGGCGCATCCAACGCGTGAACCTTTCGGGCGAAAACACCCGAAATGGTGCTTAGAATCCGCACTATTTTTTTGGTGATCCGTTGAACTACCGTTACAAGCCAGATCGCATTGTCTAACAGCGAGTAAAAGTTTCTTGCGAGCCTGATAAAGGATCATCGTCAAAGTCGATGGTCACGGGTTTCGGATGCAGACGAAGTTGCTGCACTATCGGATGGGGCTGAGTTGCAGTTAACTTTCATCAGCACGTACACAAAAGATGAGTGATAAGTCACCAAACGGCCGCAACTACTTTGCCTTTGCGAGACACAACGTGTTGGCTTCACCCAGCCAACACGTTTAAATAACCGGGAACTATCAGGTGAAAGTTGAGCCATGCCAACGGATCAAAAGCCAAACTCTTTTCCTTGGGCGCTTGACGATGAAGGCCTTGCGTTACTCAAGCGTCATCTTGGAAGCACCCGACCCCAAGTCGCCGTCGAATTTGGCTCAGGAAAATCCACGCCGATTTTGCGTAACTATGCCAGTCACACGGTAAGTCTGGAGCATCTCGCTGAATGGGGCGAAAAAACGGAGCAACTGTGCCGTTCACAGCGTGGGAGTTGGTGGCAGCAGTTGTTTCGTCGCAACCGTAAACGTGCAGAACTGCGCATGGTAGAAATAGGTTCGATCTCAACGCCGGTGGGACAATTGGCCGTCTATGACACGATCTTGCCAGACCGGGTTGATTTCGCGTTGATTGACGGGCCACCAAAATCCATCGGTCGACAGGGCGTCATGTTCCAACTTTTTGCTTCTTTGACTCCCGAGTCGGTGGTGTGGCTAGATGATGTGAATCGGCCGGAAGAAACGGAGATTCTTGCCCTCTGGCAAGAGCATTTCCCATTGCAGGTGCGTTCTATCAGCGACCGTATTGCCGAGATTCGTATCATCACGTCGTAGTCGCGCCGTTGCGGCAACAGGCCCGACGGTTTATCGCATCGGTGACCTGTCTAACAGGTGTGAGTTGAGTTTTCCTGGCAAAGGCTGCCAGCAGACACCTTTGCTGTAGGGCCGCGTGCAGGCGTGCGGACAGGTCAAAATCTTCAATATTCGAAGACCGATGGTTCCCGCCAGTGTTTACGAAGGGGAGGTGGCTGAGTCCAGATTGACTAAAACGTGCAACAGTTGGGAAGCCTCTCCCGCCCTTTTGAGCGAGAAAGACTTCCCAAAGTCGTACCCCCGACCGGATTCGAACCGGCGTCACCACCTTGAAAGGGTGGGATCCTAGGCCGCTGGACGACGGGGGCTAAAACCTCTGATTGCAAAGACGAACCCTGCAAACCGCCGCAAGGATAGCGCGCAACGGACCACTAACGCGAAGCGCGGCGCCGTACCCGCTTAAACGCCTGGGTTCCACCCATAATCAACAGGCTAAACACCGACAGAAAACCGACAATATCGCCGGTCGCAAGAAATGGTGTACGGCCATCTACAAGCGGCACATCGGCACGCAGGGTCTCAAGTGTGAAGAGGCCCGTTTGCTGATGAATTCGCCCGTGCGGGTCGATGATGGCACTTGCGCCACTAATCGCTGCATGTACCACCCAGCGACCTGTTTCAACTGCCCGTAACTGGCTCTGAGCCAAATGCTGATAGGGCGCGGCAGATACACCAAAAGACGCGTTGTTCGTTAACACAACAATCAGCCCAGCATCTTCGTCGCCAGCCGTAATGTTGCTGTGTATGGTTGAGGAAAACATTGTTTCAAAACAGATCGCAACAGCTATACGTGTCCCGTCGGCAAGAACGATCTGTTGTGGCGTGCTTCCAGCAATTGCATCGCGTGGTGTCTGCTGTAGCGGCGGAAACCAATCAAGGAAGCGACGCAGCGGGATGTATTCGCCAAAAGGGACCAGGCGGCGTTTGGTGTATTGCCCCACGATCGAAGCCGAGTCGTCAAACACGGCGGCAGCAACAAAACGTTGTGTCTGAGGATCCGGCCCGTCAAGAGTGATTCCGGCGATCAGTGGACTTGTAACCGCAGTGCTAGCACGAATGGCCGGAAGTAACGACTGTCCTCGGGCAGAGAACGGGTCACGGTCGATCGCCGATTCTGGCCAAAACGTCACATCTGGCGGGCCAGCCGCCACAACTGATGCAAGGGTTTGATCGGCCAGGGCGTTGACGATACGCAGTGGTGCGTCACCTCGAGGCCGGTTTTCTTCCCAGTGTTTAACGTCGTTGCCCTGTACCGCAAGCACGTCCAGTGTTCCGTGTGCAGCGGGCGGTTCGATCGTCAATAGCACACTCAGAAACAGCCCTCCAAGCAACGTCGCGGTCGGCACATGGCGAATCGACAAGGTGGCGCCAAGCTGTTGGTCATGACGCTTGTGTGCCACGGTCTTGGTGTCTATAACGATTTGCAGGGCAGCGACACTTAAAGTCACCACAAGCAAAGTGATCGCGTGGGCGCCACCTATGCGGGCGACAGGTAGCAGCCATGAGCCGTCTACATGCGCGTAGGCGATTGCCCCCCACTCAAATCCGCCAAGAGGAAACACGCCGCGGATCACGTCAATTGATGTCCAAGCAGTCCCGACAGCTAGGGCAGCAAAACGAGCTTTTCGGGTGGCATGGATAATCACTGCAAGCAGCGCTACATACACCGTTTGGGTAAAGGCCAGCAGCAACCATCCCACAAGTCCTGCAGGCAGGATCAGCCAACTTAACAGTGGCCCAAAAAAGCTTGCACCTGCAATCAGTCCGACAAGCGCAGCGGGCACGGTTGGCTTGGAACGTGTCGCAGCCGTATGCCACACCGCAGCCACCAACAGCGCAGGCGCGAGAAAACTTGCTGGCCACACGTTGTAGGGGGCGTGAGCCAGCAACAAAGACACGCCGCTAGCCACAGCCATCGCAATGACTGTGACATGCGGCAGAATTAGACGCAGTCGATACACAACGACCGTTTTTTGTCGGCCAGCTGAGTGCGGCGCTTGGCCAGATAACAGCCAAGACACACAAATTCGGTGCCGCGTACCCCTTCGACTTCGTCGTCATCCTCAGCATCTGGATCTAATGCTGCTTCGCTTATGGCATCGTCGCTATCAAACTGGGAGTCATCAACAACTAACCGAGCGTCGATAGCAAGAGTTGGGTCGGCGTCTTCAAGTTCAGCATCGTCAATGGCCACGACAACATCACCGTCGCCGTCAGCAAGTTCCGGCTGCTCGTCGTCTGGATCAAACACTTCAAATCCGTCTGCGAACTGTGGCTCGTCGGCCGTGTCAATCTCCACTGTTTCGTTAGCAGGATCGTTCTCGTCGGAAGGTTCAACCGAGCGCGCCACTGGGCTTCTCCAAAGGTAAGAATTTTTCGGCGGGAGAATACATCCTCACACCAAACTGGGGGAATACGTTTGACGATAGTGTGCAGCAACCCCGCGGGTTCCTAGCGCAAGGCCAAGACCGCGGGGTCATCGTGCCAAACCGTTGGGACCGAACATGATGTCCGTTTTCTACTAGGCGGCACACAATGTCGCGCCGATACCACACGGGAAATCAGCGCGTGCGGCGCGACCGTACCAAACCTTTGGATGAATGCCGACAACATGAGCACATACCGCTCTGCGGCGAACTTAACCGGCAATATCGATGCCGCTTGCAGCCCCAACACTGGCGACGATGAATACTGCAGCCAACGCGAAATATGTCACGGCTACGCCGATGCGTTTTACTGCCACAGGAAAGCGGCGAATCTCATCAACGATTCCATATCCAAACCCTACGAATGCTGCCACGACACATCCAAAAGCCGTGAAAGCAAAAAAGATCGCCGCCCCAGCAGTACCTGAAACGCCCATCAGCGCTGAAGCAACTGTTGCAAACACCCCAAGCAGCACCCCTGCACCGCCGAAACGGTGCATCTGACGCAGCCGTTTATGGTTGTGTAGGCGTTCGTCATTAGCAGACATCAATCAGCCCTCAAAGGTTTCGTTAACAACAGGGGCCGCTTCGTCAACACCACCAAAGCCGACCACTGCGCGGCTATACACCACTTGCAAAGCGTCAGCTAAGGCCGGTTCACTCTGCTCGATAAGTGCATCAAAATACGTGAATACGCTGTGGCGCATTATGGTTGTAAACGTGTCGTTATTATAACGGCCACCAAAACCAAGCGTGTCACTGTACGGTCCGCGACCCAACGCATGATCGTGCCGGTCAGCGGCCGCATGCACAAGGCATCGCGCAGATGCTTCAGCAAGCTGCAGGGATGCGTAGTTTGACGGTTGTGCGATGGCATTTCGGATGCGACTTAAGGTGCCTAGCAGTGCTGCCGAGTGACAGAGCCAGACACTCTGACGGAACACGTTGAAGGAAATTGGCGCCGGTATGGCTTCAGACAGTTCCGTCATCGCGGCAAACGTGACTGTCTCCGATTCAAAATCGGCTGTGACCTGCTGTGCTGCCTGGCTATGAGACCCGTTGAGTGAGTACGAGCCAGCAGGCAACGATGCGTCATCGGTGGCGTATAGAAGTGCTAATGCTGTGCCGTAATGCCCGGCAAACAATTCAGCCAGATAGGGCGAACTTTGCCCGACATCATCAAGGACAACGACCAAATTTCGTAAGGAAAACAGTTTGTCATCGCCAAGCGGTTGTGTCAGCAGGTCAGTAATACCAAGGGCAGACAGTGCACACCTAGGGGATGCTGCACCTCCGGCCGTTTCAGCAGCGCAGTACCCGCGAACGAGCTCCAGCAAATGCAGTGCATCCGGCCCCATCGTGTGCATACAACCTACTTTTCTGTCAAGTCAGCTAACCGATATAAGTGTGCGTGGCGCCTCATTCAACACGTCTACGCCTGTATCGGTCACCGCAACGATGTCTTCGATACGTACGCCAAACCGGCCAGGCAGATAAATCCCAGGTTCGATAGAGAACGCCATGCCTGCAGTGAGTAGTGTGTCATTGCCAGCCACAATCCACGGTTCTTCATGCGCATCAAGACCGATGCCATGACCCGTACGGTGAATGAAATACCGGCCGTAACCGGCATCAATAATGACTTGACGTGCTGCCGCATCGACACTGTGTGTACTCACACCGGGCCTGACTGTAGCTACTGCAGCCGCATGCGCCCGCAACACCGTGTCATGTACTTCACGATAATCGTTAGGTGGCGTACCAATCACGTAGTTGCGGGTTTCATCCGAGCAGTAACCATCACGCGTACCACCAATGTCAACTACGACCGTGTCCCCTTCAACGAGCACCCTGTCACTCAACTCATGGTGGGGTGAGGCACCATTGGCACCAGAGGCGACAATCACAAAATTGACCCGGTCGTGGGTGTCAAGAATCGCCTCGGAGATATGTCGGCCCACCACCGCCTCAGTTAAACCTGGCCGAAGCCAGTCAGCCACCTTGGCATGCACTGAATCAATAGCCTTCGCCGCAGCCCGCAGCAGTTCAATTTCGCCTGAAGTTTTAGTCAGGCGCAAAGGGGCCAAGACAGGGGTTGCAGTAACAAACTGGCAAGACGGCAACTGTTGTTGCAAAGCGAGCGTAAAACCACTGAAAAGGTGCTGTTGAACGGCGATGGTGTTGGCCTCGTTGAGGAGCGAAGCTGCCAGAACGATCGGGTTATCCGTTTCAGTGTAGGTAACGACGCTGGCGTACCGGTCGCAACCAAACGCCTGAGCTCGTTCCCGTTCTAGTTCAGGGACAATAAGGTTAACTTCACCCACCATCGGAACGATCAGTAACGTGAGGCGTTCTAGTGGCAACGCGTCGTAGCCCAGCAGATAATTGAGGTCACTGCTCGGACCGACAATTACCGCATCGTGCTTGTGGGCTGCAAGAGCGTGTTGGGCATTACGTAACCGGGTCGAAAAATCAGTCATGAAATCCTCAAATTTTTATACGAAGACCGTGGGGTCGAATAGTCACTGCCGCCGGGGTGACGCCAATCACATCACCATCAGCTTCGACAGGGATTGCTCTCGGCCCATGCACATGCACCTGACTACTGCGCCACTGCCGGACATCGTCACGACCAAGATGGTCGCCGCGTGCAAGCTGTTGATAGGCCACGGGTAAGTCGCGTGGCGACACAGTCCAACACTGGACATCAAACACACCATCATGTGGCATCGCCTGAGGGGCAACGTGCAGCCCGGCACCATAAAACTGGCCATTGGCGATCACCACATTCAACAAGTCTTCGGTGATTTCGGTGTGGTCGAGCGATACACGCATCGGTTGATGCCGAAACTGTGCGATGGCAAACGGAATCGCAGTGCGGTAGCGCTGCCGGCCAAGACGTTTTGGCAGACGGTTCGCAGTAGCAACAACCGTGGCACCAAATCCGATCTGGGCAACGTTTAAGAAATGGCGTTGTACCGGCGTGCCGTTTGCTGTCTGGCACGCGATGACCCCAACATCGACCGTTGTGACCGCAGCCGAAACCAGATGGTCGATGAGGGTCGAAACGGGACGGTCAAGTCCAAACGTGCGCGTGAAATCAGACCCTGTGCCTGAACCGACGATGCCAAGCACCGGCAAATCATCCGCCTGCATTTCTTCACCGGAAAGAAAAAACCCGCTGACAGCATCGCGCACTGTGCCGTCCCCACCCACAACAATGACATAACCCTGCCGGTCTGTAACGGCTTTCGTACAAGTTTCGATGACATCTTGGGATGACGTTGCTGGATGAATGTTTGCGTTAATGCCACGGCTGATTAGTAGACGATCAAGTTCGTCTGCGATGGCCAGCGTGTGACGGCCGGCACGAGCGTTCACAACCACTAACGGTTGCCCATAGGGATGTTCCATCATGCCTCCACAATGCCGCGACGTAACGCGTTAAGGGCAGCCTCGGCGGTACGGGACAAATCGCCTGTGGCGACACTACGTACCTGGCCAAGAAGATCTGCAATATTTTTCATTGCACGAACAAAATCGCCACCAGTGATGTCGACATCTTCCAAAACATCAGCTAAATCGGCGCCTCCAACCCAACGGAACGTCGCCGCCACAAAACCGGCATCGCGATCACGTGAAGCTTCCACTAACCCGGCACGTCGTTCGAGGCGGGCCAGTTCAGTCGCTAAGTCGTCGATGGTTTCTAACGCTTCAGCGAGTTCAACGGTAGGAATATCAGGCGATTCAGTCACCTCTCCCCCGCGTGGCTCATACACAAAATAGGAAAACAATGCGGCCAGTTCGGTGTAGTCAAGCGCATCAAACACGCCCCGTCGCAAGGCTTCCGCAATGAGCAAGTCAAATTCGGCATACACACGAGCCAGGCGCATACCGTCATATGTTGGGGTCATATCGTCGTTGACATACCCAAGTTCTGTTAACACGTTCAGAATGCGAGTGAATTCTTTCACTAACGATCCGGTCGCGGCGTCCACAATTGCGCGTTCTTTGTGTAACGACTCATCCAACTGATCGATGCGGTACTGCCATGTCTCATGGGTGACCCGTTCGGGACAACTGTGGCAGGCATGTTCACGGTGCTTCGCCCGCAAGACCCCAATTTCACGGTCAAACGCGGCCGCAGCATCATCCGCTACTGCTTTAGGTACATCTGATTCCTCAGGTGGTGTGATACCACGAAGTTGATCGGCAACAAAACGTCGGTACTCGATGTGTCGCGGGTTGCCGCTGGTTGGCAACGCAACGGTCGTTAACGGGTGCGTTGTGGTAGCCAACTCGCGCGGCCCAAGACGTGACAACGAACGGTCATCGACAATCACCTGCGCAAGCGGTGTGCCCTTTTTGGTGACATGCACCCCGGTTACTGCGACCAGTCCTCGTCGTCCAAGCCAAGGCAAGTGCAGCACTTCGCCTGGCTGCAGTGCCATGATGGCCTGATAAACATGCTTTTGGGTTTGCTCGTTGAGACGCCGCTGTTCCGCTTTCTCAACTGCTGAAATGGTCTTACGGAGCGCCCAATAGTCAGCCCAGTCACCGGCATCACAGACAGTGTGTTTGAGGTAGCCCGCGCGGGCATCTTCCATTTCGGTGATGGTGTCACTGCGATCACCGATGGTGAGCTGGTTTTCAAATTGGGCGAATGAGGCGTTTAGCAAGTGTTTGGCGTTGGCGAGGGAATGGTTTCGCAACAGATTCACTGCCATGTTGTACGACGGCGCAAAAGAACTTTTTAACGGATATGTCCGCGTTCCGACCAGCGACGCGACGGTACGAAAGTCAAGGTCACGCTGAAACAACACAACGGCATTACCGATAGTGTCAATGCCTCGCCGTCCGGCGCGACCAGTCAGTTGCGTGTACTGCCCTGGGGTTAACAGAACGTGTGAGTCGCCGTTCCATTTTTCTAAACGTTCGATGACGACCGTCCGGGCGGGCATGTTGATGCCAAGTGCCAAAGTCTCGGTGGCGACAACCAGTTTCAGCAAGCCACGTTGAAAGAGTTCTTCAACACACTCTTTGAAGGCCGGAATCATGCCGGCATGGTGCGGGGCGATCCCGTTCAACAGACCTTCCTTGAAGGCAGCAAAGTTCAGCACGGACAGATCGGCATCCGGCAAGTCACCTAACAGTGTGTCGACAAGGACAGCGATTTCGGCTCGTTCGGTTTCGTTTGTTAGGCGTACTCGTGCACGCTGCAACTCGCTTACTGCGTCGTCACAGCCTTTACGAGAGAACACGAACACGATGGCAGGCAACCAGTGGCGTTTAGCCAGTTCGCGAATGACTTCAGGCCGTCGAGGCCAGTGCAGTCGTGTCTGGGGGGCCAGACGTCGCCCCTTAGCGGTTACACGGTTGCGTTGGCGGCCGTTTCGTTCCAGCATCAACACTTCCGGATTGGGGATTCCTCCAAGCGCTTGAGAAGCCCGTTCACGTTGTTCTTTGGTGGCACCTTGTTTGCGCCCAGTAGTGAACGTGTCATAGATCGTGTCGTTTACAAAGTAGTGGTGGCGCAGCGGCACCGGCCGGTGTTCTTCCAATACGAGAGCGCACCCGTCACGTACCGTGTCAAGCCAGGCTCCAAACACTTCAGTGTTGCTGACGGTTGCCGACAGTGCGACGAGTTGCACTGAGGCAGCTAGCTGGATAATGACTTCTTCCCAGACCGCGCCACGTTCACGATCGGCCAGATAGTGCACCTCATCGAGTACGACGTAACGCAGATTTTTTAACGTCGCTGACGATTCATAAATCATGTTGCGGAGCACTTCGGTGGTCATCACCACCAGTGGAGCCTCAGAGTTGATCGCACGGTCGCCCGTTAAAAGCCCCACTTGAGCTTCACCGTAACGAGTAACAAGATCCCGATACTTCTGGTTAGATAGCGCTTTGATCGGTGTGGTGTAGAACGCTTTCGCGTCACTTCTGAGCGCATCAAAACACGCAAACTCGCCAACGACGGTTTTGCCTGCGCCGGTGGGCGCAGCAACCAGAACACTCTCACCGCGCGCCAACGCCGCTAACGCATCGCTTTGGAACGTGTCGAGTGCAAACGGGTAATACTTGGCGAACGCGTCAACACGAGCTTGTTCGATGGGCCGTAACGGACGCGCAGGATTGCTTGTTGAGGTCAAGTCCATACGGTCACCAGTTGTGTCGACGCTGCCTGTGGCCAAGATTGCTCATGTCCCTTACGGGGTACTGCGCTTCTGTCTTCGGCCGATCAGAAGCGCGATGACGATGGAAAATTCGTAAAAAAACCACATCGGTCCGGCCACAAACAAAAGGGTAACCGCATCCGTTGTCGGCGTAATGATCGCAGCCGCAATCGTCATGCAAATCATCGCGTACGGACGTGCTGCGCGTAACTGGGGTGCACTTAACACGCCGACAACCGTCAGAGAGATGAGTACCAAAGGAATCTCAAACACAGCCCCAAAAGCAAGACTCATTGCCAAAAAGAACGTCAAATATTCGGTTGCTGACAGCATCGGGGTGACGAGCGGGCCACCCAGCGCCAGCAGAATTGCCAGCGCCCGTGGAATGACGAGATACGCAAAGCCGATACCGCAAGCAAACAAAAACTGGCTTACTAATACAAACGGCAAAACAAAACGCCGCTCATGTCGAGATAATCCGGGAGTAATGAAACGCCATAATTGCATGAAAAGCACCGGACCTGAAACAAACAGGCCAACCACTAAAGCAGTACGAATGCGGACGCTGAACGGTTCAAGCGGCCGGAGGGCGATCAGGCCACATTCTGAACTGGCTCCTAACGTAGATGGCAAATCGCAGTATGGGGCGATGAGATACACCAACAGTGTCGGAAACGCGAGATAGCCGATAACCGTGCCGATGACGAGCGCGAAAACAGCGATGGTTGCCCGCCGTCGCAGTTCACGAAGATGCTCAATTAACGGCATGACGCCACGTATAGACGCGGCGTCGTCACTGGCGGTCATGGCTCGCGCGGAGATGGCGAATCGTCGGTGTCGTTGTTGTTGTCGCGGTCAGCGTCGTCGTCATTGATCGCCTGCGTGGCTTTTCGAAACTCCTTCATTGAGGTTCCAAGAGAACCGGCAAGACCGGGAAGTTTTTTGGCGCCAAAAAACAACAGGACGATAAACAAAATGATGATTAGTTCGGGGCCACCAGGAAGCGTCATGAGTGTCCTACAGATCGTTTGCGGCAGTGTAGCCGTGATTGTCAAGAATTTGCCGGTCAGGCGATGATGGTGCAGTATTTTCACGCTCATCGCTCCAGGCGATAATGCGTTCCCACTGGGAGGTAAATTCCGCGACAGGCAAGGTGTAACGGGTGCGTAGGTGGCGTAACACGCCAATGCTGCGTGTCAACCGTTCGTTCATAACCGCCAACAGCAGCAACACGACAAGGATCGTGACAACCCCAATTGCGGCCAGAATCTCGGCGATCATACGTCAGCCTTTGAATCGGTTAGTGGGTTATAGCCTGCGAGCGCATTGGCTGCCAGTGTGGCAATCATGTCACGCAACTTCGGCGGAGCTGTCACCCTCACCTTACCGCGTGCCATCAATACCAGACGTGCGATGTAGGGAAGCGCGTCGGTGGCAAGTCGAGCAGTAATATTTCCATCGGCAGTTGTTGTTTGCTCCGCCAGAACAAGATGGTCAAGAATCCATTGACCCGGTTTGGTGATTGTCAGTTCCACCTGCGCATCGTCAGCCTGTGGCTGATATGCCGGAATAAGTGACGCAAGATCGTGATCGGTCGCACGAGCATGAAGAACTGATACGTCCGTGATGCGGTCAGTGTGAAAAAGGCGACCTTCGTTGCGGTCATGGTCGAAGGCTTCGAGATACCAGTTGCCATCCATCACATGTATGCACACTGGATCGACGTGACGCTGTTTGGGTACCTCATCGTTGCGTCCAAGATAGGTGAATGACACTTGCTGCTGAGCACTAATCGCATCACGTAAAACCGTCAATGGATGGTCAAACGTATCGTCAGCAACAACCCCGAAACGTTCGGGTGGCAACGCCAACATGGCTCGCAGTTTGAGTGAAGCGGACGCTAACGCGGGCACGGTGTCATTTAAGGCAACTCGTACTGCATCGATGAGCAGCACCATTCGTACTGCTTCGCTCGGAGTGGGTTTGAGTGGCCGGCGTAGCTCATCAGCAAGATCGATCGTGGCACGATCATTGATAATTGTCACATCAAAAAGATCACCGCCACGTAAACCTGGAAGTCCGCAAAAGTCGAGCAACGCTAAATCTTTGCGGATTTGCTCTGGCGTACTGTGAAACGCTTCAGCAATCTCGTTCACGTGCGCACCGGGGCGTTCCAGCAGCCACGGGACGAGCACAAGCATGCGTTGGACATCGTCAGCGGCGCTCATGCGCTGTCTCGATGGTCATTCAGCAGTTGCGTCAGCGTCTCGCAGATGGTGTCCACCACATGCTGTGGACTGGTTACGCGCAGCTGATCCCCACATTCCAAAAGCCACGGCAGATCACGTAGAAGATCAACATCAAGAAGTGTGAACGACAACCACCCTGTTTGGATGGAATCAGGTGTGATGGGATCTATCGTTCCGCCACGGCTGACAATTCGGGTCGCGAACGGCTCACTTACAACCCCAGTGAGTGTGACGAACTCATCTGCCGGTGGCCGTATTTCGTTGGCTAAGTCAAGTTCGTCTGGCGGAACAAATGCTCCACGTTCAGAATCGGTGTTGATCGTCCCGATGATGCGATCAACACGAAACGCTCGGATGGCGTCTCGTCCATGGTCGAACCCAATGAGATACCACCGGCTACGGCGGCGGGCCAACGCGTATGGATCCACGGACCGTACGGATGGTTCAGCATGGGGTGTCTGGTAGGTGAACGTCACCGTCACTCGGTCTACCACTGCGGCTGCCAGAACTTCAGGTGGATATAACGAATGTGTAATCCGCAGACCCACAGAATGGGTCGAAGTGACGAAGTCTGGATCAGGCGCGCGAGCAGCAATTTTGGCAAATGTCAGCCCGACATCTGAACTTGTGGCATGTTCTTGAGCAAGTGCGAGCGCGGTGATCTCTTCGCGCGTAAACGCAGGATCGGGTAACTCATATTCTTTGCGGCTAATGATGTAACCAAAGTCGTCGCTGTACGGGATTGGTTCGGTGGTGATTGGCACACCCATACTGCGCAAATCGTCCTTGTCGCGTTCAAACATTCGCCGTGCAGCATCATGGTCTTGGCCGGTGTAATACCCCGTCTTTTGCTGAAGTTGTGTGAAACTTAATGGCCGCCTGGTTTCGAGCAGCGCGATCGTTACATTTACCAAACGTTCCGTCTTTTGACTCACAGTGCAATCAGCCTCCTTGCGATGCACGTAAACGCAGCATAGAACTGATGTTAGGAATGGATGGAAAGTTGACGTATCAGCCGGTCGACCCGCACATCCTCAGTCACAAACGGGTCGAGGCATACGACTGTTTGTGGTGGTTCTGTGTTGATCTTTAGGTGCACCCAATCGACTGTGTAGTCGGCATTAGCCGCTGTTGCGGCGGCCACAAACCGGCCACGGAGACGCGCGCGTGTTGCCGGCGCTTGGTCACGTGCGGCATCAATATCTGTGTCGGTTAACAGATGGGTTGCCTGTTCACGCCGGCGCAACAGGTAGTACAGACCCGTCGTCTGGCTAATGTCGTGATAGTTCAAGTCGATCAGCAACAGCCGCGGATCATCAAGCGCAAGGTCGTGTCGGTGCTGATATGCGGTTACCAACTGCTGTTTTGCAACCCAATCCAAATGGGACGCTAGCGTGCGATGGTCTGTTTCCAAGCCTTCCAACACAAAACGCCAAGCGGCCATCGTGCGGGTTTCATCTAGGCCATATCCGTCATGTTCTCGCAAATGACTATCGACTCGTTCAAAGTAAGCCCACTGCAGTTCAAGCGGTGTGATCTGAGATCCGTCATGTAACGCGACTGTGGCCTTCTGATAGGGCGAGAAACTGATGGTTCGCATTGCCTGCGCCGGTTCAGCCAGCACGTATCTGTCGGTCAATCCGCCTTCTTCTAACGTACGCAACACCAAATCGCAGGTTGCCATTTTTAACCAGGTGGCAAACTCGGACATATTCGAGTCACCAAGAATCACATGCAGCCTGCGGTACTTTTGCGCGTCAGCGTGGGGTTCATCGCGCGAATTGATCATGGGTCGGCTACGGGTTGACGCCGACGACACCGACTCCCACATATGTTCAGCCCGTTGGGTCAATGAAAAGATGGTTCCATCGACGGTCTGGGTAATTTTGCCGGCGCCCGCAAACAGCAGGCGACTTACCAAAAAAGGCAGCAAATCATCAACAAACGCCCGGAAGGGTTCGGTGCGTTCAATCAGATAATTTTCGTGTGCCCCATAGGAATTCCCGGCAAAATCGGTGTTGTTTTTGAAGATTTTTAACGTCCCATGTACACCATCAGCCGTGAATTGTTTGGCTGTATCAAGCGTCAATGATTCGAGCAGCCGCTCCCCTGCCCGGTCATAAACGGTGGCATCGTAAGCGCTTAAGCATTCTGGTGTTGCATACTCAGGATGTGCCCCAACGTCCAGGTAAAACCGGGCTCCGTTAGGCAAAAATAGGTTCGATGAACGACCCCAGTCGATGATGTTGCGAAATAACGCACGAGCGATGTCATCAGGGCTGAGTTTGCGCTTACCGTCGTCAGTGAACGTGACGCCGTATTCGTTTTCTAACCCAAAGATTCGCTGGCGCATAGGGAAGTTAGCCGATCAGTGGGGATATCTGTGATGGGGTGAGACGAAAAAAGCGGCGTCTTGGAAGCGTGGCATCAAGTCCGGAAATTTCAAGATCATCAGCCGCCAAAGGCCGCTGCGAATTGTTGCGAAGGAGCGTGACTGCCAGCCTGACGGCAGCTTGGCGGTCCATTTCGGGCGAATAAGAGGTTTCCAAGGCCGAACGCAATGGCTCCGTGTCGCCGCCAATCACCACATACGAACTGGCATCATTAAGCGATCCGTCGTAAGTGATGTGAAACAACTCATGCCGTGTGCTTGTCGGCTCGCTTGTGGCGACACCGACCTGTGCTATCACCAACTCCACTTCAAACGGTTTGGTGTCGCTAATGAAACTTGCCCCCAGCGCCTGGGAGTATGCGTTTGCCAGTGGCTTCCCGCTGACATCTTCACGCGCATATTGAAACCCCTTAATGTCGGCTAAACGGATCCCAGCAACACGTAATGCCTCGAATTCGTTGTAACGACCAACTGCAGCAAACGCGATCCGGTCATAGATTTCAGACGTCTTATACAGTGTCCGTGACGAATTTTCGGTGACAAAAACGACCCCTTCGTCATAGGCCAACGCGACTAGGGTTCGCCCACGGGCTATTCCTTTCCGGGCATATTCGGCCCGGTCTTGCATTAACTGTTCGGGGCTGACATAAAAGTTGCTTGACACGCTCTATCCGTTTCTGTGCGGTTCACCTTCAGGTGAACCCGATTACTGTTCGCGTTGAACAAACACTTGAGCGACAATCGGTGCCACCTGGGTAGTTTCATATTCGCGGTAACCATGCTCGTCAATAACAGCAATCAGTGGGTAGATGTTGCGTAACTGGTCAGGCCCACCGGTCGCTGAGTCAGCTTCGGCAGCGTCGGCCAACGCATCAAGAGCGGTCATCACTGCTTGATGTTCGCTTACGGTGGCCCTATGTACCCGTTTCAGTGTCCCCTTAGCAATCAGTGAACCACTGCCGCTGGCCGCATACGCGGTGGCGAGATATTTCCCACCGACCGGGTCATATTCATAAATGCGGGCAGTAGATGAGTGCGGGTCAAATCCAGCAAACAACGGGACGACAATGAGACCTTGCAGAGTCAACGGCAAATGTGCGCGCACCATTGCGGCCAGTTTGGTAGCACGCCCGTCCAGTGAGAGCGTGTGGCCTTCCACTTTCTCATAATGTTCAAGCTCAGTTGCGAAAAGTTTGGCAAGGTCAGTCGCAGGACCGGCTGCGCCGGAGATCGCTACAGCTGAATAGGCGTCGGCAGGAAAGACTTTGCGCATATCGCTGCGGGCAATCAAGTGTCCTGTAATGCCACGTCGATCGCCAGCGATGACTACGCCGCCGTCAAAAACAAGCGCTAACACAGTCGTGCCCTCGACACTCAGCTTGGCGAGCGAACTGTTTCCGAACTGTTCAGGTGACGTCAACGCAGTCAACGCATGGGGCGCTTGGGTGTGTAGTACATCGAAGAATGACGATGTGTGGTTCAGCGCTCCAGAAGCCAACACGTTAAGCGCGATAGCGGGCGAGTCAGACGAAAAATGTTGCATTATGTCCTCAGTGTGCTGAAAAAAACCGGTTGATTTGGCGGTGTTTAGCCTGCTTTGGCAGAAAGTCCGCCGTCTACAACAAGTTCGATTCCGGTGACATATTCGGCTTCGTGGGAGGCGAGAAATAACGCTGCCTGTGCAACATCCCAGGCGGTACCCATTTTGCCTGTAGGGCAAAGGGCATCGCGTGCGGCAAGCAAACTGGCAGAGTCGTTCGTGCCAAATGTGCCCTGCATGGAGTTGGTAACTAACGGTGTGTTCATCAGTCCAGGAAGCACCGCGTTGGCACGTACGCCACGCGTTGCATATTCAAGGGCGATGCTGCGGGTGAACTGTCCTACCGCCGATTTGGATGCGGCGTAGGCGATCATCGACACGCCGGTGTGGCGGATGCCTGATACAGATCCGATATTGACAATGGCGGACCGGCCGGCAGCTTCAAGTGCTGGCAGGGCATGTTTGCATGTCAAAAACATCCCGGTCATGTTGACATTCAATGCCCGTTGCCAATCGGCAAGCGGAAGTTCGGTAATAGCACCCAACGTGACGATGCCGACATTGTTGTGCAGGGTGTCAAGCGCACCGAATGTGTCAACACAGGCAGCGACCGCATTCTCAACGGCGTCTTCGTCAGTGACATCGGCCGCGTGTGCGACTGCAGCTCCACCATTTTCGACAATGTGGTCGACGGTTACCTGAGCTCGCGCGAGATCACGGTCCACCACAAACACTGACGCTCCATGGGCAGCATAAAGAACCGCTGCTGCTGCCCCGTTTGCCCAGCCAGATGGGTCAGAACCACCGCCGGAAACAAAAACTGTGCGCTGATGCATCCGAGGTGTTGACGTGTCAATCTGCACGTTGGTCCTTTACAAATTTACTGGCCGCCCTTTTGGACGTATCCCCGTACAAATTCTTCAGCATTTTTCTCGAGAACGCCGTCAATTTCGTCGAGAAGATCATCGACGTCGTTGATCAGTGAGGCGTCGAAAACTTGGGTGGCCGGTTGCGTCCCGGTGTCGGCATCATCAGGCCCAGATGATCCGGGTTTAAACTGACGGTCCTGGATCCCCATAACTACATCCTCGTGTTCGCATTGCTTTAGCCTAGCGATATTGCCGTTCGCTCTGGCGATGACAGCAGATCGGCAAGAAACGCGTCAACTGTGTCGTGGGCGGCAAACAGGTCGGCAGTGTGTGCAGCGGTACCGAACTGCGGATCAGGCATTGTGACACGTGTATGACCGCTGTTGCCATTTGAGAACACCATCGCGTCCCAGCCGGCGGCAATGATGGCTTGAGAAAAATGTCGGATGCTCTCGCCGCGAAAATAGGCACGCGTGTTTGTAGGTGCCGTGGTTATGGCCGTTTCGATCGCTTCGTCGGTCAGGATGCGTTCAACACGACCATGCTGACGTAGCCGATAATAGAGGCCGTGTTCGTGACGCAGATCGTGATACTGCAAATCAATGAGTTGCACACGCGCATCTGTTGCAGCGCAGTTGTTGCGCGCCATATACGCGGTGATCAGGTTTTGTTTGGTGGCCCAGTCAACCCGTCCAACCAGTCGTTGAGGGTTGTTCGCAGCATCGTCAAGGATGCGTGACCACAGTGTCAGTACGCGTGACGCTTCACTATCGGGGGAACGTTCTGCGGCGATATATGCGGCGCAGGCGTCGCGATAGATCGTCTGAATTCCCAGAGCGGTCGCCGTTTTACCCGACTCCAGCATGTGCGCAAAGTTTAAAGTGAGGTCATGTGACTGGTGATGAAAGGCTTGAACCGGATCGAGCAAAACTGGCAAGTCGGTGAGATAGCCGGCGATGTAGGCGTCTAGGACGAGCATCATCGTGCCAACTTTCAAAAAGCCTGCTACTTCGCACATGTTTGCATCACCGTTAATGACATGCAGTCGGCGATAGCGTGACGGGTCAGCATGTGGTTCATCACGGGTGTTCATAATGCCCCGACGCACGGTTGTTTCTAGGCCGACTTCGCATTCAAAAAATTCGGCACGTTGGGTGAGTTGGAACGCAACATCAGGCTGATGTTCGCTTCCTGTGCGTCCGGCACCAACAAACACCGATCGGGTGACAAAAAAAGGCATAAGTACTTGCGTGAGTGCGCCAAACGGCACCGAACGGGGAATTAGATAGTTCTCATGGGTGCCATAGGCAGCACCTTTGCCGTCAATGTTGTTTTTATACAGCAGTATTGCCGCTCCAGGATATTGTGAGCTGGCATGGACGGCCGCTCGCCGCATGATTTCATCACCCGCATGTTCGTATCGCAACAGGTCATACGCACTGGCGCATTCAGGTGACGAGTATTCCGGATGCGCATGATCGACATACACCCGCGCACCGTTGGTGAGAACCAGGTTGGGGATACCAAAGTCGTCCAACGCAAAGCGGCTGCTGTCACGTGCCAAACGTGGCTGGCGGGCGTCTTGTAACGGCTCTTCGTCAGAGTAATCAAATCCAGCCCACTGCCTATCGACGCTTCGATAGGCGTTTACAACTCGCGCAGACGACACGACTGGGCTTGCGCTGGGATCATCTGGTACTGCAATTCCATACTCGGTTTCAATGCCAGCGAAGGTCTGGAAACTCACGGCGTGCCACCGGGTTTGGTGTCGGATTCGTTGGGGCGAATGCGCCGAATTTCGGCGATTCGGCCGTCACGCTGCCCGAGGGTTCGTGCCCACTCGTCAGGATGGCGTTCCGCGGGAAGATCTTTGTTTTCGTGAAACTCATCACGGACTGCTGCCAGCAGATCATTACGGGTAATGCCGCGTTCGCCGCCAGAAATAACTCTTTTTACGGCACGTTTTTTTGCCCGCGAAATGACACTTTCAAGCATCGCGCCGGACACAAAATCTCGCAGGTAGAGTCGCTGATTACGCCCGTCGACAAAGACAACATCAATGATTGCAAAGTCATCGGTAGTGGCATACACCGCCTCTACGACGGTCGTTATCAGACTTGCTCGTAGCCCATCTGGATCGTTTGCGAATTGCGGTAAGTCTGATGTCGCTATTGGCACGTCGCTGGTCAGATAACGGGTCAGGATGTCGTATGCGGCTTCCTCGTCGGGCCGTTCAATCCGGATTTTGATGTCGAGTCTGCCAGGGCGAAGAATGGCGGGGTCAATCATGTCCTCGCGGTTTGATGCGCCAATGATAAGGACGTCGCGTAGCGTTTCGATTCCGTCGATCTCGGCCAACAGCTGCGGCACGATGGTGGTTTCCATGTCAGAGGAGACACCCGAACCGCGTGTGCGAAACAGTGCTTCCATCTCGTCGAAAAACATGACGACCGGAAAGCCATCAGCGGCTTTCTCGCGGGCATGTGAGAACAGTAGGCGAATTTCACGTTCGGTTTCGCCGACGTATTTGTTGAGAAGTTCCGGGCCTTTAACGCTGACGAAAAACCCCCGTGGTGTGCCATCGCCACGACGTTCGGCAGCCCGTTCAGCAAGCGAATGTGCGATTGCTTTCGCAATCAACGTTTTCCCGCATCCTGGAGGCCCATAGAGCAGTACGCCTTTGGGCGCCCGCAATTGATGTTCGGCATACAATTCAGCAAAGACGTAAGGCAGTTCGACGGCATCTTTGATCATTTCGATCTGTGGCGCTAGACCGCCGATCGCCTCGTAGGTGACGTCGGGGACTTCCGACAGAAACAGATTTTCGCCGCCCGGACGTGCAACGAGTTCAAAAGCGAGGTGGTTTTTGGTGTCTACCAACACCAGATCGCCCGGTTTTACCGGCGCGTTGTTCAACTCCCCTGCCCGACCGATGATGCGTTGACCATCGTGCGCGTCGGCCACTACCAGACGGTTGTCTTCGAGGACATCAACGACACTGCGAATGTCACCAAATGATTCGAAGTCGGCTACAGCCACCACCATCATCGCTTCGTTAACTCGCACCTGCTGGCCGATGGTCACTGCATCCAATGTGACATTTGAGGCCACAGCAAGCTCAAGTTTGCGGCCGTTAGCAAGCGCAGTAACTGATTGGTCTGTCAGATTGATGGCGATGACAGTGGCATAGGAATGAGGTGGTTCCGCAAGTCGGGCTAGCTCTTCACGCAGCATCTCCAGTTGCCCGCGAGCGGCACGTAGGACCGAACTCATCTTTTCATTTTCGGCAGTGGTGCTTTCAAGTTCGCTTCGGGCGGTGCTTAGCGCGTCTTGCAACTGGGTGATACGAGTGTTTGCGCGTTCAACCGCCCCGTCTGTCGTGTCAGGGTTTGGTGCGACAGGCGACGACGTGGAACCGTCAGGCTGTTGCTGTGCCATGGCCACCGCTCGCTCCCTTTTTTGCGCGTGTATTTGCAGTCTAGGCAGTACGGTCAGGGTTAGTCGCTGCGTCGTCCAAGTCATGGTCGCGATCAACTGCATTCCAGTCAATGCGTCCGCCTGTGTCGAGCTTACGACGACGACGTAACGGTCCACCGTCAGCGCGGGACAGCACCCTTCGGGCAGTCGTGAGAAAAGCGGTATGTGCGACCATTCGGTGGGCCGGTCGCACGGCAAGACCGTCAATATCCCAGCCGCGTACAAGCGTTTCGCTCGTAGCAACGTTCGCAAACTGACCATCATCCCATAGCGCGTCGGTGAATCGCATCACTTGAGGCACGCCAGGGGTATAACCCAAGATAATGCCACCAGGTGCGAGTGCTTCAGCGGCTGCTGGCACTACCTGCCACGGTTCGAGCATGTCCAACAGCACACGATGTGGCGCGTATTGAGCGAAACCGTCAACGGCATCACCGACAGTCAGAGTCCAGTTGGACGGCGGATCCCCAAAGAAACGGGCGACATTTTTTGCAGCCACCGCCGCGTGGTCGTCACGGCGTTCAAAGGAGATGACTTGTCCCGTTGGGCCAACCGCATGCAGCAATGCCAAGGTAAGGGCACCTGAACCGGCTCCGGCTTCAACGACCACACAGCCCGGCCGGATATCTGCCAGCGACAGGATCATTGCTTGATCTTTGCTGTACACGACTTGCGCACCACGAGTCATTTTCATCACAAAATCATCTTGAGTGGGCCGTAATGCCAGCATTTCGCCACCTTTTGCGGTGACAATGATGCTGCCTTCAACCTGGCCGATCACGGCATCATGTTCAAGTATGCCCCCGTGGGAATGCCACTGCTCGCCTTCGGCGAGCGTCAACATGTAACGGCGTTTTTTGCGGTCGGTTAACAGCACCGTCTCGCCACTGGTAAGTGGTTCGGGGCTGCCGGGCAGGCGAAATGACGAAACAGTCACGGTGTACTTTCACTCACAGAATGCCGCAATGCGGCGCGTTGGCGGCAGAACGCACAGACAGTACCGGTTGTCGGCATGCCACAGTCACCGCATGCACCGATCTCGGTAAATACGTTGGCAACTGCATCGTTTGCAATCGGATGTCGGTCTAGGAATCCAAACAGGAACTGTGCTTTCACGCCTGGGGTTGCCGCTTCAAGCAGATCGAGAGCGGCTTTATACTGCTGGCCGGTGTTGCCGTCGACTAACGGACATTCTTCAACGACGTAGTCGATCCCTTTAATGACACAATATGCGGCAGTTTCACGTTCAGAAAGCCGATAGAGGGGTTTGCATTTACGCGTCTGGTTGGGCGCGTTCGCAGGCAGAAGTGGTGCTTGGCGACTCAAGAGTGCATCGTTCCAACGGGTGAAATTGCCAAGAAGCGTCGCCGCTTCGTCATCAAGATTATGGCCGGTTACCACCACCGTGAAGTCATGTTTGGTGGCATATGCGTTGAACACGTAACGCTTGCTGACACCACACACGCCACACGGTGAGCGGTCAAGTGTGCTGGCTGCCGTACCAGTTGAAAAACCGTAGGTATCGTTAAGATCTACGGTGTGTAGCTGGGCGTCACGCGAGCTGGCGAACGCTCGGGTGACCGCTTCGCTCCGTGATGAGTAACCACCGATGCCAAGCCCAACGTAAAGCCCTTCAGCGTGGTATCCCAGTTCGAGCAGCATGTCCCAAAGCGCCAGCGAATCTTTGCCGCCAGAGACAGCAACCAAAATCCGATCTGCATACGAAAACATACGTTCACTGGGTTCAGCGCCGGGCGGATGATCGATTGCTTTGCGCACTTGTGCCATGACGTGGTCAGGAAAATGATCGGCACACCAGGCTGCACGGTGACGCTGTTCGACCATTACGGCGGGCTGGCGGCATGCCACACACTGTGGATAGTCGCTGGCTCCTCCGGAAATGACCGGTCGAATTTCAACGTCATTATTGGGTCCCAGTTGGTGATGGTTCGCGACCAGGTTGCCGTCGACTAGTACGAGGACGGTGTGTGCGATGATGTCGAGTTCGTCAAGAACCGATTGGACATTACGTTCGCCCGGCAGTGTGACGTGACGATCGGGGTTGCGTAGACGGATCGCAAGCATGCTGACTCCTTCTGCACGTCTCAGCGGCGATTACACGCCTAACGTACGTTCTTCGCTGCGCACAGTGATCACCAAAGGGTCGCCTTCACGTAAAGAGAATTCTTCACCGTCATGGGTCAACCGCACAGCGATCTGTCGTCCGTGGAAACGTAACGAAAATGCGACTTCACGCCAGGTTGAAGGCAGTCGAGGAGTGAACGACAACTTGCCGCCGACATCTTTCATGCCAGCAAACCCGTAGACGATAGCCATCCATGATCCGCCCGCGGCAGCAATGTGTACACCTTCAGCGGTGTTCCCCGCCACGTCGTGCAAGTCCATAAAGATGGAGTTGTAGAAGTAACGCAGCGCATCATCCTCATACCCAATGTCAGCTGCAATGATTGACTGCATACAGGCCGACAATGATGAGTCTCCGGTAGTCAACGGATCGTAATAGTCGAAATTCCGCTGTTTCTGCTCGGGCGGAAATTCGTCGCCCAACAGCACCATTGCAAGTACCACGTCGGCTTGTTTGATTACCTGATGCCGGTAGATGACCAGCGGGTGATAGTGCAACAAGAGCGGGTAGTTCGTTTTAGGGGTATTGGGGAAATCCCACACTTCACGATCCAAGAAATTAGCGTCTTGGGGATGAATGCCCCGTTGTTCGTCATAGGGAATAAACATCTTTTGGGCGGCTTCACGCCACGTTTCGACTTCTGCTTCGTCAAGCTCGAGAGTCTCCGCCAGCGTCTGGTAGGTACGGGGACGTTCAGTGCGTAACCAATCGACGGTGTCGGCAGCAAATAGAAGATTGCAGCGCGCCATCAGGTTGGTGTAGGCATTGTCGTTTACGACGGTCGTGTACTCATCAGGTCCGGTCACGCCATGAATGTGGAACTCTCCATGGATCGGACCGAAAAAGCCAAGACCGCGCCACATACGGGCAGTTTCACAAAGGATTTCGACTCCAACATCGGCTAGGAAGTCACGATCCCCACGAATATCGACGTAACGGCGTAACGCATAGGCAATATCAGCGTTGATGTGATACTGCGCGGTACCTGCTGCGTAGTATGACGAGGCTTCTTCGCCGTTGATGGTGCGCCAAGGAAACAATGCCCCATGTTCAGAAAGTTCACGGGCACGTTTGCGTGCGAGTGGCAACATCAGTTGACGAAAACGCAGCAAGTTTCGGGTGATGCGTGGCTGGGTGTAGGTGAGAAACGGGGTAATAAAAATTTCGGTGTCCCAAAAATAATGTCCGTCATACGCCTGGCCGGTGAGTGCCTTTGAAGGAATACCTGCCGTTTCCGCCCGGGCAGAAGCTTGGCAGAGTTGAAAAAGGTTCCAACGGATTGCTTGCTGAACACGTCCATCCGTATCAATTTTGACATCTGCGCGGGACCAAAAATGCGCCAAATATTCACGCTGTTCCGTGTGCAGCGTGTCGAAACCGGTCTTTAATCCACGATCAAGTGAACGGCCACACCGGTCGGCAAGTTCGACCGGTGGGACAGAGCGGGAACTGTGTGCGGTGAAGACTTTCGTAAGAGTGATTGGCTGATGTGCTTGCGCGTCGATGGTGTACACCACTTTGGCAATATCGCCATCCCCGGACTGTTCACACTCAAAGTCGTTGTCTGTTTCAAGTTGATGATCTATGCCCATCGCCAGCGTCATTTTCGAATGCGATGTCCGATAGCCGATCACGCGCCGTTGATCGTCTTGCAGATCCGTTTCGATGTTCAAGATTCGGACCTGCAGATTTTTGCGTTTACGCGGATCTTTCACCACGTTGCGTTCGTCGGCTGGTGTCGCATCCTGACGGTTCACCAGTTGAGACGACAGCACGATCGGTGCGTCTTCATCGGTGGTGATGGAGTAGCGAAGAATTCCCAGATGACGGTGCCGTAACGACACTAGTCGTTCCGTGGTAATCCATACCTGCTTGCCTGACGGCGTCGACCACTGCATGGTTCGGCGCAGCACACCATCGCGAAAATCTAACCGTCGTTCATAAGACACCAGACGAGCGGTAGGCAAGTACAGCGGTTCATCGTCGATGTAAAGCTTTACGACCGTCGGATCGGGCACATTGACAATTGTCTGACCCGTTTTCGCAAAACCAAACGCCTCTTCGGCATGCTCAATATCCCACGTCTCATGGAAACCGTTAACGAACACGCCCGGAGCAACGTTTGGTCGGCTTTCTTCGAAGGCACCACGAACACCAAGAAAACCATTACCCAAGGCAAACAAGGTCTCGGTGACGGCGGTCATTTTGGGGGTATAGACGGTCTCAACCAACGCAAAATCATCAATCGGGTACACGCGGGTCGATAGCGGAGTGTCGGTGTACTCAGGCATGCTTAACCGTCCATGTTGTCTTTAGCGTGGTAAGGCACTTGGCAAAACCCATGATTACAGTAACCAAACGGATTTTTATGCAGATACTGCTGGTGGTAGTCCTCTGCGTAATACACGCTAGTCAACGCTTCAATTGCGGTCGTGATGACACCAAAACCGTCCTGATCAAGTGCCGTTTGATAGGTCGAGCGGCTTGACTCGGCCACTCGCTGCTGAGTTGGTGTCGACGTCAAGATCACAGACCGGTATTGCGTCCCCACATCGTTGCCTTGGCGCATTCCTTGAGTTGGGTCATGATTTTCCCAAAAAACGCTCAATAATGCCTCTACCGAAACCTCATGCGGGTCATACACGACGCCAACAATTTCGGCATGTCCGGTACCGCCAGAACAGACTTCCTCATAGGTCGGATTTGGGGTATAACCGCCGGCGTAACCGGCAAAGGTGACATGCACTCCAGCGACCTGCCAAAATAGGCGTTCAACCCCCCAGAAGCAGCCCATACCGACGGTGAGCAGGTCATGACCGTCAGGCCAGGGAGGCTGCATTGACGTGCCAAGCACAGCATGAGTGGTCGGCACGGCAATAGGAACATCGCGGCCTGCAAGCGCCTGCTCGCGGGAAACGTGTTGGTCTTTGGGAGCAGCCCCAAACGGCACTAGTTGTCCTTCAACGACCGCAGAACGTACTGCAAAATGCCACCGTGACGGTAGTACTCTGCCTCACCTGGCGTGTCGATTCGGACGCGAGCTTCAAAGGTTTTTGACATGCCATCTTGCTGTTGAGTGGTGACCGTCACTGTTTCAGGCACTGGGCCGTTATTCATGGCGACAATGCCCGAAATGGAGAACAGTTCATCCCCGGTAATTCCCAGCGTCTCTGCCGTGTGCCCTGCTGGATACTCCAATGGTAAAACGCCCATCCCGATTAGGTTGGATCGGTGGATACGTTCATAGGACTCAGCGATGACGGCACGTACGCCAAGCAACATCGTGCCTTTCGCTGCCCAGTCACGCGATGAACCTGAGCCGTATTCTTTGCCAGCCAGAATTACCAGCGGGATATTTGCCGCACGATAGTTCTCCGCTGCATCAAAGATGGTGGTCTGTTCACCTGCGCGAGTGAAGTCGCGCGTGAAGCCGCCTTCAACCCCCGGAACAAGCTGGTTACGGAGGCGGATGTTGGCAAACGTCCCACGGATCATTACTTCATGGTTGCCGCGCCGGGAACCATAAGAGTTAAATGCTGGGCGGGCCACATTGTGCGCTTCGAGATACAGCCCAGCAGGACTTGTTGGGGCGATGGACCCAGCAGGCGAAATATGGTCGGTCGTGACTGAATCACCAAGCTTTGCCAGCACCCGTGCGCCAGCAATGTCAACGACTGGTGTCGGGTGTTCCGGGATACCCGAAAAGAAGGTGGGTTTACGGATATAGGTTGAGGAGTCGGTCCACGCGAATGTGTCACCCGTTGGGGTAGGCAGCTGTTGCCACATCGCATCGCCGTCAAATACCGAGTCGTACCTTTCGGAGAACATTTCGGTGCGTAACGCAGTGTCCATCACCGTCTGGATTTCTTGTGGGCTCGGCCAGATGTCCGCCAAAAATACATCGTCGCCGGAACTGTCTGGTCCGATTGGTTCGTGAGCAAAATCGATTTGCATTGTTCCTGCGAGTGCGTAAGCAACCACCAGCGGAGGAGATGCGAGATAGTTCATTTTCACATCAGGGTTGATGCGACCTTCAAAGTTGCGGTTTCCTGATAGCACCGACACAGCTGCAAGGTCATTGTCTTGAATGGCTTGGCTGACTTCAGGAATGAGTGGACCGGAGTTTCCGATACAGGTGGTGCAGCCATAGCCGACAAGGTTGAACCCGAGCTGGTCAAGATAAGGGGTCAAGCCGGCACGGTCGTAGTAGTCCATAACGACTTTTGAACCAGGTGCAAGCGTAGTTTTGACCCACGGTTTGCGTGTTAGGCCGCGTTCGACCGCTTTTTTCGCGAGGAGCGCTGCGCCCAGCATCACGGAAGGGTTAGACGTGTTGGTGCATGAAGTGATCGAGGCGATCACTACAGCACCGCTTCCTAATTCAAATGAGGTGCCGTCAGCGAGCGCGACCGGTGCTTTTTCCAGCCCACCGTCTTGCGTGTAGTCGGCGACAGCAGTCGCAAACGCCTGCTTTGCGGTTGACAGAGGTACACGATCCTGCGGGCGCTTTGGCCCAGCAATCGATGGCACGATGGTGGAAAGATCCAAAGACAGCGTTTCTGAATACTCGGCTTCATGGTTGGGATCGTGCCACAAGCCTTGCTCTTTGGCGTATGCCTCAACAACGGCGACATGGGCCTCTTCGCGCCCGGTGAAACGCATGTATCGCAGCGTTTCTTCATCGATCGGGAACGTGGCTGCAGTTGAGCCGTATTCGGGCGACATGTTGCCAATGGTGGCGCGATTCGCCAGCGGCACTGCACCGACACCAGGACCATAAAACTCAACAAATTTGCCAACTACCCCGTGGTTACGGAGCATCTCGGTGATCGTCAACACGAGGTCGGTTGCGGTCGTTCCTTCAGGCAACTCGCCTTCAAGTTTGAATCCAACAACGCGAGGCACCAGCATTGACACCGGCTGGCCAAGCATGGCGGCCTCGGCCTCGATGCCGCCAACCCCCCATCCAAGCACTCCTAACCCATTCACCATGGTGGTGTGCGAGTCGGTGCCGACCAGCGTGTCGGGATAGGCCTGACGCTTGCCGTTTGCTCCCACTTGGTCGAACACGACGCGTGCAAGATGTTCAATATTGACTTGGTGCACGATGCCGGTTCCTGGCGGCACCACCTTTAACGTGTCAAAGGCTGACTGGCCCCAACGCAGGAACTGGTAGCGCTCGTGGTTACGTTCGAACTCAAGCGCAATGTTTTGCTCAAGCGCATCGGCAACGCCAAACACGTCAGCGATTACCGAGTGGTCGATTACTAGTTCGGCGGGGACCAGCGGGTTGATTTTGGCTGGGTCGCCACCAAGTTCGGTCATTGCTTCACGCATCGCCGCAAGATCTACAATTGCAGGGACACCCGTGAAGTCTTGTAATACGACACGTCCGGGCGTGAATTGAATTTCTTGAGATGGTTCTGCTGCTGCGTCCCAACTCGCCACAGCGGTGACGTCATCGGCAGTGATGGTGAGCCCGTTTTCGTTGCGCAGCACGTTCTCCAACAACACCTTCAAACTAAAGGGCAGACGCTCACTATTCTCGATCGCGTCGAGACGAAAAATTTCGTATGAGACGCCGTTGACAGTGAAATCGCTGCGTGCGCCAAAACTGTTGCTCGACCCAAGAGTGCTGCTCACGAGAGGCTCCTACAAAGTGAAGGGAAAACATTGAGGTAAACACTACCTCAGTTGCTGGGCACTACGCTGCTTGGCAACGGCAGTGCAGCAACCGCAAAGGAAGTATCGTGCCAACTCTTGCCATTGTGCGCCATGGACAGTCATTATGGAACCACGAAAACCGTTTTACCGGTTGGGTTGACGTGCCGCTCACCTCGGTTGGCGAGGACGAAGCTCGCCAGGCCGGCATACGCCTTGTGGGACACACGTTCGATGTTGCCTACACCTCTGCATTAACGCGTGCACAACAGACGTTGCAACTGTTGACCGAAGAGGCCGGCATGTCGTTGCCGATAATTCGTGACCAGGCATTAAATGAACGTCATTACGGAGATCTCCAAGGGTTAAACAAGGCTGAAACGGCGAAACGTTACGGTGATGAGCAAGTGCGAATTTGGCGACGATCTTTTTCCACTCCCCCGCCAAACGGTGAGTCGTTAGCGGACACTGCTGCTCGGACGCTGCCGTTTTTCGAACGGGCGATCCTAGGTGATATCGCCCAGAAAAAAAATGTTTTGATTGTGGCGCACGGCAATTCAAACCGTTCCATTGTCATGCGGCTTGACGGACTCTCCGAAGCTGAAGTATTGCAGTTAGAAATCCCCACAGGTGTGCCGATCTTGTATCAGTTGTCGATTGATGGTGCGGTGCAGCAAAAATCCATCCTGACGTAGCCACGTATGGATCAGCGCAGCCGCCAACTCCGTGCAGTACTTGACGGCTTCGTGGCCAGTGACGTGCGCGAGTATCACTGTGTCACCGTGGTGAAGCGGTATCTGGCTTGGCTCGATGCACCCTTTGACGCCACGAGCGATCCCACGCATGTCACGGCATCGGCGATCGTTGTAACCGACGCTTGTTCAGTGGTAGTCCATCGTCACAAACGCTTAGGAATCTATTTACAACCGGGCGGGCATGTTGATGGCGACGAGTCGCCTGAACAGGCAGCTGGCCGCGAACTTCACGAAGAAACCGGGCTTGTCCTCAACGCCGAAAGACTGGTGCACGTTGATGTGCATGAAGGTCCGCGCGGACATGTCCATCTTGATCTGCGATATCTCTTTCGATTGCATGCAATGCCCGTGTTTCGTCCAGCGGAAGACGAATCAAACGACGTGCGGCTGGTGTCGCATGAATGGATCATCATGCACGGTGAAACATCCTTGCGTAGAGCAGTTGAAGCAGCCCTTAGACAGCTTTAGAACAGGCGAGGCTGATTGTTTTGTTTGCCACGAAGATAATCAAGATCGATCTCGCGCCAGCCGATCCCACGGGATTCGGCCAACACCCGCGCCTGAGGTTTTACAATCGTGGCCGCAAGCACTCCTCGAACCGGAGTGAGTAGTGGGTCGCGCTGCATCCGGTCGAGGTAACGTGTCAACTGTTCGACACCGTCAATTTCGCCAATGCGTTTAACCTCAACTGCAACAGCGTTGCCATCACGGTCCCGACACAACAAATCAACCGGGCCAACATCGGTGCGAAACTCGCGTTGAACCAGCGCCAACCCGTCTTCAAGATGATCTGGATGTTCGGCCAGAAGCAGCTGCAGGTCACGCTCGACACCATCGAGGGTGAGGCCGCGTTCCACGTCGAGCGGATACGACACGTCAGCGATCACCGCATGCAACGTGATCGTGAGCTGTTCGCCTTTAGGGTTCGTTACGGTCAGTTCGCGTGGCGATTCAGTGAGGACATTCGGTGCGTTCATCCAATTTACCGGCTTGTACGCGCCCGAATCCGCGTGGATTGCTACGCATCCATCTGCTTTTAGCATGATAAGCCGGACCGCCTCGGTCAATGTCGACGCAAGCCGGCCTTCATACACTGCAGAACATCGTGCAACAATAAGGCGCATGTGCGAGACGATAGCCTCACCGCAACATGTCGCGCATCACCCGCCAAAGAGAAACGCTCTTGAGGCCCCGTTGTGATAGCGAACGAAAGTGTGCTCAATGGCGCTGCAGGTCGGATTAGTCGGACTTCCGAACGTAGGAAAGTCGACGTTGTTTAACGCACTGTCTCAAGCTGGAGCCGAAGCAGCCAACTTTCCCTTTTGCACCATCGACCCAAACATCGGGGTCGTGCCGGTTCCCGACCACAGGCTTGCAACGTTGGCGCAACTTGCCAAGTCACAGAAAGTGGTCCCGACCGCAATCGAATTCGTGGATATTGCAGGTCTGGTCGCAGGTGCGTCTCAAGGCGAAGGGCTGGGCAATCAGTTCCTGGCACACATTCGCGAAGTAGATGCGATTTGTCATGTGGTCCGCTGTTTCGACGATGATGACGTCATCCACGTCGCCGGTTCAATCGATCCGATCCGTGACATCGAAATCATCACCACCGAACTAATTTTAAAAGATCTTGACACGGTCGAAAAGCGTCAGGAACGTGCCCGTCGCAGTGCCAAATCAGGTGCTAAAGAGTTGCAACATGAAGTGACGGTATTGGCGGCGCTCTTTGCCCATCTTGAGCAGGGCAAGACCGCACACACGTTCACCGGCGACTTAGATGAAGTTTCACGCCGCGAACTGTCGCTCCTCACCGCAAAACCGGTGCTTTATGCGGCGAATGTGGCGGAAGCTGACCTTGCTGAGGGCAACGATCACAGTGCACAAGTTGAAACGTTTGCAGCCAGTAACGGCGCCGAATTCGTTCGGGTATCAGCCCAAGTCGAAGCGGAACTTGCTGAACTTCCTGAAGAAGATCGCACCGACTATCTCTTGTCTATTGGTGTGACCGAAAGTGGACTTGACCGACTCATTCCGGCGGCTTATCGCCTGCTTGGACTATTGACCTTTTTTACGGCTGGACCCAAGGAAGCTCGCGCGTGGACGGTGCCAACAGGTGCGAGCGCGCCGCGAGCTGCTCGGGAAATCCACACCGATTTTGAGCGAGGCTTTATCCGCGCCGAGGTGATCGCTTACAGCGACTATGAAACACTTGGTTCGGAAGCAGCGGCAAAAGATGCCGGTCGCCTGCGGGTGGAAGGCAAGGAGTATGTTGTCAAGGACGGCGACGTGATGCATTTTCGGTTTAATGTGTAAACACAGCCTGGCGCACCGTGGCGCAAGTCACTTTTCGAGCGCATGACGGCGAGAGGAATCCGCGTGATACGCAGCGAACCTATTTCCCGTTTAGAAGTGGCTGCATGCCCAACTCACCGTATGGACGTGAAACATTACGCCAGCCACCTAGTCGGATGTGATTGTCTTACTGAACTGCGCCGCGAAGAACTTTCCTTGCGGCTTGCGGCCGCACGTGCTGAAGGCAACCCACTTGCTGACATGGCTGAGTGAGTTACTTCTCTTTGTTATTTGAAGACGCATAGATCGATGCGATGGTCTGGGCATAGCGTTCAGAAACGATGTGGCGACGCACCGACATTTTCTGGCTGAGTTCTTCGCCGACGACAAAATCGCGTTCAAGTACACGAAACGTGCGAATCGATTCGGCACGAGAAACGCTTGCGTTAGCGCGGTCTATGGCTGTTTGCAGTTCAGCGAGGACCGCGGGATGTTCGTGCAGACGAATTTGGTCATCGGCAGCGTCTTTTTGGGTTTTCAGCCACGTCATAGTTGCTTCAGGATCAAGTGTCACGAGCGCACTGATAAACGCCTTGTCATCGCCAATGACCACGCACTGGCTTACTAAAGCGTGCGCGCGTACCGTGTCTTCCAGTGGCGTTGGCGCAACATTTTTACCGTTAGCCGTGACGATCATTTCTTTTTTGCGGCCAGTGATGGTCACAAATCCTTCCTCATCGATTTGTGCAATATCGCCCGTTCGAAACCATCCATCGTCTGTAAAGACTGCCGCTGTTTCTTCAGGTTGGTTGTAGTAACCAGTAAAAATGTTGGCTCCTGCCAGTTCCAATTCGCCATCGGCAGCAAGACGCACCGAACCACCGGGCACAGCACGACCAACCGTTCCGATCCGATTCATTTCTGGGGTGCCCAACGTGGCTGCGGCAGTTGACTCTGTGAGACCGTAGCCTTCCATCACCGTGATGCCAGCGCCGGTAAAAAAGTGTGCAAGGCGAGCTCCAAGTGCAGCGCCGCCGGATACAACATGCGTTACTTTGCCACCCAGAGCGCGACGAAGTTTCTTGTAGACCAGCAGGTCAAAAACGGCATGTTTGAGCCTTAGGGCTACGGGAACTTGACCGTCTTGTGAGTGTGTCGAGTACGCGATGGCGGTGGCCGCCGCCGCATCAAAGAGTCGTTCCTTGCGGTGAGCAGCCGCTTGCATACGAGCGTTGTTAAACACTTTTTCGAACACGCGTGGCACTCCGATAAGAAAATCGGGTTGGAACAGGCCCAGTTCTTCTTTGAGTTTTTCCACACTTGACGCGTAGCCCATGTGGATGCCGTGACGTACGCCAGTGACTTGAATGACGCGTGCGAAAATGTGTGCTAGTGGTAAGAACAGCAGGGTGCGACGTCCGGGATACAAAAAACTTCGTTCGGCGGCGGCGATCTGTTCGGCGTCCCAAATCATGTTGTGGTGCGTTATCACGCAGCCTTTGGGCGTTCCAGTCGTACCCGAGGTATAAACGATCGTTGCGATGTCGCTTCCGGTACAGGCTTTGGCGCGTTCTTCAAGGGCCGTATCGTCAACCGTGTTTCCGTTGGCAGCGATCAGCTCAAATGCGTTTTGACTTAACGTAAACCGGTAGCGGCAAGTTGTGAGGTTAGTTGCGGCCGTGGCCACAATGTCTGCGAGCTCATCATTGGCGCTCACCACCAAAACGACGGACGCGTCGGTCAAGATCCAGTTGATCTGTTGCGCCGAGGCAGTCTCATACAGGGGCACCGTAACGCCGCCTGCAGCCCAGATCGCAAAGTCCAGAACCGTCCATTCCCAGCGAGTTTCGGCGTGGATCGCAACCCGGTCACCTGGGGTGATACCTAAACCGATCAAACCTTTGGCAAGTTGCCTGACATGGGCGACAAACGTGGCCGTGGAGACGGTGACAAACGTGTCATCTTCACGATAGGCCAACGCCGGACGTTGCGGATGGGTGCGTTCGAACTCCCACAACAGGTCCGTAAGGTTTTCGTCATGCGACACGACTATTTCACCGTCAGACGTGAACTGTGGCATCGCCACCCTTTCGAAAACGTCAACACTCCCTGGCTGGCAAGGCTATCAACCCGAAGTCTTTGCACGCATCAAAAATGGCCTACGCTCAGGAGCCAGAAAATTTCACGACTATTTTCGATTGCGAGGCGGCCAGATGAGTAGTGCAGCGGGAACCGTTCGAGAAAATCTCACACGCGAAGAGTCGGCTGCACGTGCAGCGATCATCGCCGTCGACACAACGACTGTTGTGCTTGATCTCAACCGCGGCGAAAGTGTGTTCGGCGCCACGAGCACGGTCACGTTTCGTGTGCTTGGAGAGATGCCTGTCGCAACGTTTCTTGACGCCACGTGTGACACTGTTCATGGCGTCCTGCTAGATGGTGTGTCGGTGTATGAACCAGCCAATGTGACTCAAACGCGGATCCTGCTGCACAATCTTGCTCCGGGAGACCACACGGTGACGGTCGTGGCGACGATGCGTTATCAGCATGAAGGTAACGGGCTGCATTACTTCGTTGATCCCCAAGATCAGTTGGTGTATCTGCATTCGCAGTGCGAACCGTTCGATGCCCACCTGATCTATCCGTGCTTTGACCAGCCCGACCTTAAAACCAGTTTTGTCTTGACCGTTGAGGCGCCAGAACAGTTCGTCGTTGTCTCAAACGCCCCTGCAACAGTTACCCCACCTGATGGCCAAGCTGGCACGTGGGAGTTCGCACCGACCGAGCGTATTAGCACCTATATCACTGCTGTAGTTGCTGGCGGTTATGTCAAGGTCGAAGACACCTACAAACGAAGTGACGGCACTGGCATTGCACTTGGGGTGTATGCGCGTCGTTCGTTGGCGCCGTATCTCGACGCCGAAGAGATCTTTACGGTTACCAAGCAAAGTTTCGCCGCGTTCGAGACTCTGTTCGAGATGAACTACCCATTTGCCGCAAAATACGACCAACTGTTCGTACCCGAGTTTTCTGCCGGTGCGATGGAAAATTCTGGGTGCGTGACGTTTAGTGAGGCTTACATCTTCCGCTCGAAAGTGACCGATGCGTTACGGGAACGCCGGGCAGAAACCATCATTCATGAAATGGCTCACATGTGGTTTGGTGATCTGGTCACGATGCGCTGGTGGGATGACCTGTGGTTGAACGAATCGTTTGCCACGTTCATGGCGGTGTATGTCCAAGCCCGATTTACGCGTTTCACTGACGCGTGGGTGACCTTCCTTGACGCGGAAAAGGCATGGGCACTTTTTCAAGATCAACTGCCGTCCACCCATCCGGTTGCTGATGACATGCCAAATGTCGAGTCAGTGCACCAAAACTTTGACGGCATCACTTACGCCAAAGGCGCTTCAGTGTTGCGGCAACTTGTCGCATGGGTCGGCGAAGATGCGTTTTTTGCTGGCTGTCGCCACTATTTTGCCACTCACGCATGGGGCAACACGACTTCGCACGACTTTCTGAGCAGTCTTGAGGTAGCTTCAGGCCGCGATTTGGTGGCATGGCGTGACGAATGGCTCCTAACCACAGGACCCAACGCAGTTGCGATCGACACGAACCACGACGCTCATGGCCATGTCACTACCGCAACCGTGCTGCAAACTTCACCGATGCCGTTGTGGGCGGGAGAGCTTGGGACCGAAAACAAGCCAGTGTTGCGCCGCCACCGGCTTGCCATCGGCGTGTACAACACGATCGATGATGCGCTGGTACGCACCCAGCGGGTGGAGCTTGACGTTGCCGGTGGTCAAACAGCCGTTACCGATCTTGTGGGCACCCCGAAAGCCGAACTGCTGCTCGCCAATGACGACGACTTGACCTATGCCAAGACAATGCTTGATGAAACGGCGTTACAGACGGTGACTGAACGCCTTGCCAATGTCACTGAACCGCTCGCACGTGCCCTGTTATGGTCAAGTTTGTGGGACATGGTGCGTGACGGGGTGTTGCCGGCCCGTCGCTATCTGGCGATAGTGGCACGCAACATCACTGCCGAAGACAAGATCGGTGTGCTCCAGCGCCTCTTGCAACGTCAACTTGGCGCACTTGAGCGCTACACCGAGCCGACATACCGAGACACTTGGCAGGTCGATCTTGCCAAAGCAGCCCACAGCGCGTTTCTCCAAGCTGAACCCGGCAGCGACTTTCAATTGGCATGGTTCAAACAGTTCGCCGCACTTGGAAGTTCGCTGCCACAACACGCTGGCGACTTGAAAGGGATCCTTGACGGTTCATTGGCCCCCGAAGGCCTCACCATCGATGTGGATTTACGCTGGTATGTCATCACCCAACTGGCAGTGGCCGGTGAGATCACTAATGACGTCATTGACACCGAACAACAGTCAGACAACACCGATTTGGGTGAACGTCAGGCAGCCACCGCCCGTGCAAGTTTGCCTGAAATTGCCCAAAAACAGGCCGCTTGGGATCGGCTTGTAACGGACGTAGATCTTTCCCACACGGTGTCACGCCACATCATTGCCGGTTTCAATCAGTTGACTCAAGGCGCGTTGTTAGCACCGTTTATCGCTACCTATTTCACATCTCTTGAACACGTGTGGCAGACCCGTTCACTTGATTGGAGTGTCGAATTTTCGGCAGGAATGTTCCCGCACTTTGCGGCCTCGGATGCACTGATCGCACAACTGGACGACTTCATCGCAGCCGACCCGGACTTGCCTAAACCTCTCGTACGGGTTCTGCGAGAACAGCGAGACACGTTAGTTCGCACGGTGAATGGCCGTGCCTGCGACCAGGCATATGTAGCTGATGACACGCGCTGACGATGCTCACCCGTTTGCGCCGCAGCCAAAACGGCCCATCCCTGAAATTGAGGGAACGATTGGCCTTATGGTCGAAGTGGCCAGTAGCAACTTTGCAGGCACTTTGACGGCCATTACCCAACGTGAAGTGACATTGGTTGACCGTCGCGGCCGGGAACGGCATTTTCCGCGCACCGAGGGAGCGTTCATCGTCAATGAACGCCGTGTTACGTTGATGGCCTCGCCGGTGGCAACCGTTTCAGCCCGGCAGCCGACAACGACGGCAAGCGGTTCGGTTCGCATCAGTCATCAGGCAAAAACCGCACGGCCAAGTCGCATCTATGTTGAAGGTGTGCACGATGCGGCGTTGATCGAGCAGGTTTGGGGCGATGATCTGCGCGCTGCAGCGATCGTGGTGGAACCCCTGCATGGTATTGACGATCTGGCAAGTCACGTGTTGGCATTTGGTGCGACACCGAAACGCCGGCTGGCGGTGTTGTTAGACCATCTCACGCTCGGCACCAAAGAGTCGCGTCTCAAAGCCACTATTAATGACCCGAACGTGCTGATTGTCGGACACGACTTTGTCGATATTTTTGCGGCCGTTAAACCTGAACGCCTGGGCGTGACGCATTGGCCCGACGTTCCTCGTGACGAAGATTACAAACAGGGCCTAGCAACCCGGCTGGGGTATGCCAATGCAACCGAACTGTTCCATGCGGTGATACGTGCGGTGCGAACCTGGACCGATTTTGATCAGTCACTCATCAAAAGTGTTGAAGCCGCCCTTGACTTTGTCACCCTTGCGGATCGCGAACCCTAAGACGGAGCTGCCGGCGGTGTTGCATCAGCCACGTTGCCAGCAGCAGACCAAGACCGAATGTTGCGACCCCGACGGGGATGTGCAGTGCTGAAGCGATGTCGATGCTGCCACGTCGGCCGGCATAACCAAGACCGGTCTGGGTGACAAGCAGCACAGCCTGCAACGTGGCGAGTAGCGCATAGCGGTAGGCACGTAAAAGCCACAGGAATGTCGCCATGAGTACTGCAAGGAGCGTCATCAGGTGCCCCAGTGCCGCGTGCAGTGTGAACGCCGCTGCATCCACAAACAAGCCCTGTCCTGCCAGCACTGCGACACTCAACACACCCAAAGGAATGAACGTGGCAGTGACGGCAATGAGCCGCCAGATACCAGCGTCAGGTTGGTCGCTCATACGTTCTGCTCCAAAAGGGCGATAACGGCGCAAATATCCAGTTCGTTAAGTGACGGTGCAGTAACTGCACAAGCAGCAGCATCCACGTGAGGCCCAACACCCACAGGGAGCATATTTGCTGCACTGGCAGCAGCGATACCTGACGCTGCATCTTCAATGACCGCACAGCGTGCAGGTGGCACACCAAGCAGGCGTGCTGCATGCTCAAATACGTCTGGATGAGGTTTTGGGTTCACGACGTCATTGCCGTCAACGATCACGTCAAACAGTGGTGTTAACGTCAGTCGATCGAGGACAAGACGGGCGTTTTTTGAGGCGCTTCCAACAGCGGTCAACGCATTTGCATGACGGGCTGTTACAACATTTTCGCGTGCACCTGGCAACACATCGTTGGGTGATAAGGATGCGATCGCTTCTAGGTAGTAGTCGTTTTTCTCCGCCAGTAACGCGTGAAAGGTGGCGTTAGGAACGTTGCTAGGCCCAAGGATGGCACGCAAGGAATCGGCGCGCGAACGGCCCCGTAACGTGTCAAGGAGAGCGTCAGAAGCGGCAAGGTTATGAACATCGCACAATCGCCGCCAAGCCAAAGCATGCGCTTTAGCTGTATCGGTCAGTACACCGTCGAGATCGTAAATGATCGCAACCGGCAGGTTTGGTTGTTGGCGGCCAATCACGACCCAAACGAACGGGCGATGCGATCAGCTGCGATCTCAGCACACGTAGGACACATCGGATATTTGCTTGGATCGGCATCCGGTTTCCAGCGTTTGCCACAAAGTGCGGTGACCGCGGTACCAGAACGTTGCGCTTTTTCTAGTTCTTTACGCCGTACATAGTGTGCGAACCGGTCGTGGTCGCCAGTGTCGGCAGGCGTGTCCGGTTTGACGTCAGGTTCAAGCACGCCGATGGATCGGCGTGACGGCAAGTGTGCTGGTTCTTCGCTCATGCTTGTGAAGATACCCAAGTGATTCGCCAGATGGAACTACGAACGCGCAGTGGCGTCTGGTTGACCACTGTACGCTCCGCATCTAAAGCTCACGGTTGTTCACAAAGGACGGCAAAATGACAGCGGATTCAGCGGGCGTGTTTGGCACAGTAGGGATTCTTGGTGGCACCGGCCCGCAAGGCCGTGGACTTGCCGTGCGCTTCGCCCAAGCGGGCCTTTCGGTGATTATTGGTAGTCGAAATAGTGAACGGGCTGGCGAGGTCGCCGCATCCCTTGGACATGGCATCGGCGGTGTAGATAACGTTGCATGTGCTACTGACAGTGACCTAATCATTGTCGCAGTGCCGTGGGATGGCCACGCAGATCTTTTGATAAGTCTCAAAGACGCTTTGCACGGCAAGATCGTGGTTGACTGTGTCAACCCACTGGGTTTTGACAAGCAAGGCCCTTACGGGTTGGCAGTCGAATCTGGGTCGGCCTGTGAGCAAGCGGCAGCGCTGCTGCCCGGCAGCGTAGTGGTTGGGGCATTCCATCATCTGTCGGCTGAACTACTCGAAGACCCAAGTGTCACCGCAATCGATGCTGACGTACTAGTACTTGGTGATGATCGTGACGCGACCGACATGGTGCAAGCTCTGGCTGAATGCATTCCGGGAATCCGCGGCGTGTTTGCCGGTCGCCTACGCAACGCCCACCAAGTTGAAGCGTTGACAGCAAATCTGATTGCTATCAACCGACGCTACAAGGCGCACAGCGGCGTACGCATCGCAGGGATTTAGCGCACTGTGTGTGCCCGCCAGATTGCCGTGCTGCTGCCTCCATCTAAAGGTAAAGCAGATGATGACCCGGCAATTTCGTCGGTTCCGTACGCAAGGACGTTAACGAACACAGATCCGTTAGCTGGCCCCCGACGTGTTGTACTCGATGCACTGCTGAGTAGCCCGACGACGTTGAGCCGCGAAGCAAAAATGCGGCTGTATGGCGTTGGTGAAGCTGGGCTTTTGGCCGCAGATCAGCAACAGGCGGCTCTTGACGTTGCACCTACTCGTCCGGCTCGTGAACGCTACCGCGGTGTCGTTTACACCAACGCTGGATTAGGCGACCGGACAGTGGATCATCCCAAAGTTACTATTTTTATCGTTTCGGCAGTACTTGGATTGGTCGAATTGGACACGCCCGTACCGAATTATCGGGTGGAGTTTGGCGCCAAACTGCCTCCGATAGGTTCACTGTCACGGTTTTGGGCGGCGGCTTGTCGGAACTATCTCCTCGAGCGGCTGGCTGGCGTTGAGGTGTGGAATCTGCTCCCCAACGAACATCGCAGCATCTTGGATGGTTGTGCCGATCAGCTTGATGTCATCGATGTACGCTTTGTCACTCCATCCGGGGCACGGGCTAATACGGCTCGCAGCAAAGTTGCTAAGGGCCATATAGTTGCAACCTTGCGCCGTGAAGGGCCTCTTTCTGCCAAGACGTTTGCTGCCCTTGATCCGCTTGCTCCTGACTGGACATTTCACGCGGTGGGAAAAACTTTGACAGGGGTGTGTCACCTGTAACGATGTGAGCCCCGTTTCGTTTACGGTGTTTGTCATTCAAACTGTCTGGAGGTTGTGGCTTATGCAGCCGTGCGAGAACTGCGAACAACCGTATGACCCTGTCGGTAGCCGCTGGAAGTGCCCGCACTGCGGTTTCAAAAACCATTGTTGCGGGTAGGTAGCGGCTCTTTCACCCAGTATGCGTCGGTTATTTTGATGGGTTTTTGAATCCACAGTTCAGCACGCAACGGGTCACCGTCGACGCCGTGCAACTGCACTCGAAAGCGCAGCTCGCGCAGCATGTGATACCGCAACCGCGAAACCTCGTAGACACGCATGAGTTCACTTGCCGTTATCTCATCCTCGGCGGTGAGATAGCCCAGTAATTCGCCAGTGACCCGGGAAATTTTTAATGTGGGCTCGCCACTTGGACGCACGGAGCGAGCGATTACAACGGTGCGTTCGCCAGCATCGTCCCCCAGTCCGTCGAGACTTGCGATGTAGGCGGCGATGGCAGGATCATCTCGTAGGTCAACATGCCACACGGTGTCGCGTCGGGCCGCCAAAATATAGGTTTGTGGACGCCATTTGCGTTCACGTGCGCGTTGGCCGCTTAAGTGGGGCCACACGGCACGCCACACCTTGCCCAGCACTTTTGCCGTTTGTGTCATGCTGCCATCCTTTACGGGTGACTTTAGGTTTAGCGCCGCTGACTGTAGCGAACCGGTCTAGACTGCCAGGGAAGCACAGCGGGAGCGGGAGCGCCTCATGGCGAGCGTGTTGTTGCCGCAATGTTATGCCGTTACTGGTGATGGGAAACTTATGGCCACAGATACCGAGATCACACATATCAAACCTGCCCACGCGCAGCGCATCGCAACCGATCTGTTGCGTGCTCACGGGGTCGGGTCGACCGATGCTGTCACCATCGCTGAACAGCTGGTGTTAGCCGATCTGCGCGGGGTCGATACTCACGGTTTGATCCGCTTACCTGGCTACATAGGTCGGGTTGAAGCAGGTGATCTCCATCCCGATCATGCTCCGACAGTGATGCACGAAACGCCAGGCACAGCGATGGTTGACGGTGGCCATAACTTCGGTCAAGTTGTTGCCGCTCACGCGATGACAATCGCGATCGAGAAGGCCAAAACGGTAGGTGTTGGCACCGTAACCGCGAAAAATTCGAGCCATTTTGGTGCTGCAGCGACGTTTGCGATAATGGCGGCTGAAGCAGGCTGTATGGGCATTGCCGCCACCAACGGTTGGCCACTAATGCCTGGAGTTGGCGGCGCTGAGCGCACCATCGGAAATAATCCGTTGGCGATTGCTGCACCGACTCGCCTTGGCTATCCCATGGTGGTCGATATTGCGATGAGTCAAGTTGCAGCAGGCAAGCTTCGTGTCGCCTTAGCTCTTGGACAAAAAATCCCGCTCGACTGGGCTTTTGATAACACCGGAATGCCAACTGATGACCCACATGAAGCTTTGTTTAACGGCGGTTTACTGCGTCCGGTCGGTGACCATAAGGGCTTTGGGCTTGCCGTCATGATAGATGTTCTCTCGGGTGTCTTGTCTGGCGGGATGTTTGGTACCGACGTGACAAGCGACCAGCCTGGCTATTCCAACGTCGGTCATTTCTTTACTGCTATCAACATCGATGCTTTCGGTGGGCTTGAACATTTCCTTGACCGGATCGACGAGTTGGCACACAGTATTCAGGCCAGTAAGACACGCCCGGGCGCCAAGGATGCAGTGATGGTTCCTGGTCAGCCAGAGGCCCGTACAACAGCAAACCGGCAGCGCGATGGCATTCCGTATCCCACACCGGTATGGGAGAAACTGACAAACCTTGCCGCTACATCGGGAGTTGCTGTGTCTGACTGACACCAATGCGCCACACTGGCATGGTTTCGTTGCACGTGATAACACTGGGAGACACAATGACAACTGCCGCAACTTTCCGTGCCGCACTTGAGGCACGGACATTCACGCTCGCGCCGGGAATTTACGATGGCATCTCCGCCAAAATTGCCGAACGGTGCGGTTTTAGTGCCGCCTACATGACCGGATCAGGTGTTGCTGCTTCACACGGGCTACCCGACTTGGGTTTGCTAACCCAAACCGAAATGGTGACCCGGGCAGGACAGTTAACCGACGCGATTACAATTCCGATTATTGCGGATGCTGACACCGGCTATGGCAATGCCTTAAACGTGACTCGGACGGTGCAGTTGTATGAGCGTGCTGGCGTTGCAGGTATTCATCTTGAAGATCAAGATTTTCCCAAAAAGTGCGGCCATCTGGAGAATAAACGTCTGATCTCTGTAGCGGATTATGTCAACAAGTTGCGTGCCGCGTTAGCAGCACGACGCGACGAGAATTTCGTCGTCATTGCCCGTACTGACGCCCGCAGCGTCGAGGGTATTGATGCGGCTATTGCTCGCGGAAAGGCATACGCCAAAGCGGGAGCTGACTGCATTTTTGTCGAATCTCCTGAATCGGCAGCAGAAGTTGAACGGATCGCTGAAGAAATTCCGGCTCCGCTGCTATTCAACGTCGTTGCGCGCGGAAAGACACCAACGATTCCTATCGCGACCGTACGTGCGCTTGGTTTTGCGATTGCGATCGTTCCTGGAGCCGCCACGCTTGCAGCTACAGCAGCGATTACACAGTCTTACACCGAACTGGCAGAGAAGGACACTTTTTCGGGTATCGGTAGCGATATTTCGCCAGTCGAATTTTTTGAGACGGTGGGCTTGTCGCACTGGACTGCGATCGAACAGCGTTACACCACAGCGAACTAATGGGTTTGTTTTGGCCTGTTGTCGTCACGTTGCGGCAGGCCAAAACAGCCGCTCATTTCCAGACTTGACGCACTCGAACGTATGTTCGATACTGTGCGGTTATGTCTTCTCTTTTTCTGCCACGTAACACGCACCAGCAGCTTGCTCAGCTGGTGCGTCCTGCCACGGCAACTACCCCTGAAGTGATCGCCGTTAGCAACGAACTGGCACCGTGTTTCCCGTGGGGTGGTTTACGGCGCGGTGACACCATCATGGTGGGCGGTTCAAGCACACTCACTTTCACTACCGTGGCACATGCGACCCAGAGTGGACTGTGGTGCGGTGTCGTTGCATTACCGCAGCTCAATCTTGCTGCAGGCGAAGAAACTGGAGTTGACCTTTCTCGGATCGTGCTCGTCCAAGAACCCTCACGCCACCTGCCAGAAGTTGCAGCCGCCCTGCTTGATGCACTCGATATCGTCATTCTTGGCATCGTCCCTGAACTCACACGAGAAACACTTCAAAAACTCAGTGCCCGTACTAGACAACGTCGCAAAGTTTTGCTGCTTTCAACAGCTACCCCTCCCCCATCACTGCCTGGCATTGCTATCACGCTTGACGCGGTGCAGCACCGCTGGGGTGGCGCGACTGAAGGTTTCGGGTATCTCGAACACCATCAGATTGATATTCGCGCCTACGGGCATGGACGTGCGGCACGAAGTCGCGAACATACGCTGAGTTGTGTACCTGTTCGCAACAAACAACCAGACGTGCTGCCGGGTATCGCGAAGGTAACGCAGGTGCTGTGATGATACGCATTGGCGTTATTCGTTATCCGGACTGGCCGATCATTGCTGCCGGATATGGTCCAACCGACTGTGTGGCCATTATCGATAAGACCCGCATCTACAGCAGCTCTTTGGCTGCACGCGACTATCAAGTAATCCCAGGGATGCCTGTAGCGCGCGCTTTAGCGCTTTGTCCTACATTGCAGTTACATCCGATAAACAGGGCACGAGAACACGAACAATTTGCCGTTATCGCAGAACACTGCACGATCCTCACCCCGTTTGTGCAGATTCTGCACCCTGGGGTGTTGCAGTTAACTGGCAGCCAATTGCCTCAGCAGTCAAATGATGACAGCGAATTTTGGATCTTGCTTTTCGCAGCCCTAGCCGACGCCTTAAAAGCTATTGAACCGCCAGTGTCCTACCCCGATGCTGTTACGCCGTATCTGATCGGTGTTGCCGACACGGTGTATGGCGCGCTCGTTGCCGCACACAAAAGTCCAAAAAACAGCCAATTGCATAGTGTTGCTGCAGGAGAAACACGCCGTTTTCTTCACACGCAAGCAATCGATATGCTCGCGCTGTTACCGCTGGTCCACCACGGCTTACCTGCAAAAGGCGAACTACAACAGCTCATTTACGACTGCAAAGAGGTAGGAGTATTCACCTGCGGGGCATTACTTGCCTTGCCGCGAACAACTGTGATTGATCGTTTCGGCACCATCGCTCAGCCGGTGTTAAACGCCTTAAGCGCCGAAGTTGCTCCAACGTCTTCGGCCGTATTCATCCCCAATCAGCGCCGTTTCGTTATCGAGTTTGCCACCGCGCTCACCGACCTGTCGGCAGTAGCGTTTGCTGCACGCCGCACCTTTGATAAAGGATTAGCGGTTTTACACGACACCGGCCTGGCGTGCTATCAGGCCGGTCTTAGCATCGTCACCGAAAACGATGAACGTTCAGAGAGGTCATGGCAAGCACGCGAATATTTCACAGCAGCGCTACTTCAAGAACGACTTCGCTGGCAGCTTGAAGGCTGGCGGGCAGGCACAAACGGGCCTGCCCCAAGTGCCGGGGTGACCCAAATAATTTTTATCATCGAACGGACCGTGTCGTCACGCCAACAACCCACACTATTATATGACGCCACTGACAACGCCCGTACAGCGCTACTTGACACTGCCGTAAGCCGCATTGACGGGCTCCTTGGTCAAGGAGCAGTCACCCAGCCTTATCGTGCTGCTGGACGTCACCCGGCTCAGTGGTTTGACACCCGCCCGTGGAGTCGCAAACGCCACATCACCGCACGTCCGTTACCGGTGTTTGCCAATCAGCTGCCCTCACCCGCGCCAGCAACCCTCTATCCATCACCGCGCCCAATCGAGGTGCATGCTGCAAATGGCACACCAGTAGTGGTGACCGGACGTGGAATCATCCTCGATGCGCCTCACATGATGCGTTTTTCTGCACAATCCTGGGATGTCATCACTGCTTGGGCTGGCCCTTGGCTTGCCAATGAACGTTGGTGGGAAACCGAAAAGCGCCGTGCAGCCCGGTTTCAGTTTGTCACCGAAAGCGGGTTGGCTTACCTCGTAGCCCAAAGCAATAGTCGCTGGTTTGCCGAAGCACTGTATGACTAGCCAGCTGCCATCACCGCCACCGGATGTGACTGTTTCACCGTATGCCGAACTGCACTGTCACTCGTATTTTTCTTTTCAGCGTGGAGTAAGTTCGCCTGAAGAACTCGTCACAGAAGCTGCACAGCTTCAGATTTCCACTTTGGCACTCACCGATTACAACGGACTGTACGGTGCGGTGCGTTTCGCAACGGCTGCACGCAAAGCCAGCATTCGTACCGTGTATGGAGCCTCACTCACCGTTTCAGGTATGTCTGATAACGATTCAAATCGCGACCTCCAGTTACTTGTTTTGGCACGCAACCACGCCGGATATATGGCGTTGTCGCATGCACTCACCGATGCACAACTTGCCGGTGAAAAAGGTCGCCCGGTGTACCGTGACGGGTATGCCGGTTTAAGCGCATATGCCAACGACAACTGGGTGGTCGTAACCGGTAGCCGTAACACGACAGTGGGTAACGCCCTCAACCACAGTGCGTTTCATGCCCGACACGCGGTGAACGAACTGATAGCTGCTTTTGGTGCAAGAAACGTCGCGATTGAACTGGTTGATCACGCCGACCCGTACGACAGTGTCCGCAATGGCCGTCTGTATCAGCTGGCAGACCAGTGCGGAGTACGAAGCATCGCAACAAATGCCGTGTTATATGCCAAACCGCGCCAGCATCGTCTCGCAAATGTTGTAGCCGCTATCCGTTCAGGCACAACTCTTGACGCACTTGATGCGCTATTTCCAGTCTCGCCAGCAGCGCACCTTCGTTCCGGGGTAGAACAGGCCACACATTTTCGTCGCTATCCGCAACTTATTGCCGACACGGCAGCGTTTGGTAGCAGTCTTGCATTCGATCTGCGACTACTTGCTCCGGAACTGCCACGTAACACGTTTACAGACGCTGCCGAAGCCACCCATAAACTACGCGAAGCGGTGTATCGTCAAGCGCCAGGGTTCTACGGGCAACAAGCGAATAATCCGGCATGGCAACGTTTGGCGTACGAACTGTCCATCATCACCGAACTTGGCTATGCCGGCTATTTTCTGATCATGTACGACATCGTGTTGTTTTGCCGGCGGCACAACATTTTCTGTCAAGGTCGCGGCTCAGCGGCAACTTCTGCGGTGTGTTATGTGCTTGGAATCACCAACGCTGATGCGGTGGCGTTGAATTTGCTGTTTGAACGGTTTTTATCGCCTGAACGTGACGGCCCGCCGGACATTGACCTTGATATCGAAGCGAAACGTCGCGACGAAGTGATCCAATACGTCTACGCCCGTTACGGCCGTACCTATGCCGCACAAGTTGCAACCGTGATCACCTACCGGTCCCGTTCAGCGTTACGTGACACCGCCAAAGCTTTTGGTTTCACAGACGAGCATGTGAACCGCTGGGTGAGTCAAATCAGTGCACGAAAAGCGCTTGCCCCTAACAATGACACAACCGCTGTTGATGCGCTAATCCCCCGGCAAGTGCGAGCGATTGCTACTGAGCTCCTTGATGTCCCCCAGCATCTTGGGATCCATTCGGGCGGGATGGTGCTTTCTCACCGTCCCCTAGCCGATGTGTGCCCGATTGAACATGCACGGCGTGACGGACGCACCGTGTTGCAGTGGGACAAGGACGACTGTGCTGCCGTCGGGTTGGTTAAGTTTGACCTGCTGGGCCTTGGGATGCTGTCTGCGTTGCGTGACACGTTGACACTGATTCGCACCCATCATCAGCGCGATCTGACACTGGCGACTCTGCCGCTGGAAGATCCTGCGGTGTATGACATGCTGTGTATTGGTGACGCCATCGGCGTGTTTCAGGTCGAATCACGCGCACAACTCTCCACTTTGCCGCGCATGAAACCACGCACGTTTTACGACCTGGTGATCGAAGTTGCCCTGATTCGTCCAGGACCAATTCAAGGCGGTTCGGTTCATCCATATCTACGCCGCCGTAGTGGGAAAGAAGCCGTGACCTATCTGCATCCGCTCCTTGAGCCGGTGCTAAAACGCACCCTTGGTGTGCCGTTATTCCAAGAACAACTCATGCAAATGGCGATTAGTGCCGCAGGTTTTTCGCCAACGCAAGCCGATCAGTTGCGTCAGGCGATGTCGGCGAAGCGTTCATCGCAACGTATGGAGCAATTACGTCAACGGCTCTACGACGGTATGCATGAACGGGGTATTACCGGTGCTACTGCAGATAAGATTTATATCCAGATTGCTGCGTTTGCCGGGTACGGGTTCCCTGAGTCGCATGCGATTAGTTTTGCCCATCTGGTGTATGCAAGTGCTTGGTTAAAGCACCATTACCCGGCCGCGTTCTTATGCGCACTGCTGAATAATCAACCGATGGGTTTTTACACCCCTGCTTCGCTTGTTGCGGATGCCCGCAGGCACGGTGTTCTCGTCAAACCTGTAGATGTGAATTACAGCGCAGGCGCGGTAACACTGGAGGCCTGCCCAAACGCTTCTGGCGGTGTTGCGGTCCGCTTTGGGCTCGCTGCTTTACGCCATGTGGGTATGACTATGGCTGAACGAATTACCGACCATAAACCGTATCGCAACGTGGCCGAATTGGTGACGAAAACGGCACCGACCAAAGAGGCGTTGCAATCACTAGCAGCCGCCGGCGCACTTGACAGTCTCGGGTTGACCCGCCGTGAAGCCATCTGGGGGTCACGTATCGCAAGCTTTGCTACCGCTGAACGGCTGCCAGGCATCGTTGACAACGTGGCTACCCCAAGACTTGCCCCCATGTCTGCTTTGCAACAAGTAGCAGCCGACCTGTTTTACAGCGGGACAACAACCGGCGCGCATCCGATCGCGTTTCTCCGCACAGACCTACAACGTCAGGATGTTGTTGCGATCCATGATCTGCTCCAAACTAACGCGGGGCGGGTCACGGTTGCTGGCCTGATTACACATCGCCAACAGCCACCGACAGCAAACGGTGTCGTATTTTTGAATCTTGAAGATGAAACAGGGATGCTTAACGTGATCTGTTCACCTGCTGTATGGCAAGAGTGGGCAGTGATTGCACGTCAGTCAAACGCGCAGTGCATCACCGGACGGTTGCGTTACACCGACACCGTCCCGCATTTACAGGCGGAAAGCTTCACACCGCTGACCCTGCCCTACATTCCAAAAAGTCGCGATTACTCTGTTTCGTGACGCTGACCGTCTGGTTTCGCCTGCACCGTTAAATCCTCACCTGCGAACAAGCGCCGCCGCAGCCACAGAGCGACGTAAACCAGACCAACAAGGACGGGCACTTCAATTAACGGCCCAACAACGCCCGCAAGTGCTTCGCCTGAGCTTGCACCAAACACCCCGATTGCAACGGCAATGGCCAGTTCAAAATTGTTGCCGGCAGCAGTGAACGCAATCGTTGCAGTGCGGGGATAATCCATTCCTAGTTGGCGTGCAAGCCAAAAAGACACCCCAAACATCGCAAAGAAGTAGATGGTGAGTGGAATAGCGATACGCACTACATCCAACGGACGTGAAGTGATCTGTTCTCCTTGCAAGGTGAACAGCAGCACCACAGTGAACAGTAGGCCATAGAGGGCGAAGGGAGAGATGCGAGGAATAAATTTGGACTCATACCACTCATGGCCTTTTCGAGCTTCACCGATCACCCGAGAAGCAACACCTGCCGCGAGAGGGATCCCAAGAAACACCAACACCGCTTTGGTGATATCCCAAATCGATACGTCAAGTGCCTGCTGCTCTAGACCTAGCCATCCAGGCAGTCCAACGAGATAGAACCATCCCAACAGCGAGTAGGCGACAATCTGAAACATAGAGTTAATCGCGACCAAGAAGGCTGCAGCTTCACGATTACCGCACGCCAAATCATTCCAAATCAGCACCATCGCAATGCAGCGCGCAAGACCAACAATGATTAACCCGGTGCGAAATGCCGGCAAGTCTGGCAGCAGCAGCCAGGCCAGAACGAACATCAGTGCAGGTCCAATTATCCAGTTGAGGACTAACGACAGCCCAAGCAGACGTCGGTCGCTTGCCAAAGAACTCATTTCGCCGTAGCGCACTTTGGCCAACGGCGGATACATCATGATCAGCAACCCCAGTGCGATGGGTAGTGAAATGCCATCGATTTCTAAGGTTTCAAGTAGTTCGGCTGCTGCTGGCACGAGGCGTCCCAATGCAAGCCCTGCAGCCATCGCAAGCCCGATCCAGACCGGCAGGAAACGGTCCAGAGCGCCCAGTTGTCCAACTACCGCCTGCGGCATCGAGGTTTGGGTGGGGGGTGTTGCCGGCGGGTGACTGTTTGTTGGCTCGTGATGATCGGTCACTTGGGCTCCTGAAGATGAGAGGTTGCCGTGGGCAATGTTCACATCGCTGTAGCAGCTCCGATGGCAACAAAATAACTTGCATCAAACGGCGATCAAAAGACTACTGTTGCTTGCAGTTAACTGCAAGCAAGCGCAATATGATACGGGTGACGACACTTTGGGCTGCCCCAAAACGGAAGAGGACCCATGGCCGCAACGCACAGCACAGACGATGCGACTGTCACGGTAGCGGCTGCGATGAAGGTGCTAGGCGAACCGCGGCGACTTCGACTCCTTCGTGTTCTGCTGCAAGCTAACGACACCCTGTGCGGCTGCGAATTGAGCGATATTTTGCGTGTCCCCGACTATCAGATCTCGCGTGATCTTTCCCAACTTCGAAAATCGGGTCTGGTGCGTGACCGTGGGCGCAGCGGAACCTGGGTGCACTACGAAGCCGCAGACGATCAAGACAGTCACCTTGCACCACTGCTAGACCTGCTTCGTCAAAGCAAGCCCGATGAAAGCGACGCGCAGCGCCTCGCTTTACGCCTCGCGTTACGCGATCAGGTGGGTTGTGTGCTTGGGCCAAGACACCCCGCAGTCGTTGAAGCTTTTCGTATTGCCGGGCTAGAAAGCCACGAAACCTAGACTAAATCTAAAACTGCTCAATCGTGCCACCCAATAGCCAAGAAGCGAAGGGTCTCGCAAAACCGATTCGAAAAATCTCTTCTGATGTCGGCTGACTGTATGCATCAGAAGAACCCTAAACCTTCGCTGATTATCCGCTTCAGATAATCAGCGAAAATGGGATGCGAGGTGGGGCGCCAAGCTCCGCCGTCGACTGTCGTTAATAGTCGCCCCTACTGTTGCTGTTGCTGTTGCTGTTGGGTTCCTTGCACGTCCACCCAGCGTGGTTCTGAGCCAGCAGAGCGACCTCCGCCGAACACGCCAACCCCTTGTACTTCCACGGCGAGCCGGCGCATCGTCACCGACACATCAAGTTCATGATGACGTGGCCCACTAAACGCTCCGCGCAGTGGCGCAACATCGTCGTAATCACGTCCGCGTCCTATGGTCACGTGACGCTCATTGACAATCTGATTGTTTGTAGGGTCAAGCGCGAACCAACCAATTGTCGGGATAGCGACCTCAACCCAGGCGTGGGTCTCGACCTCGACTTCGTCAACGGTAACGTCCTGACCGGTCGAATCATCGGCGGTGAAAAGATAACCGGAGACGTAGCGGGCCGGAATGGACAGTTCGCGGTACATCGCGATCGCCAGATGCGCGAAATCTTGGCACACGCCCGCTCCAGCCTCATGAATCTGATCCACACCGACACCTACATACGTAGCCCCGCGGCGATAACTCATCGCCGCGACGTAGTCATTCACCGCGTGCACGACTGCCAAAACATCATCGCCGCCCGACATCGCACATGTACGGGCTGCTGCGGCGATGTCTTTACCCCATACGACATGCGGTGAGTGCTGCAGCAGTTCGAGATGATTGTCGCGAAATTGATCGTCATCGAGCGACAACAGCGGGACTGACTGCTGTGGATGTTCCCGCAGTGTGGTCTCGACAGTGGCATGCCCGCTCACCTCAAGTGAGTGGTGTGGCATGCGGACACCGAACGTGTCAACCCGTGTCCCCCAGTAGTCCAAGTACGACAAGACACGTGAGGATGGAGTGGTGGTGACGTGATAGTGCACCAACTGTTGATGCTCGTCGGTAGCTGGGCAGGCACGAAGTTCGTTCTGCGATTCCGACACTGCCTGCTCATAGTCAAACCGTGTCGTGTAATGAATATTCAGACGCATATCTGACTCCGGAGCTTTAGCCTTGGGCAATCGCATGCATTGTCCCAACAGGAGCGTGTCGGAAGAACTCGTTGGCAACTGCTTCTGCGACATGGCCAACACGTCGCTGCATATCATCAAGGTGATCGTGCAAGCCCTCGGCAAAAAGTTCGCCGATGTCGCGGTAGCGAAGCGATGAGGCAGCAAGGCCCAGCAGTCGAGCCGCGCGTGAGGCACGGCCATCGGTGAGTGCCTCGAGTAACGCCATAGCCTCGGTTAATGAGTAGAGGACACTGCGAGGAAGATCTTCCTCCAACAACAAAAACTCCACGACGTCGGCGGGATCCATCGACGAGCGATACCGCCGGCGATAAGCTTCGAACGCTGACGCGGATTTCAGTAGTGCGACCCACTGATGCAGATCCTCACGGTGGGCGCCACCTGTCACGTCGGCGTCGATTGGTGCAGAGGTTCGTGAAGTTGTCTCAATCACTGCCAGCTGTGCGTAGCGCACATCGATAAGCCGACAGGTCATTTCGGCACGCTCGAGCATTCGTCCAAGCATCATGAACTGCCAGCCCTCATCGCGCGGCATCGTTTCAGCGCTCACTCCGGCCACCGTCATGCACATCCGGCGGATATCGTCAAAGAGTTGAAAGGGCTGATCGGCCAACTCCTCGTAGTGGTCACGCGAGCGAAGCAGTAGATGCAGTTCGTTCACCGCCTGCCAAAGTTCAGAACTGACTAGTTCACGCACTGAACGGATGTTCTCTCGCGCGGAAGCTACTGACGCGATGATGGAGCTTGGCTGAGCCCGTTCAAGGACGAGAAATCGCACCACCTCGTGGGGGTGTATTGGCGCTTCGCCATAGGCCTCTTCGAGGTGAAGCATCTCAAGCAGTTGCTCCCAAGAACGTTCAACTTCGCCTTCACGCGCTTCGAGCAGCGTGTGGTAGGTGACGTCAACCAGACGAGTCGTATCTTCGGCGCGTTCTAGATACCGGCCAGCCCAGAACAGATTCTCCGCCAGACGAGCCAGCATCTCAATACTCCTTGACAGCGTCGGCCGTCTGATTCATGGCCATATCGGCAGTTTCGGAGGTCGGATCGTTGTTTTCGAGGACCCAAGTGTCTTTTGAACCGCCGCCCTGCGAAGAGTTGACCACAAGTGAGCCGCGTTTGAGTGCAACCCGCGTCAGCCCTCCGGGAATGACCTGAATTGTTTCGCCGGCAATGGCAAACGGCCGAAGATCAATATGCCGTCCTTCGAGTTTGCCGTCAATCAACGTGGGGTGCCGTGAAAGAGCAATAACCTCTTGGGCAATGTAGCCGCGCGGGTCATTTTCGATACGAGCATGGAACTCGCGAAGTTCTTGCTCGTCGGCAGTGGGACCGATGAGCATCCCGTATCCACCTGATGCTGCCACCGGTTTCACCACCAGTTCAGACAGCCGGCTCAACACCTCGGCGCGCTCTTCGTCATTCCACAACAGGTAGGTCCGCACGTTTGGCAGGATCGGTTCCTCACCCAAGTAGAAACGGATCAGGTCGGGAACGAACGCATAGAACGCCTTATCATCAGCCACACCGTTGCCAACCGCGTTGGCGATTGTGACATTGCCCGCACGTGCGGCGGACAGCATCCCGGGCACACCAAGTGCCGAGTCAGGATGGAATACGACCGGGTCGAGGAAATCGTCATCGATACGGCGGTAGATCACATCGACACGTCGTAACCCTTGAGTGGTCCGCATGTAAACGACATGCTCGTCAACGACAAGATCACGACCCTCAACCAGTTCAATACCCATCTGACGGGCAAGAAAAGCATGCTCGTAGTAGGCAGAGTTGTACACCCCAGGGGTGAGGACTACGGCCAGGGGGTGTTCGCCTGCTGCCGGTGGCGCAACTGACCGTAGTGCCTGCAGCAGCATCAGCCCATAATGATCCACGGGCCGAACCCGTTGCTGCGCGAACGCAACCGGCAGCACCCGGGTCATCGCGGCACGGTTTTCCAGCACATAGGAGATCCCCGAAGGGTTCCGCAGATTGTCCTCAAGCACAAGGTACGTGCCATCACCGTCGCGGACCAGGTCAACGCCAGAGACGAGGCATCGGGCTGCGTGCGGCACTGGAATCCCAAACGCCTCCCGACGGAATCCGTCTGCGGTCTGGACAAGCCAGCGTGGGACAATCCCATCGTTTAAGGCCGCTTGTTCACCGACGTAAAGATCTTCAAGAAAACGGTTCAACGCAGTGACCCGTTGGGTCACGCCCCGTTCAATATGTGACCATTCGTCTGCTGGGATGATCCGTGGGACTAGATCCATCGGAAATGTTCGTTCAACATCGTCATCATCGCCATACAGCATGAACGTAATGCCTTGGGATCGAAATATTCCATCTCGCATCCGTTCACGCCGTTGCAGTTCGTTGGGACTAAGTGCCATCAACCGGTCAACTAGCAACTGATACGACGGTCGCGGATTACCCTCAGCGTTGAATGCCTCGTCGAAGAATCCGCCGAGTTCGTACGCGTCAAAAAGTTCTGCCATGCCAGAAACGTAGCAGCCGCCACCCATGGCGTGGATCAGCCCTAGGGCCCACCGCTACGGCCCTGCGTGTCGACACACCGCTCCCAGTCGAAAGAACCACTGCGCTAACGGCCTCGGGGAAACTTGTCGCCTCGCCGGGGTCACGTTGCTAAGGTGAAGATCCCAAGCATCTGGCTTACAAAGCTTGCAAAACAGTCTGCGTCTTGTCAGTAGCAAACCCACTAAGGAGCAGCTATGACTATCGGCAGCAGCATCGCACTCATCGTCTTAGGCGCGATCTTGTCGTTCGCCGTCACCGTTGAAATCGCAGGCATCGATCTGCAGGTCGTCGGCATTATCCTGATGGTCGGTGGTGTCGTTGGATTAATCTTTGGGCTCACGATGCGGCAGCGCCGCGTTGCTAGTACAACTGTCGATCGCGACGAGCCTGAGGTCTACTGACCTATATCTCGACGCGACTCTCGATAACAAAAATATATTTGCGCCGAGCGACTTATTTCGCATCCATAAACCTCAGTACATCAACTAGGACAGTTGCCGTGATTTGTTCGCGCAAACTGTCACGCACCGGCGCCGCCGCTGTTATCTGCGTGCTGTGATGGCATCGAGAACAGTGCGCCACTAATTGAGCCGCACTGGAGTCGCTAGACCATTATCCAAGCTCGCTGGCACAAATCAGCATCGTTAACGTCGAGCTTCCGTTAGCCTACGCGCGTCCTTGCCTGTCACGTCCCACTTGACGTCACATCGAACGGACTGCATGCTTTGCTGCCCTTTTCGAAAGGTCTCCGCATGACACGCTGTCTTATCGTAGGAAACCAGACTCTGGGAAGCGACGCCCTCATTAAGGTGATTAAGGACAAACTCAACCAGGGAGTGCGGGAATTCTTCGTCCTCGCACCAAAAACAAAACCCGAACATGAGGCGAGCGAGTGGACGGGCGGGTATTTCGAAGGGGCGGACACAACCTTTCTCGTCGGAGAGTCCCGGGCGTTTCGGGAACAAATGGGGGCGATGCGTGACGCCGCACGATGGCGAGCACAAGACCGGCTCGAGCTTGTACTCGAGTTGATCCGTGCGGCTGGTGGGCAGGCAGAAGGGGAACTTGGCGTACCCGATCCCGTCGAAGCAGTCCAGAGCGTGCTTGGAACGCAACCTCCATTCGACGAAATTGTCATTTCTACTCTTCCTGGAGGCCTTTCTCACTGGTTCGACATGGATTTAGCCAACCGAATTGGCCAGATAACCACTGCCAAGATCACGACAATTCACGCCCCCGACTAAACGGCTACGACGTAATCCTGTCGGGATGCACTGTGAGTGTGGTCGACAAAATTCCATTGAGCAGTTGCAGCATTCGGACTGAAATCTTTAGTCCGAATTGCGGGTGCTCAGCGAGATCACAAGCCACTGCACAATGTACGCGTGCATAGTCGTATCGGACAGGCTGCCCGAGTCGATCGAGCACGCCACCACTTCTCCCACAAACAGACCGCCCAGAGGTGTCTTTACCATGACCGTCGAGAGCTTTACGCGGACCGGCCATGGTAGGAGGAACTGCCTTAACCGCTGAGAGCACGCACTCAACGCCGTTACGATCACCTCCGAGCACGGGCTATCCGACTTCGTTCACCCGGTAAGCACTCCCTCGACGTATCGCGAGCCTGTTTGGACGTGACTGCGCGGCAGTTGTCCACAATCAGAGGGTGTCTGCTTACGCAGGCGGGGTGATCTCAACGAATCTTGCCATACGTGGCTCCTATATTCGTTTTCCACCGCCCAAGCGGCGACGGTCACCTACCATGAGCAGATATTTCCAAAAAAATCGAGGACGGAATGCACATCTACTCACGTTTGTTGGTAGCCAGCGCGCTTGCGCCACTGCTCCTGCTGGGATCGGGGTGCCAATCTGATGACGTCGGCTCCAGCTCAGCCCAACTCGAGGCCACGCTCTCGGAATTCGCGTTCACCCCTGACACCTGGACGGCACCGGCGAACGAAGACGTCACGGTCTCGCTTACGAATATCGGGGCAGTCACCCACGAGTACGTCATCCTGCAGCATGGCGTGACGATCTCCAGCGAAGCAGACCTTCCGGATACGGAGGAAGAACTGCTCGCGGATTTCGTTCTCACCGAGGAAGAAGTCGAACCGGGCGAGACCGGGGAGTTGGACTTTAACGTGCCAGCAGGGACATATCAGATCATCTGTGCCATTCGAACGCATTTCGACGCCGGCATGGAAGGCACCCTCACTGTCGAGTAGGTGGGGAGCTCAGATGTTGGCGAATGTCGGCGAAACGTGCACGTTGGCTGCGAGGTAGGCCGTGACTCTCACTCCTGGCCGTCACCGTCACCGCTCTTCAACAGCATCTCGAACTGCAACGTAAAGTCTCCTCGGCTGCATCGAACCGTGACTGCTTTGTGTTTGCGCGCCCCGACAGCACATCGATGCAGCCACGACGAGTCAAGCGGCGACTGGACCAGACGATCAAGGACACCGGAGCCACACCGGTAACACTCCATGGGTTGCGCTATTCGGCTGCGTCGATCCTTCTCGATCAGGGCGCATCCATCCCGGCGGTCTCAGCACTTCTTGGCCACGCCAACCCAACAATCACCATGACCGCTTACGCTCATCTGGTCGGCGACGCCGACCGGCGTGCAACGACGTGGTGTGCTGATTTTTGCCCTCACTGGGGCTCAACGAGGAAACTGACCCCCTATCACTCCGGGGGTTTTACATTTGATAGATAATGAGCGAAGGTTTCTATGAAGTGCGCGAGGGGGACTTGAACCCCCATGTCCGTTAGGACACACGGCCCTCAACCGCGTAAACGGTATGATCGTTGAAGATCGCATATCCCTACTTTGCGTCCTAGGTGCCTCTAACCGACACAATCGGTGGTCGATGGTGGTCGCCTTCGGTCGCCCGACCCCGCGTGTTCGTGCACTTCCTGTGCACTCGGCTCTACCTACTGAAGTCGCCTACCGCCACTGGCTGCCATAGCCAACGCCACGACCAAGTCAACGAAAGCCCAACCCAGTATGACATTGAAAACAATGATCGACTCACGATTGAGGTGGCTACCCTGCTGAGCGATAATTGTTGGCATTAAGTAGGTAGCGCCTCACATCACCGCGTAAGGCGTCACACTGTCGACTGATCAGCCACCATCAGTGATTACGTCAAGTGACCGTTGACCGGCAATCATGCCCAATTGGCTTTTGCCCCTGCTTTCCGGCGCCAAACTGCCTCTGCGTGACAACGTAACGGGAGCGACCAGCAAGGCGGGAATGAATGTCACCGGCAGGGCCATGACCCTACCAACGTTGGCGGCGACTAGGCCGAACATGCTCGGCCCGATGATAAATCCGGCGACGATGCACACGATGGCTAGGATAAAATCGGTTGTGGGCAATCGTGGAAGATCTTCTGGCTCCACATCACGATTAGGGTGAACCCGACGGTAAATCCCACCCCGAACAGCGCAGTCGACATCAGGGCAGCAACGGGCGAACCGGGCGCGACCAGCAGCACCCCCACAGGGGATCCGCCGATCAGGCCCAACATTACCGCCAGTGGCCTACCTATCCCATAGCGGTTGGGAATGCTTCCTGCAAAGACGCCAACCCCGGCGCCTGCACCTCCCAGACTACCCACATCGCCGGGCCGATCCAGTTGGCAAACCCAGCATTCTTTGCACTGGCTGGTGCGAACATGAAGTTGGCGCCACAAATGATCGACATGCCGAATGCGACGGCCAACATTCTGTTCGAGCAAGGATTGAGAAACCCTCGGAACTGCGGCCGTGGGTGTCCGAAGACCCGACCCACCGCACCTGGTACCAGCACCCACCAGGACGCTGCTGCGGCGAGCAGCCCAATTGCAGCGAACCCCAACCAGGCAGTCCGCCAGTCCGTCCCGCTCACCAGCACGAGCACAGCGACTACCACCAAACCGATCGGACTGCCCGCATTAACCACCGCCAGAGCACGCCCGGTCTCTGCCATGGAGACGTGCCTGTCGACGGCATCCGAGAATGGAGGCCCATGTCCCGCCGACACTTGTACCGGCGGGAATCACCCCCAAGGCCAGCATGATCGGATTTTGTGCACACGCCACAAAGGCCGCGCCAACCGTCAACAACAAACATCCGGACAGCACCGGCACTCGAGGTCCGAAACGAGCTGTGAGAGTTCCAGTGGCGACCGACGGCCGCCAGCACATACCCAGCCTGCGCTCCGCTGGCGTAGAAACCCGGCGTCTCCAGGGACAAGGAGAAGAAGTCCTCCTGAAATCTTGGCACGAACCAGCCGTATGCCAGCCGCCCGATGCCGTAGGTCGCCACCAAGGTGAGCAGGCACCTCCAATACGGGAGCTCTGCCTGATGCGCATGGCGGCCCTTCCCCAGCATCCAGGAAAGAGCCATCGGTTCATGTCTACAGCAAAATACTTTAGTGCGATGCAGTCTTATGGGAAAACAACAAAGCCCTTGCAAGAAGCTTCATGGGCAGCGGCCTGCGCCTATCACCGTTTGCGGGCCGCCAGACTTGCAGCGGGCTCGCCGACACCTCAACTAATCCGCCGACAACGGACTAGCCTACCGACGGCAACGCGATTCAGGAATCGCCACCGCCCACCTATCTGCTGATCACCTCGAATGCGCACGAAGGATCACAATGCGGTCACCACCTCTGCTGAGAATGTGACTCCTTGTCGCGTTATTCCGATCGTCGAGTGCTGTCGGGGGGGGGTGTGGTTGTAGCGATGGCTCCAGACGAAGATCGACTGGCAGGCGACGGCACGTCATTGGGATCGTTGCGCGTGGTTCACCGTGTGTGGGTGTCTTACGGGGTGGGCCGGATCCAGGGGGCGTGGCCATCGAGGTTGTCTAGGAACTCGCGGGCTACAAGCATCCGGTGCACCTCATCTGGTCCGTCATAGATTCGGGCCGCCCGGGCCTCCCGGTACATGCGTTCCAGTGGCAGATCTGCCGTTAGTCCTGCCGCACCGTGCACCTGGATGGCCCGGTCGATGACATCCTGGAGCATTCGTGCGGTGTGGAACTTGATCATTGAGGTGGCCACACGAGCCTCGCGGCCCTCGTCCATGATTCGCGCAGTGTCGAGGGTCATGAGTCGGGTGGACTGGATCTGCGCCGCGGACTCGGCGATGTAACGCTGGATCTCGCCCTTGTCCCGCAGCAGCGAACTGTGGGCGTAGCGAACGTTGGCCCACGCGCACATCAGTTCGAAGGCCCGTTCTGCCTGTCCGAGCCACCGCATGCAGTCGAAAACCCTGGCGGGTTGCAGCCGCATCTGGGCGATCGCGAATCCTTGACCACGTTCGCCCAACAGATGATCGGTACTGACCCGGACCTTGTCGAGTCGGATCTCACCGTATGAACTGGTCGCATCGCCCATCAGGGGGATCAGTCGCTCAAGGGAGTATCCGTGGGTGTCCGTCGGAACCAAGAATGCGGAGTACTGCTGAGACAGTGGCGCGTTGGGATCGGTCTTGGCGAACACGGTCAAGAGTGTGGAACGATCCGCCCAGGACACGAACCACTTGTGCGCATCGATGACCCAGTGGTCACCCTGGCGGACAGCAACGCTGCGCATCAGCTTGGGATCCGATCCTGCGACCTCTGGTTCGGTCATGCCCAGGCTCGCGAAGATCTCCCCCTGCACCAACGGCGTCAACCAGCGCTCGCGCTGCTCCGCTGTGCCGAAGCGTTGCAGCATCAGGGCGTCCTGCAGAGTGTGCGTTCCCAGCGCCACTACCGCAGGCGAAGAGCGTCCAATTACCTCATTGACATACACGTAATCCAAGAACGGCAATCCGCCCCCGCCGAGTTCCTCCGGGTGACCGAGCGCCCACAGGCCGGCCTCCTTCGCCTGCTGCATCAGTCGCGCCAGCTGATCCGCGTTGCCCAATTGCAGCAGCTCACCCTCGACGTGCAGCACTTCGTCATCGACGAAGTGCTGCACGCTGTTGCACAACAACTGAATCTCTTCGGTGAGTCCGAACCCGTCCATGATAAAACTCTCCTGCAGGCCTCCTGCGGTGTGGGATCTGACCCTAGTTGAGGTGATATGGATAATGCGAGAGGTAATGCTTTCGCGGGTGGTGTCACGAAGCGCAAGTTTCTGCGGATTTCGGGATTTCGGAAAGCACTGGCTACCACTAGTTAGGCGAAAGCCGTGCGGATAGCGCTAGCCGTAGCGGGGCAGTGCTCGTCCACCAACAGTCACTGGAAGTCGCCGGATCACTCCCAGACAAACCTGTCACTAAAGCCTGGGCCAGCCCCTCGTAGACCGGTGACAAGTTTGCTTGGATATCCATTTCGTGTCCACCAACGCAAAGAACGCCCCATGGGTGCCGGGACGTTTGTTGTCATTCCGGCGTATTCTGGGTGTTCGCCGTGGTGCGCGAGGGGGGACTTGAACCCCCATGTCCTTACGGACACACGGCCCTCAACCGTGCGCGTCTGCCAATTCCGCCACTCGCGCCAAAGCACTTCAAAGCGGCAGCGTAGTGCCCGCACACATTGACTGCCAATTGCACCTAGTTAGGAGGATGTTTGCATGCTTATTTCACTGAGATTCAGCCGTCCAAAAGGCGAAATATGCGCATCGGCAAGATCTGTGGCAATGATGCGCTCATGGCGGTACCACAAAATCGGTAACACGATCGCCTCTTCGAGTAGTTCCCGTTCAAGTTGCTGATACAGAAACTGACGTATCAGAGCCGATTTGATCCCACGATTTAGAATCAACGGCTCATCAAAGACAGATTCGTCTTGTCCCAAAAGACTGTCACCGTCAGCCAAACTACCTCCAAACAGTGGTTCCAAGTATTCAGCAGCATCAGTAACGTTACTTCGCCACCCAAGACGAAACGCCGACCATGCGAACTGTTCCTGTTGGTTGGCAAGGGTCGAATAGTCAATCGCGCGGAAACGCACCGTTATTGGCAAACTCTGTTCGATCATGCTGGCTAACCGCTCTGCGATGAGCGTATGTACCGCCCCCAAGGGATGAAGCAAGTTGAGAATAAGGTCCGGATCGGCTTCGGTAGCCGCGACCGCGTCGGCAAAAAGCTCGCGGGCACGGGCACTGTCTGGGGTGCAGTGTGAGCACGGTGACGTCAACGCGCCAGGTAGGGACGGGGGAAGATAGGAAGTTGCAGCTACACGCGTCCCACCCATTACTTCCGCAGCCAACAATTCACGATCAATCGCTAAAGACAAAGCCTGGCGGGCACGAACATCCGTGAATGGCGGTGTTTGGACATCGATGACATACAAATACACCGCAGAAGTCAAATCGGTAACCACTCCATGGCTCCGGTCACCGCCAGCAACCATGCCAAAACGTCGAATAGCTTCACTGCGCCGTTGTGGCGGTACATACGCTACGTGAATTTGCCCATCCGTGAACGCCCGCCACTGTGCTTCACGAGTCGGATCGTTGGCAAAAATGGTGAAGATTACTTCATCAATCTGTGGTGGCATATGGTGGTCAGTATTACGGGCAAGCCGAATGAACGCGCCAGGCTCATACACTCCAACCATTTGAAACGGGCCATTTCCAATCGGTGCGAGCGCAAAACTCTCCGGGTCGTTTTCAGCGGCCGCAGGAATCGGTGCAAGAGACGGGTCAGTGAGTAGTTCTAAAAAGGCTGCGCGTGGTCGGCGCAATGTGATTTCGAGTGTTTGAGGATCAAGGGCACGTACACCACTTAGTGGTGTACCGAAACGTTGAGCGTTTGTGATTCCCGCTACATCGCGCAACAGATATTCGAGATAGCTGCGTGGTGTACTGGTGCCATCAGTGATGCCATTAAAGGCACGTACAAAATCTTGGGCGGTGACGGGCGACCCGTCGTGAAAGGTGGCCTTTCGTAACGTGAAGGTGTAGCGCAGCCCGGTGTCATCTATGTCCCAACTTTCCGCTGCGGCGGGAACAATCCGAAAGCCACCATCAAGCCGGACGAGCGGATCGAACAGCGCATCAACAATCTGTTCGCCTTCATCATCGCGAACAAATCGGGGATCAATACTGAGTGGATTGTTTTCTAACGCAACCCGTAAAATTGCTCCTGCTGGCGCGGGAGCATTGACCGGGACTTCGGGTAGCGGTTCGGCAGCGCAGGCAACGAGCGTAAATATGATTGCGACGAGGCCTAGCGAACGGACCATTTACAGCACGATGACCAGTGCAATATTGGTCGAAAAAAACAGTACAGCGAGAACTACGGTGATTTTGTTCAGGTTTTTCTCTACTACAGCAGAACCCTGCAAGCCCATCGCAGCACCACCACCGAACATGTCAGAAAGGCCACCACCTTGACCGCGGTGCAGCAGTACGAACGAAATCAGCGCCAACGCAAGCAGCAGATGGAAAGCAACAAGTAGAGCGGCTAGCACGATCTCTCCAATGATGAACGAATGCCCAAAGGATAGCAGTTTGATCCCAGCAACTCGCTGCCTGAACTCAATCGCTCGAACTAGTGCGAATCCGCCACCCAGAACATCCGCACACTGCCCCCTGGATCATCATTTAACGGTGTGGCACGTAGGACATTGGTGGATTGCGATGCCAAACTCGAACGATGAGGAACAAGACCCAGTGACACGGCGGTTACCTGAGACGGACAAAGTATGTCTGTACACGAACGAATTGTTGATGGCCGATTGTCGAGTTGCCGTTCAATATGAGTTCTCACCGGCAATGGAGTATCCACAGCAACGGGTGTAGCTACTTCACGATAAACCGCAAAAACACGCGCTTCAGTCTGCTCCAACTTGACGTTAGTTGAGGCGTTTGACCACATTACGGCTACCCCGTCACGATCGGTCGCGTCAGTGCGCAAGATTGCCGGCAGTGCAATAGAGGCGACTACTGTTACACCAGAAAGTAAGGCGACAGTCGCTAATTCGAGTTGGTGACGTAGGCGGCTCACCGGCTGGGGTGTCAACAGCGCCTCGATACGCGCAACGAATTCACCCTGTGGGGCAAGTGCGGCAACGCCTGGTGCTAGCGACATGCGCGGCAACCCGGCAGCCTTTAGCATGCTGCTGGCAAGGGCTGCCGGTTTACCGGTGAGGTTGACAGCACGCTCATCTGCGGCGCGTTCGCGTTCACGGTGAAGCGAAGTGTCAGCCCAGGCACGTCCAGGTATGAAAAAGAGCATGTCTTTGATGATGCCGACGATCACAGCGGTGGCATTATCGTGGCGGGAAATGTGAGCCAACTCGTGGGCGACTACCGCATGCAACTCATCGGTATCAAGTTGGGCCAGCAGCGACTCGCTAACTACGAAACAGGGTCGACGTAAACCAGCCACGTACGCACCGCCACGGCAATGCTCAGTAACGATGATTTGCGGAGCAACGATGTTTAACCGTTGGGCAGTGTTAACCACCAAGTCATGCAGCGACGACGGCACGGCACGGGTAGTCAGAGTCGTGCGATGCCGCGAAAACGTCACATAGCGCACGAAGCGACGAGCAACCAGCACGCCGGCGACCGTAAGCCATGCGCCAAAAAGTAATGGCACGGCTAACGGAGCAAAATCGAGATAACCGTATTCAACAGGAATTGGAAGTACCGCTCCGGAAGTGGTGGGAATCATTAATACCGGAAGCTGAGGTGAGCGGAGGCTTAATCCAAGCGCGGTCAGTACAGCTACCACCGGTATGAACGCCGCAGCGAAACGCGCACGTGTACTGCGTAACTTTAAACGATAGAGAAGATGCCCAACGAAGGCGCCAACTGCCACCGCAACAGCGACCCGAACAAGCACAGAGTCAAGCGGTACCGCTAAGAGAAGTCCGCGATCCATCGGCGTTACTCGAGTTCGCGATGGCGGGCCACAGCATCACGCAGCTGGGCAAGCACCTCGGCATCAATGTCAGTGACGACATCAGCCAGATAGGCGGTGGCGGGTTCGGGGTACTGGTCAAACAACCAACCCAGGACGCCTTCGACCGTGCTGCGCGCATGGATGTCACGGCTCACTGAAGCGGTGTATCGGTGTGCAAGGTCGGACGTGTCACGGCGCAACAAATTTTTTGCGGCTAGGCGCGTCATTGTTGTCATCACGGTTGTGTACGCGATTTTGCGTGAATGTTTAAGGCTGTTGTGTACTTCCCTGACGGTGCATTCGCCGAGCTCCCACACGGCATCCATCACGGCGTACTCCAACGGCCCAAGGACAGTTTCTAAAGTGTCTCGGCCCGCCACGGTTACTCCCCATTTCTAACGACAGTAGTGCAAGCGTAGCGCTGGACTTGCCTGAAGTAACGGTTAGTTTTACAAGCGTCGATGCGCCACGATCAGTGCAAAATCTTCTGCCGACAAACTTGCACCGCCGACCAAGGCTCCATCGATATCGTCTTGCGCAAGAATGCTGCGGATATTGCCTGGTTTGACACTGCCGCCATACTGAATACGGATTGCATCGGCGGCAGCTTGGTCGAATATTTGGGCAAGTTCACTACGGATAGCAGACGCCATTTCTTGTGCATCCTGCGATGTTGCTGTCTCCCCACTTCCGATGGCCCAAACCGGCTCGTAGGCGATCACGAGTGCTTCGGGGTCGGTGAATGAAAGTTGCGCCACTGAGGCATGCAGTTGGTCAAGCACCACTTTAATGTGGTTGTTGGCCCGGCGATCATCCAACATCTCCCCTACGCACACGATTGCATGCATACCTGCAGCAAGTACGGCACGCGCCTTTGCGTTCACCACTGCGTCGGTTTCTGCGTTATACATTCGACGTTCGGAGTGACCGACGAGGACGTAAGCAGTGTCAAGGCGTGCCAGCATGGCGGCAGAAATCTCGCCGGTAAATGCTCCTGAAGCATCCGTATGGACGTTTTGTGCACCCAACAACATCGGCAGTTTGTCGGCATGAATCAGGGTTTGCACGGAACGTAATGCGGTAAAAGGTGGACAGATAACAATGTGCTGGCCGTCGTAGTCTTCTTCTTTCAAGTGGTAAGCGAACTGCTGAACGAGTTGGATCGCTTCGAGATGATCTTTATACATCTTCCAGTTGGCTGCGATGATCGGCGTGCGAGTACTCATCTGGCATCCTTTTGGATCTGCAGTGCCGGTAGTTAACGCTGCAATGCGCTAACCCCAGGTAACGTTTTTCCTTCAAGCAATTCAAGCGCTGCCCCGCCGCCAGTTGAGACGTGATCGACCTTACCGTCCAACCCCAACCGTCTAATCGCTGCCGCCGAATCGCCACCACCTACAACGGTGTAACCGGTGCAATGAGCCACAGCTTCGGCAACTTGGCGGGTACCGGCGGCAAAGGCATCCCATTCGCTGACGCCCATAGGGCCGTTCCAAAACACCGTTGAAGCCGACGCGACTAGTTCAGCGAACCGTCGCGACGTGTCTGGTCCAATATCGAGCGACATAGCGTCAGACGGGATTGCAGTCACGGGCACCGTCGATGGGGTTGCGTCTTTCGCAAATTCAGTCACAACCACGACATCGGTTGGAAGATGAATCGCAACACCAAGATCTTCGGCGATCGCAAGGAGCGCACGCACCGTGTCGATTTGATCTTCTTCAATACGAGAGATACCGACGGTTACACCTTGCGCGGCAAGTAACGTCGAGGCCATGGCTCCGCCTACTGCAATGCTGTCTACTCGCCGCAACAGGTTTTCGATCACGCCCAGTTTGTCTGAAACTTTCGATCCACCGAGAAGTGCGATGTAGGGGCGTTCGGGTTCAGTAACAAGTGAGTACAACACCGAAAGTTCTTTTTCGAGCAGCAAGCCGGCGTAACCGTCCAGCTTTTTCGCCACACCAACAATCGAGGCGTGCGCACGGTGTGATGCACCAAAAGCATCATTCACATAAACATCGGCAAGCCCTGCGAGCGCGCTGGCAAATAGTGGGTCGTTAGCCGTTTCGCCCGGTTCAAAGCGCAAGTTTTCGAGCAGTAACACAGAACCAGGTTTAAGTTGCTCGGCTTTGGTTTGTGCGTCGTCACCGGCAACGTCGGCAGCAAACGTAACGTCACAATCCAACAGTTCTCCCAGACGCGTCGCAATCGGTTGTAACGACAAAGCGGGGTCAACAGTTCCGTTGGGACGACCCAGATGAGACGCGATAACAATCTTTGCGTTTTGCGCCAACAGACGGTTGATTGTGGGTAGCGAAGAGATGATACGCAACTCGTCAGTAATGACCCCATCCCGCATCGGCACATTTAAATCGGCACGGAGAAAGACAGTCCTGCCATCGACCTGTAATGCGTCAATACCCCGTACACCCTCGGGCAGAGGGGTCATTTGGCATTGCCGACAAAAGCAGCAAATTCCGCAAGACGCGTCGAATAGCCCCACTCGTTGTCGTACCAGCCAAGGACTTTGACGAAGTTGCCAATGGCCATGGTCGCTAGGCCGTCAAAAATGCATGAGTGCGGATTGCCAACAATATCGATCGACACGATCGGGTCTTCGGTGTATTCCAGAATGCCCTGTAGCGGTCCATCCGCGGCGGCTTTTATTGCCTCGTTGATTTCTTCACGGGTCACATCTCGACTCATCAGCAAGGTGAGGTCCGTGACCGAGCCGTCGGGGATTGGTACCCGCATCGCCATGCCGTCAAGTTTTCCCGCCATCTGTGGCAAAGCAAGTGCCGCAGCTTTAGCCGCACCAGTGCTGGTGGGCACAATTGACAGGGCTGCGGCTCTAGCTCGACGCGGGTCACCGTGTGGGGCATCGTGCAAATTCTGGTCACCCGTGTAGGCGTGAACGGTGGTCATCAAGCCTTTTTCGATCCCGAACGCATCATCTAAAACTTTCACCATTGGCACAACCGAGTTGGTGGTGCATGACGCCATAGAAATGACGTGATGGTTGGCAGGGTCATATTCATCTTCGTTCGCGCCAAGGACGATTGTTTTGTCTTCGCCTGACGCAGGTGCAGAGATGATGACTTTGCGTGCTCCCGCATCGAGATGTTTCGCGGCCGCTTCTCGTTTTGTGAAAAAGCCAGTGGATTCAATCACAACGTCGATATCGAGGCTACCCCAGGGCAGTTGGCCTGGGTCTCGCTCAGAGTAGATTTTGATTGGGTTGCCGTTCACAACCAACTGGTCGCCATCGACAGTAACTTCACCTGGGAAACGTCCGTGCACGCTGTCATAGCGAAGCAGCAGAGCAAGACTTGCCGGATCGGTTAGGTCGTTGATCGCAACGATGTCGATCGCAATGTCGTTTTGCAGCGCTGACCGGAAAAAGTTGCGGCCAATGCGACCAAATCCATTGATTGCGACACGCACTGTCATGACTCACTCCTTAAAAAAAGGGACGGCAAATAGGCATTCGCGCACTACTGCAGAAAATCGAACACTTCAGACAATAGCAACTTGTGTCGCAGGTGATTAACTAATCGGCCGTTCTTTTGAGGCATCACGGCGTAATTGCGCAAGTTGTGCGAGTCGACGATGCACTGCGGCTTTGCCTACAGGCGGGTCGAGTAGGAGCCCCAATTCACGTAAACTCACGTGCGGGTTTGCGAGCCGGACAAGTGCAGTTTGCCGTAACGGGCCGGGGATCATCTCAAGGCCCTGCTGATTGACAAGTTCGCGGATAACGGTTGTTTGTTCGAGACTGGCGGCAACACTTCGCTTCAAATTCGCATTGTCGGCGTTCGCGAGCCGATTCGCGTCACTGCGCAACTGTCTGCGCAGACGCTGTTCGTCGTACTGCATGAATGCGTTCGTGGCACCAAGCAGCGACAATAGTTCGCCTATCGTTTTGCCCGATTTGATAATTATTCGTAGCCGTTGCGAGTCAGAGATGTGTACATGTGACCCAAGTAGGCGACGGAAAAGTTTTTGGACATACACCGCGTTTTCGTGGTTTGAGGCGGCGATTTCGCAGTGTGCTTCGCGATGAGGGGCGGAGAACGTCGCGGCAGCCAACACGACACCGCGAAGAAAACTTATTGCTCGCTCTCCTGGTTTAATTAGTTGTTGCGGCGGCTGGACACGGTCATCTTTGCCAAACAGACCGACTGCCCGTGCGATAGGTGCTGATGCCTCGTTAAAACGCACCCCATAGCGGGTTGCACGGGTTAATCCTGAAGGTTTTTGCACAAACAATTCCGATCGGTAGTCGAAACGAGCGTGCACCAAACGAAACGTTCGTCTGGCCACAGCCCCAGATGTCGTGATTACCTGGAGACTGGTGGTTGGTGGCGTGCCACCATGTCGGGTTAATACGCCCGCAAAACGTAGAATCCCTTCGATCTCGTCCGGTTGCAGGTTGCGATCAGGTAGCTCGCTATGCGCCAGTTCTTGACGGACAATCTCAGTAAAACTTGAAGCCATCATGCACCCGCAAGGATGCGCTTGAAAGCTTCGGCGAGCGCAGCCGGATCGTGACTGTCGGTGTCCTGCCCAATCAGATCGGCGACGACCAGCTGTCCGACATGTGGGTGGGTCAACGAGGGCTTTACTGTAAGTGCCGGCAGCGAACCGCTGACTGGTGGCCCTGCGTGAGCAAGCAAGACATCGATGCGCAACTCAGGTGCATGCTGCAAGACCGCATCCAGATGAGCGGCGAAAGTCATTCCTTGAGTTTCGCCAAGTTGTTCTCGTAGGTTGGCGACATACACGACGGTTGCTGTGCTTTGTGTAATGGCTGTTGCAATCGAAGGGATGAGTAGATTGGGAAGGATGCTTGTGTACAGCGAACCTGGACCGACCACGATCAGGCGCGCATCCGTGATCGCATCCAGCACCGCCGGTGTGGGCGTCGGGGTCTTTGGTTCAAGCCAAACTTGTTCGATCCGTACGGCTTTGGCGACGTTGGTCTGGCCAGAAATTTCACCGTCAACTGTACGGGCACGAAGGTGCACTTCGTCGGTAGTGCAGGGAAGTACACGTCCAGCTAAACCAAGTGCGGTACCGACCCGCTCCAAAGCAGCTAGCAAGTCTCCATCAAGTAGTTCTTGCAGTGCAACAATAATTAGGTTGCCGAGACTGTGACCGCTGAGTTCGCCTCGACTAAACCGAAACTGCAAAAGTTCTGCCAACTCGGGCCGTTCTGCGAGAGCGACGAGGGCCATGCGCAGATCACCTGGCGGCAGTACATCCATTTCGCGGCGCAGCCGTCCTGATGATCCTCCGTCGTCAGCAACCGTAACAACCGCTGTAACGCAAGCAGTTAACGACCGCAACGCCATGAGCGTTTTCGCTGTACCGTGGCCGCCGCCAATCGCCACAGCAGGCCAAGTTTCGCTGCGCGTAGTCATTCAGCACCTAGATCCCTGTGTGTTACGTCGACGGGTAGCGTGAAGGTTTCGCTGAGATGGTCAGCTAATACATCGGTTAGGACGACTGAGCGATGTTTGCCGCCGGTGCAGCCGATGGCAATGCTTAGATAGCGTTTCCCTTCGCGCATTGAGCCGGGCACTACGACGTCCAGGAGTTCTTTTGCGGCACGCAAAAACGGTGGCGTGTCGGGTTGTGTCAACACAAATTCGATCACGGCGGGATCACGTCCGGTAAGCCGCTGTAATGAACTTTCCCAGTGAGGATTGGGAAGAAATCTCACATCCAACACCATATCCGCATCACGCGGAATACCCCGTTTAAATCCAAACGACGTCACCGAGACACGCAATTCGGCGGACAGCGGATGATCGATTAAGCCCACGACTCGGTGCCGCAAGTCGTGCACATTCATTTGAGATGTTTCAATGATTACGTCGGCAAGTTCACGCAGTTCTTGCATTTGTCCGCGTTCATGACGGATTCCTTGAAGGACTCCGTATTGATTCCCTGCAGGGTGTCGTCTTCGAGTCTCTTCAAATCTACGGACAAGTTCGTCATCGTCGGCATCAAGGAATAAAACACGCACGTCGAGACCATCGGCACGCAGTGTGGTAATCATGTCAATCAATTCGGCGAAAAATTCGCGGCCACGGCTATCTGCTACTAAGCCAAGCTGAGTCACTGATGAGCCTGGAGCAAACGCTAGCTCGGTAACGCGCCCGATGAGTTGTGGTGGCAGGTTGTCAACCACAAACCAGCCCAGATCCTCCAGCACTGCAGATGCAGTTGAGCGTCCCGCGCCAGACATGCCCGTGATGATGACGACTCGCGGTGTCCCATCGTCCTGTGACGGTAAGCGTGAATCACCCATCGGTTGTCCTTTTGCTGGTTGTGCCAGACAGTTCGGTGAGAATCGTTGTAGCGAGGGTAGAGGACACGCCCGAAACGGCGCTCAGTTCCGCAACCGTGGCATTTTTCACTGCATGGACTGAACCAAACTGTTTGAGCAGTGCTGCACGCCGTTTTGGTCCAACCCCAGGAATGCCATCAAGCGCTGACTGGGTGATTGCAGCCGTGCGAGTCGTTCGCTGATAGGTGATAGCGAAACGGTGTGCCTCGTCTCGTACACGCTGCACTAGATAGCGCGCTTCGCTGTCGCGAGCTAATACCACAGGCTGTTTGCGCTTTTCAAGCCAAAGTTCTTCAAAGCGTTTTGCTAAACCGACAAACATGATTTCACTAACACCCAGCTCTGCAGCCCCTTCACGTGCTGCATTGAGTTGTCCTGATCCGCCGTCGATCAAGACAAGATTTGGTCGCTGCGCAAAGCTGTCACTGACCGTACCCAGAACCTGCTTCGTATCAGTGTGGTTTTGTAAGCGCATAAAACGGCGTCTTAACACTTCGCGCATCGCCTGATAGTCATCGTTTTGGTCGTGACTCAGTTTAAACTTGCGATATTCGGAACGTTTTGGCAGACCGTCTTCAAACACCACCATAGAGGCAACAACACCTTCGCCGCCAAGATGCGAGATGTCGAAACATTCGATTCGTAGGGGCGCTTCTGCCATACCTAAGGCATCTTGTAGCGACCGGAGGGCACGCGAGCGTGCATCAAAGTCATTTGTTCGTTTAAGCCGGCTGCGCGTGAAGAATTCGCGTGCGTTCGTTTCTGCAAGTGCGATGAGGGCACGTTTGTCGCCACGCTGGGGCGTATGGATTTGCACAGCCGCGCGAGTTTGTGATGTGACATCGCGGCGCTGCTGTGCCAGCAATGCAATGAGCGCATCAGCATCATCAGGTAGCTCGGGTACATAAATCGTGGCCGGAATATCGTGTTCACGTTCGGCATATACGTTCAACAGGTATCGGGTGAGTAAGGTCGCGATATCGTGGCTTTCAATGTTGGCAATGATGGCCGCGTGCTGTCCTACAAGACGCCCGTTGCGCACGATTAACAGTTGGAAAGCCGTGTCGAGTTCATCACCGAAGGCAGCGACCACGTCAAATGGACGCGTCGAATTCGAGATAATCTGCTGTTTCGTTAAAGCATGTTCCGCTGCATTTAACTGATCGCGTAGTTTGGCAGCAGTTTCGTAGCGTTGGTCGGCGGATGCCTGTGCCATCGCCTGTTTGAGTGCATGGGTGACGTGGCGGGTATCGCCGTTAAGAAAGTTGGCTAGGCCGTCGATAAGTTCACGATGCTCAGAGTCAGACACGGCACCGATACATGGGGCGGCACATTTGCCGATGTGATGTAGCAAACAAGCCCGTTGATTGCGTTCAGCTTGCTGGTACACGCCGTTCGAGCAAGTTCGTACTGGAAACACGCGCAACACCAGATCCAGTGTGTCTCGGATCGCCTGTGCATGGACGTACGGCCCAAATTTACGGTCGTATCGTTTACCGCTCGTACGTGAAATACGGACGCGAGGTACACGTTCTGAGGTGCTGACAAGCAGATATGGGAAGGACTTGTCGTCGCGGAACTGGATGTTGTAGCGGGGGCGATGCTGTTGAATCAGGTTGTATTCAAGATGCAGTGCTTCTGATTCGGTGCTGACAACCATCCAGTTAACCTGCGTGGCGACACTGAGCATCGCTCGTGTTTTAGGGGCAATGCCGTCCCATGAAGCAAAATACGAGTTGAGCCTTGACCGTAGCGATTTCGCTTTGCCTACATATACGACTCGGTCGGCGTGGTCGCTGAACAGATAGCAACCCGGAGCGTCGGGAATTGACCCGGCCTCTGGACGAAAACGTGCCGCAGGATTTGCCACGGGGACGAGCATACTCGGCATGGTCTATCGTGCTTTTATCTCAGTACGTACAGCCACCGGCGTCTTTTGAAGTAGTGGCGCCAAGAACGGGGCAGTCCGGCTGTCTTTTGCTTGTGCGACCTCTTCGGGTGTTCCGCTTGCAACCACGCGTCCACCGCCGCTACCGCCTTCGGGTCCAAGGTCGATCAGATGATCAGCGGTTTTCACCACATCTAAATTGTGTTCGATGACGATGACACTTGCGCCTTTGTCAACCAGTCGGTGCAGCACATCAAGCAGGCGACGTACGTCTTCGAAATGCAGTCCGGTGGTTGGTTCATCCAAGATATAAACGGTCCGTCTGGTGGCCCGTTTGCGCAGTTCGGTGGCTAACTTCACCCGTTGCGCTTCACCTCCTGACAACGTTGTGGCGGGCTGTCCCAAACGGACGTATCCCAGTCCAACATCGACGAGTGTCGACAGGTAGGTGCCGATGGTTGGAATATTGGCAAAAAACATGGACGCTTGTTCGACCGGCATGTTTAAAACATCAGCAATCGTCGCACCCTTGTATTGAACTTCGAGGGTTTCACGGTTATAGCGTGCACCGTTGCAGATTTCGCAGGGAACAAACACATCAGGCAAAAAATGCATTTCAATACGCAATGTCCCATCGCCACGACACGCTTCGCAACGGCCACCTTTCACGTTAAATGAAAAACGGCCTTGCTGATAGCCGCGCATCTTGGCTTCTTGGGTTTGGGCGAAAAGTTTACGGATATGGTCAAATACGCCCGTGTATGTGGCGGGGTTTGATCGTGGTGTTCGCCCGATTGGAGACTGGTCGACGATTACCGCTTTCTCGATCAATTTGAGCCCGTCAACACGCCGGTGTGGTAAGGGCAAGTCGCGTGATTGGTATAACTCGCGCATCATCGCTTTGGCCAGAATGTCGTTTACTAAGGTCGATTTACCCGAACCTGACACGCCCGTCACGCAAGTGAACACACCCAAAGGGAAACTGACGGTGACATTGTCGAGGTTATTGGCTGTCGCTTCAACCACAGTCAGGCTCTCACCAGTTGCACTACGACGTGTTGCTGGCAGTGGAATCGACCGTTTTTTGGCCAGATAGGCGCCGGTTAACGAAGTTTTGTGTGCTTTTAACCCGGCGACACTGCCTGAATGCACCACCTCACCGCCATGTTCGCCGGCGCCTGGACCGATATCAACCACATGGTCTGCCGCTTCGATTGTGGCTTCATCATGCTCCACCACAATGAGGGTGTTGCCAAGATCGCGCAGGCGTTCCAACGTTTCGATTAAGCGGGCATTATCGCGTTGATGCAACCCGATGGACGGTTCGTCAAGGACATACAGCACACCGACAAGGCCGGCACCGATCTGTGTTGCCAGACGGATGCGTTGCGCTTCGCCACCTGAGAGTGAACCTGCCGCACGTGACAGGCCCAGATAGTCCAAGCCAACATCGATCAAAAATACGAGTCGTGCCCGAATTTCACGTACGACGCGTTCGGCAATCAATTTTTGCCGTTCGGTGAACGTCAGTTCACCAAAGAAGGTGTCGGCCTCAGCGACCGACATGCGCGTAAGTTCTGCGATGTTGATACCGCCGACTGTGACCGCCAAGACGAGTGGTTTGAGCCGGTCGCCAGCGCATGCGGCACAAGGTATTTCACGCATGTACTGCTCGATTGCAGTGCGCTGTGCTTCCGATTCGGTTTCTTGATGGCGACGTAATAGAGACGGGATAACGCCTTCTACTTGGGCGCTATAGGAACGATGACGGCCATAACGGTTGGTGTAGGAAACCGGTACGCGTACGGGTAGTCCGTACAGCACTGCCTGTTGGGATGCAGCCGACAGTTGGCTCCATGGACGTGATGGGTCATCGCCACAGTGCGAGACGATCGCCCGTAACAGTTCGGTGTAATAGCGGGCTTGCATGCCACTTGACCATGGCGTGATCACCCCGTTAAGTACCGATAAATCTGAATCGGCAATCACCGCATTGTCGTCGATGGTCAGTTGGGTACCAAGCCCAGAACACGTATCGCAGGCGCCATACGGCGAATTGAACGAAAACGTTCGCGGTGCAAGTTCTTCAAAGCTTAATTGGCAGTCGGCACAAGCTAGATGTTCCGAGAAACGGCGCACTTCACCTGGCGTGTCATCGCTTGCAAGAATCTCGACTTCGACTATGCCTCCGCCCAAGCCAAGAGCTGTTTCTACCGAATCTGCTAAACGACGGCGTGCCTGTGCGCCTACAACAATGCGATCAATAACAACGTCAATGTCGTGGCGACGGGTTTTGGCAAGCGGCGGCACCTCATCAAGCGGGTGCACGGTGCCGTCAATTCGTACGCGAGAGAACCCTTCGGTCAGCAGTTTGGTGAACACGGCTGCATGTTCGCCTTTGCGACCGCGAACGATCGGTGCGAGCACCAGTAGGCGGGTTTTGTCCGGCAGTGCCAGAATCTGACTGACGATTTCTTCAACCGTCTGCCGGCTGATAATGGCACCACAGTTTGGACAGTGCGGGGTCCCGATACGGGCATAGAGCAGCCGCAGGTAGTCATAAATTTCGGTGATGGTTGCGACTGTGGAACGTGGGTTACGTGACGTCGATTTCTGATCGATCGAAATCGCTGGGCTCAACCCGTCAATGAAGTCGACATCAGGTTTATCCATCTGGCCCAAAAACTGGCGGGCGTACGCCGACAGTGATTCGACATAACGGCGTTGACCTTCAGCGTAAATCGTGTCGAACGCAAGCGATGACTTGCCAGAGCCAGACAGGCCGGTGAAGACGATCAACGCATCACGCGGCAGGGTTAAGTCAACGTTTTTGAGATTGTGTTCGCGCGCGCCACGAACCGTGATTTTCGCGGTTTCCGCACGTGACAGAGCAGACTGAACAGGCTTTTGCGCCACAGAACACAACTCCTCATGTCACCCATACACTCGCCGGTGGCTGCCGGTAGCGTACAACGCATCGCGTGCTGCCTTTGTCTGTTCGCCTATCAACGTTTGCGAGGAAACAGTGTCATACATTGGTGAAGTCGTTGCAGATGGCCCGTGGCAGGATCATGTTGATGGCCCCCTCTTGATTCGTAAGTTTGCTGTGGAGTCATTCGACAACAACGTCTACGTCATCGCGTGTGTCGCAACAGGTCGTGCGCTGGTTGTTGACGCTGCAGCCAGACCTGAGCGGATCAAAGAAGCGGCTGCCGATTTTGAAGTGATTGCTGTCGTCCAAACCCATGGTCACTGGGATCATGTCCGTGCCTTTGAGGCTCTACGTGCGGACGGTTGGCCAATCTGGGGTCACAATGACGATCAAACGCTGTATCCAGGACCAATCGACCGGCATTTGTCTGACAACACGGTGATTCCGGTCGGGAACCTTTCCGTCTCAGTGATCCACTTACCTGGTCATACGCCTGGTTCGTTACTGTTTGCTGTCGAGGGTGATAGCCGACAGCACCTCATCTCTGGAGACACGCTGTTTCCTGGAGGGCACGGCAAAACTGATACTTTAGATGACCACACGCGTATTATGGATGGGTTAGAACAGCGCATATTTGCGGTGTTCCAAGACGGCACTTGGGTGTATCCCGGCCATGGAGCCGACACCACCTTGGGTGCCGAACGTGACCAATTAGATGAATGGCGTGCGCGCGGCTGGTAGATGAAACGCCTTGCAACACGCCCTCTACGAGCGAAAGACACCCGTGTTATGCGTCGGACGTTAATGAAGTCAAAAATTCATCGTGCCACTGTCACCGAAGCGAATCTCAACTATGTTGGATCCGTAACGATTGACGGCGATCTTCTGGATGCCGCTGACATCTTGGTGCACGAAAAAGTGCAGATTGTGAACATTAACAATGGTGCACGTCTTGAGACCTACACCATCCAAGGTCCACGCGGTAGCGGTGTGGTGTGTTTGAACGGAGCAGCAGCTCGACTGGTTCAACCCGACGATAAAGTGATCATCATCAGTTACGCCGAGTTCGAATCAGACGAGCTCGACGGTTTCACGCCGACCGTCGTCTTTGTAGACGAAACCAACCGGTTCACCAGTTTCGGTGTAGAGCAACACGCGATCATCAGCTAAAAGCGTCGTGTGCCCTAGATCCGGCGTTATTTCAGTTGATGAATGGCGGAGCGCTCGCCACACCAATGGCTGCGGTAATGAGCACGATCGCGACAATCAATGCTTTGCCAGCGAGGCGATGAGCGTCGGCTGCGTTGGTCGTTGCCTTTGCGGCGCGCATTAACATGTGTCCACTGCCTAATGCTGCCAATGCCAACGCCGGGTGGACATAGGCAGTTTCAGGGTTCGCTTCCCAAAACCGGCCGGTTACGTACACCACAAATCCAAGCAGAACCTGAACATCTAGTAGCACCAGGGCCAACACGTAACGCCCGGACGTGAACTCTCGGGCATATTTAGCCTGAGAGTAAGCAGTTATTGACGTTGCGAGAACAATGAGGAAGACGAGATACCCCGACCAGGTGTGGATTGCACTCAACACGTTTTCCGCCTTCTAGGTATGTAGCCGAAAGACTAGCCCTCTTATCGTCGTTTCGGTCAGATTTGTGCTTCAGCCAGGGTCGCCAATTCCCTTTTCAATTCAGCTATTTCGTCTCGCAGTCGGGCTGCGAACTCAAAGCGAAGGTCTGCTGCAGCTTCATGCATCTCTTCTTCAAGCCGCATGATGAGTGCTGCCAAGTCCTGTTGTGGCAACGTCTTAGGTATAAGTCCGGGACCGGATGGCACACTTGATGCTTCAGCGCCGCGATACACCTCGCCGCGCTCTTCAGCACGCACCGCTTCAATAATGTCGCCGACCCGTCGCTGGACCGAACGCGGGTCAATGTTGTGTTCTCGGTTGTACGCAAGTTGTTTATCCCTGCGACGTTCAGTTTCATCCAAGGCTGAACGCATCGCTGCGGTAATTCGGTCGGCGTACATCAAAACGGTGCCGTCTACATGGCGTGCTGCACGCCCAATCGTTTGGATTAGTGAACGGGTTGAGCGCAAAAAGCCTTCTTTGTCTGCGTCAAGAATCGCAACGAGCGAAACTTCGGGCAAATCAAGTCCTTCACGCAGCAGGTTGATACCCACCAGCACATCAAACTCGCCGAGGCGTAACGCACGCAAAATGTTGACTCGTTCGACCGTGTCGATATCAGAGTGCAGGTAGCGCACTCGAACACCGTTATCGAGCAGATAGTCAGTTAAATCTTCCGCCATTTTTTTGGTGAGTGTCGTAACTAGGACCCGTTGCGTGTTTGCTACACGCTGACGAATCTCTTCCATTAGGTCATCAATCTGGCCGGTTGTTGGCCGAACGTCGATAGCCGGGTCGACTAGGCCTGTTGGCCGAATGATCTGTTCCACGACTGCATCACTCTGCGCGAGTTCATAAGGGCCAGGCGTTGCCGACAGATACAACTGTTGGCCGACTGCATGAGCGAACTCGTCGAACATCAATGGCCGATTATCAAGTGCTGAAGGCAATCGGAAACCGTGTGTGATGAGGTTTTCTTTCCGTGATCGATCTCCCGCATACATGCCGCCAATCTGCGGGATAGTGACGTGTGACTCGTCGATAAGTACCAGAAAATCGTCGGGAAAATAGTCAAGCAAGGTGTACGGCGGTTCGCCGGGTAGGCGATTATCAAAGTGGCGGGAATAGTTCTCGATGCCGTTGCAGAACCCGACTTCACGGATCATTTCAAGGTCGTGTTGGGTGCGCATTTTCAACCGTTGCGCTTCTAGTAGTTTGCTTTCCTGGTTGAAAGCGGACAGTTGTGTGTCAAGTTCCTCTTCTATCGTGCCTAATGCTCGCTGCAACGATTCGGGGGATGACACGTAGTGTGATGCTGGGAACACCGCGACTGATTCCACCGGTTTACTGACCTCGCCAGTAAGTGGATCAACGCGAATGATGCGTTCGATATCGTCGCCGAAATATTCAACCCGCACCGCACGCTCATCGTCAGCCGGGAATACTTCTAACGTATCCCCGCGTACCCGAAAGGTCCCGCGGGTCAGCACCAGGTCATTTCGGCTGTATTGCAAGTCGACCAGCTTGCGCATTGCGGCGTCAAGACCTGAACGCTCCCCCACGCGTAAGACCAGCACATGATCTTCATACTCGTACGGAGATCCAAGACCATAAATACAGGAAACCGATGCCACCACAATGATGTCTCGTCGTGACAGCACCCCCATCGTCGCACGGTGACGCAGACGGTCAATTTCGTCATTTACTGACGAATCTTTTTCGATGTACGTATCGCTTGACGCGATGTAGGCCTCAGGTTGGTAGTAGTCGTAATAAGACACAAAATATTCAACCGCGTTGTTCGGAAAAAACTCTCGGAATTCGTTCGCGAGCTGCGCGGCAAGAGTCTTGTTTGGAGCAATGACAAGGGTGGGCCGCTGCACCGCTTCAATCACTTTGGCCGCAGTGAACGTCTTGCCTGTACCGGTTGCACCAAGCAACGTGACACGCGCTAAACCGTCCGATAGTGCTCGGACAATTCCGTCGATAGCTGTGGGTTGATCACCCGAGGGAGCAAATTCGCTCACAACCTCGAACGGTTGCGCATGCTGCACATGACGGTGTAGTTGGAAACGTTCAGGTGCGCTCATATGCTCACGGTAGCGGTTTACGTTAAGGACTGGTAAGCGTTTCATAGAGCTTCGCGACGGCCTCAACCAACGTTTCTTGGTCCGTTGAGTTGTCGATCACATGCGTTGCATGCTGGCGGCGGGTCACATCGTCTGTTTGTGCCGCGATACGCGCTGCGACATCGTCAGGATCTAAACCTCTTTGGGTGATCAGGCGCTCACGACGCACAGCGTCGTCACACGTGACCACCACAATCGCGTCATACCGCGACAAATCTTGCGTTTCGATCAGTAATGGATGATCAACGACCGCGAGCGATGACGTTGGCAGTTGCTGTTCGCGTGTGCAGATCCATTGATGTAAACGTTTAGCGATATGCGGATGTGTGATCTGCTCTAGGTCGTTAAGGGCGACAGGATCAGGGAACACGATGGCAGCCAACGCCTGACGATCCAATGACCCGTCGGCATGAAATATGTCATCGCCAAAACGATCACGAACTTCGCTGAGGGCTGGTTTATCAACACTTAAAATCTCACGTGCGATGACATCAACATCACACACGACAGCACCATGGGTGGCCAACAGGCGCCCAACAGTGCTTTTCCCGCTACCGATCCCTCCCGTTAATCCAACCAGTTTCATCGCATCCTCTTTGCCCACAGTAAAGCCCCGGCGTGAGCAAGCCGGGGCTTTACTGTCATGAGCGAACTATTTCTCGTCGTCGCTTGCTTCTTCATCAGCTGACGCATCTTCTTGCACTGCAGCTTCATCAGGCGCAGGAGCGTCTTCACCTGCAGGCTCTGCGTCATCTGCCGCTACGTCATCTGCGGGAACTGCATCATCCGTCGCGTCTGTGGCTTCGGCCTCGTTGGCTGGCACACCAAAGCCGGCTTGTGCGAAGGCCGCAGCCAGTGAGCCGGCAAGCGGCGCGTCGTCGTCTTGACTTGAAGAGTACGCGGCTTCGACAACGGGCTCTTCGTTGTATGCGGCAGGCGTTTCGGAAGGTTCAGCGCCAGGGCTGGCTTGCTTCATGGAGAGACTGATGCGGCGACGCACCGTATCGATGTCAATCACCTTGACCTCTACCGTGTTACCGACATTGACGACTGCTTCAGGTACTTCGATGTGCCGCTCAGACAGTTCCGAAATGTGGACGAGGCCTTCGATGCCTTCGGCGACTTTTACGAACGCACCAAATGGCACCAGTTTGGTAACCACGCCTTCAACAACATCGTTGATGCCGTTTTCACGGGCGAAACGCTGCCATGGGTCTTCTTGTGTTGATTTCAACGACAGTGAAACACGTTCGCGGTCGCGGTCGACGTCAAGAACTTCAACCTCAACTTCGTCGCCGACTTCAACCACCTCAGATGGGTGGTCAATGTGCTTCCACGACAGTTCGGAGACGTGTACCAGACCATCTACGCCACCAAGATCAACGAAGGCGCCGAAGTTGACGATGCTGGATACGACACCTGCCCGGACCTCGCCTTTTTGCAGCGAGTTCAAGAAGTCATTGCGGAACTCCGACTGGGTCTCTTCGAGGAACTTGCGTCGAGATAGCACGACGTTGTTCCGGTTTTTGTCGAGTTCGATGATCTTGCATTCGAGTGTTTCGCCCACGTAAGGAGCCAAATCACGCACGCGACGCATCTCAACTAGTGATGCTGGCAGGAAACCGCGCAGACCAATGTCGATGATCAGGCCACCTTTGACCACTTCGATGACGCCGCCTTGAACGGTGAGGTCATCGTTGTAGATGCGTTCGATCGTGCCCCAGGCGCGTTCGTACTGGGCGCGTTTTTTGGAGAGGACGAGGCGACCCTCTTCATCTTCTTTCTTCATGACAAGCGCTTCAATCACGTCACCAACAGACACAATTGAGCTGGGGTCGACATCAAGTTTGATGGAAAGCTCGCGGGCCGGTATCACACCTTCTGATTTCCAGCCGATGTCCAACAGAACCTCGTCGGGGTCGACTTTTACGACAACACCTTCGATCAGTTTGCCTTCCTCCATGGCAGTAACGGTGCCTTCGAGGGCGGCTTCAAACTCTTCGTCAGTGAGGTCATATCCAACGATTGATTCGCCAGTTGAGGTCATCTGACCACCGGGATCACTTGACAGTACGACGAGTTCTTCGGGTGTAGGAATAGTGGATTCGGACATCGGTTTACGGTCTCTTTATCGGTTTAGGGGTAACAGCTAGCGGTTGTGGCATGCCAGCGGTTCTGGACAAACTTCCGTTACACAGGGTGCGCACGGAAGCGCTACGGCACACAAAAGTGCGCGTAAGCAAGTAAGCGTGACAGCCTTACGGGGACGTGTCAATGTAAAACTCACCCTGCTTGGTTGCAAAGATACCGCGCCGATGGCGCGTGTGAGCGTGTTTTCGTTAATCCGGTAGCGTTCGTTCAAAGATCACGACGACTTCACTAAAGGGCCCCGCATGTTTGGTCGCCGACGCCGCACTCCACCGATGACCCTGGAACCACTCCCCGACGGCCTACCCAAACGAGGCTTGTTTACCGAACCGGTACGGGTTACACGCTTGACAGCCAGCCACGAGAAGCACGGAACAGATCAGGTACGCGTAACGTTTCTTACCGAAGTGCGCGATGCGACCGATCGTCGTTGCTCTGATTTGTTTGTTGAAGCCCTCGTGAGATCGCCCGAACGAGAACGGCTAGTAAGTGGCACAACTGACCTGCTAGGCCGCATCCGTTTTCGCATTGTGGGTGATCTGGGGGTTTACACCACTACCATCACCAACGTGGGAGCATTCGGTCTACAGTGGGATGATACGACAGAGGGGCTGACGTTGACTTATCAGGCCAGCGACGCCTCACTAGGAGACGGACATGAGTGAGCCAACTACCCCTGATGAAATGAACGAGCAAGGACTGACGTTCGCAGAGTTTCGAACCATGTTCCACTATGCCGAACATGCCGACATGCAATTCAAATTTTTGAAGCATTACGATGACGCTGCTGGTGCGGCTGCGATTGCTTCCATCTTCAAGGCAGTCGGTGAAACGCTTGACTCAGGCGACGTGTCTGCGCTGCACCGTGCTGTACAACGGGCTCAAGCTGACGCGTCACATATCCCACGGCCGGAGGAGCTTCCGACGGCAGCAGAAATTCCGTTTGCGCCGGTCACCAAGCCGCTGGCTGACATTAATCTCGAACTTTTGAGTGCAGGTGGCGTGTTTGTTAAGGGTGACGACCCGATGGGTCCAGACGGGCCAACGCAGGAAAACTCGCTTGGCCTCATTACCGAGTTTCTCAGAGGCATACCCACCCTATCTGTGATTCCCAAAGACACCCCAGATACTGAATTGACCGCCCGTCACCCCGGTTATGACGCACTCACCCCACAACGTGACCCAGCAACCGTGTTTCCCCTTTCAACGCTGCGAGAACTGGCTGCTGAAGGCGTGGTTGGTATTGCCGATCATCACGGGTCTTTCACCGGAGCCACATCATTTGGCCGGTTAAAAAAAGAAATCGCGCCAGAATGGGCAGCGCAATACAGCGCTCGTGACGTCGATGCGGTCTTGTTGGTGGCTACCTGACCAGCCTGCCACGGGTCGGTCGGACTCGTAGCACGCGCATTGGAATCAGCCGGTATCCCAACGGTCGTCATCGCTATCGAAGCGTACGTTGGCGCTATCGAAAAACTTGGCGTGGCCCGCTTGTTAATCACACCTCACGCGATGGGCCGCACGGTAGGTCCCGCATTTCATCGTGAGCGTCAACGCGAAGTAGTAACCGAAGCACTTGCTTTGCTTACCAACGCCACCGAACCTGTCATAAAGACGATGGGACCACTGGACGACTGAAGGGCTCCCGTACATCCACTACGGTCGCGTGTACGGGAGAACGGGATGTTTATGGCAGTATCGTCACCACCCAAAAATGTGGACTGTGTGATTATCGGTGCCGGTTTTAGTGGCATCTACATGTTGCATGCGTTGCGTGAAGATGGCTACGACGCGATCGTGCTCGAAGCCGGAGATGACGTCGGTGGAACCTGGTATTGGAACCGTTATCCCGGTGCACGTTGCGACGGTCCTAGTGTCGAATATTCCTACTCTTTCTCTGATGAGATCCAGCAGGAATGGACGTGGAGTGAGAAATATGCGGCCCAACCTGAGATCTTGTCGTACGCCCGTTATATCACCGACCGATTGCAACTGCGCGAACGGATGTTCTTCAACACGACGGTCACCGCAGCCCACTATGACGAGTCACAGAACGGCTGGACGGTAACCACAGCCGCCGGCGACGTAATCGATGCGGCATTTTGTGTAATGGCAACAGGACCGCTGTCGAGCCCGAAAATTCCGGATATTGACGGCCTTGAGACATTTGATGGCGAGGTACTTCTGACCTCACGCTGGCCTGAAGGTCAGCACGATTTTTCTCAGCGACGAGTCGGCGTTATCGGTACTGGCTCAACTGGCATGCAGATTGTTCAAGCATTAGCGCCTGCGGCACAAGAACTGTTCGTATTCCAACGCACCGCCAACTACGCCGTTCCGGCCCGCAACCGGCCGTTGACGACGGATGAAGTCGCGGACGTAAAACAAAACTATGCGGCACTTCGAGCGGCACAGCGCGATACGTACGGTTTGAATCTGAACAAGACATTGAACTCCCAGAAAGCTACTGAGGTTTCCGCCGAAGAGCGTGCTGCCGTATTTTGGGAGCGTTGGACCGCGGGTGGAACCGGCTTTATCGCCTCTTTTTCGGATCTCATCACCGATGAAGACGCCAACGCGGCAGCAGCCGAGTTTCTGCATGACCGCATTCGTGACACGGTTACCGATCCAGTAGTCGCTGAAGCGCTCATCCCGCGCGGGCAGATGGTTGGTGGCCGGCGCCTGCAGGTTGAAGACGGCTATTACAGCGTCTTCAACGACCCCCACGTCACGCTGGTTGACATTCGCGACGATGACACGTTTGGTGTAACTGCTGCAGGTGTGCGAACCGGCACAGGCGATATTGCGCTTGATGTTTTAATCCTCGCAACCGGTTTTGACGCACTTACCGGCTCACTTCAGGCCATCGATATCCGTGGCAGCGACCAGGTGACTTTCCGTGACGCATGGCGTGACGGTCCGTTGACACATCTTGGACTTATGGTGCCTGGTTTCCCCAATTTGTTTATCACGGTTGGTCCAGGCAGCCCATCGGTCCGCACGAACATGATCCCGTCGATTGAGCAGCACGTTGAATGGATCCGAGACTGCCTGCGATTTATGCGTGCCAACGAGTATCAGACAGTTGAGGCGTCCCGAGAAGCTGCTGAACAGTGGACAGCTCATGTGCAAGACGTGGCATCAGAAACCATCTTGTTTCGCACCCCATCTTGGTACAACGGGTCGAACGTGGATGGTAAAGCACGAGTGTTTATGCCGTATGTCGGAGGCGCACCGCAGTATCGGCGTCACTGCGAACAGGTGGTTGCCGATGGCTACCGCGGCTTCATGTTTACCGATTCACGCGATCTAGCCAACGCTGGCACTGAAACGTACGGCGTCGAGCATGCGAATGCTCCGCTGTCGTAACGGGTCAGTAATTACATGATCTCCAAGCGCATAAACACACAGTCCGGCCGTATACGCAGATGCGACACCTGTTGGTGAGTCTTCAACAGCCAGGCAGGCTGTCGGATTGACCGCGTGCTGCTTAGCGGCTTTGAGATAGATATCTGGCGCCGGCTTGCCGGCTGTCACTTGATCGCCACCGATCACGTTCACTTGTGGAAATCCTGCGGCCAAAGCCAATGTGGTAGCAAGTTCAGTCCAAGTAGAGGTGACGATGCAACAATCCACCTTGGCCTGGCGGGCCCGGACGAACAGCTCTGTGGCGCCAGGTAGCACCAATGGCGGATAGCTAGCAGTGAAACTCAACGCGGTTGCGACCAAATCACGTGAAACAGTTTTCTGCTCGAGGGGATCATGCACCCCGAACACCGTCGCTGATGCGTCCATGCTTTTACCCGCAATGCGTGCCCACCAGTCAGCCGGCAATTGATGCTTTCTACCTGCCGCAACGTGGATGTAGGCGGCTTCCCACAGTGGTCGCGTGTCAACGAGGGTGCCATCAAAATCGAGACAAAATAGCGCAGGTCTTACAAACGGGTCGTTGAACATCGGCGCTTCAGACGGTTGGTTGGACGACAACGACAGCGGTCAGAGAATGTCCGACACCAAGACCGGGTTGGGATGACAGTTCTAGCGCGCGCAATGCGGCAAACAGCGCCGGCTGCAACATGGTGAGCGCTGTCGCGTCATCGCTTTGCATCAACGCTTCGGCGGCTTGGTCGATGCTGTCGTTCCATAACGATATGAACGTCGCAAAAAAGTCGGCGATGGGTTTTGGTGCATCAGGTATATCTAAGGTGCAACGCAACGCGTCAAGGTCGACTCGTTGTTCCCGTTCGTTGAGTGCGTTCATCAGTGAGCGCCAGGCTGGCAGGTCCGGGGTGTAGTCGCCCGTCATCGTGTGCCGTCCGACCATGATGGAACGGTCGATCATGGTGCTGTCAACGATTGTCACTCCAGCAGCTTGTGCCGCGGTCGCAACACAGGTGGCGAGCGCGTCTGCGTCATAGGTGGTCATCAATGTCGCGTCGGCCTGCTGGTCGGTCGCAAAAAACGACATCCGGTAGGACCATCGTTCTTCGTTCCACATGCTGACCCATTCGAGCGAATAACGCCCGAGCACGTCAATCACTGCAACAAGTGATTTTTGGCTGCTGTGGCTGGCATGGAACACGCAAGTGAGGGTGTCGGTGAATTCGGAGCGGGTCAGATGTGAGAACGGCACGCCCGAGGACACCACAAGGTCTGCCGTGGCGGTTGGCAAACCATCGCGGATGTCTCCCACGACGAAGGTGACTTGTTCACCATCGCGTTTTGGTTCATGACTGGCGCGTGCGATGGTGAGAAGCGCCTCGTCTAAATCAAGCCCAACATATTTGAGTCGTCTCAGTGGTTCGGTGCGATAAGTGTCGGTGGCATGAAGCAGCTGCAAGGCAACACCAGTGCCGCAGCCCACATCGACAACCGTTGTGATGGGTGTGGCGGCTTGGCGTAATGCGGTGTCTAAAACACGGATAAGTTCGGGCTCTTCCCATACCCGTTTCACCGCATCACGACGTTGCGGTGACGTGTAGTGGTCAACTGCGCCGACGTAACCGGCCCGCAGCATTGCATGCGACTGTGAGTCGTCATCAGTCACGCTGTCTCCTTCACGCATGCAACCGGCAGGTGCCCGTGTGTTTTGCATCCTCGGCGCTTAACGCACCCCGTAAGTTGAATCTTCACCACACACCGTCGGTTTGTCTTCGCGCGCGTTGGCACAACAATTAACGGCACACACGGCTGGCCATGGACCGAGTTGACTTAACGCATCGCCTGCATCGCCGTCGATGCGCGCTTGGATCAGATCAACCATGGCTGATACGAACAACGGATGTGTGCCTGGAGTTGCGACTCGTAACATACGTACACCCAACTCGTCGCAGGTTCCTTGCGCTTCATTATCTAAATCCCAGATCACTTCAACATGGTCACTGACAAATCCGATCGGGACAACGACAACAGCAGTGATGCCGTCATTTGCGAACGCAGTGATGGCGTCGTTGATGTCAGGTTCAAGCCACGGGATGTGGGGAGCGCCTGAGCGGGACTGGTAGTTGAGGGTCCATTCAGGCACGGCGATGCCCTGCTCACGCACCGCATCGCAAACGAGCCGTGCCACTGTGAGGTGTTGGGTCACGTAGGCGCCGGTGGTTCCAAACATGTCAGGAGGGCCGGATGTTTCTGACATGGAAGTTGGAATCGAGTGGGTAACAAACAGTATGCGCGTGGTGTCAATCGCAACACCGTCGTCAGCTAGTTGCGCCAGTGCTTCGGCGAGTCCTTCAACAAACGGAACGACGAAGCCAGGATGATCAAAGTAGTGACGGATCTTGTCGACCGTAAGATCGCTTGCCACACCGGCTTCGTCAAGCGCAGCTGCGATGTCTTCACGGTAGGCGCGGCAGCCCGAGTAAGACGAGTATGCGCTGGTGGCCAGAGTCAATACAGATCGATGCCCATCAGCATGCAGTTGCTGTAGCGCAGGCGCCAAAAATGGGTCCCAAAACCGGTTTCCCCAGTAGATAGGCAGTGCAATACCGCGACGATCAAATTCGGCTTGGATAGCGCCAATGAATACACGGTTTTGGTTGTTGATCGGACTTACCCCGCCCAATTCCAGGTAATGATGGGAGACGTCAACAAGTCGTTCGCGTGGCACGCCCCGACCGCGGGTGACATTTTCCAAAAATGGCATGACGTCATCGGGGCCTTCAGGACCGCCGAATGAGGCGAGCAAAAACGCGTCGTACTTCACACCAGTACCTCCACAACCCCAGCCGCGTCGATCAGTCGACCGGTGTAAAACGGAATTTCTTCACGTACATGGCGGCGTGCTTCGGTGGCGCGCAGATCACGCATCAGGTCGACCAGATCATGCAGCTGGTTCGCTTCCAATGCCAGCATCCATTCGTAGTCGTTCAACGCGAACGTTGCGACCGTGTTGGGCTGCACGTCGGTAAAGACACGTCCGGCAATTCCATGTTCGCGCAGCATTGTTTTACGTTCGTCGTCAGGCAGTAGATACCACTCGTAGGAGCGCACGAACGGGTATGCACAGAGCCATTCAAGTGGGCTGGTGTTTTGCATGAATGAGGGAATGTGGTCGCGACTAAATTCGGCAGGACGGTGCGTTCCCATCGCCGACCACACCAGCCGGGTTGTACGGCCAGCGGCGGTGCGACGAAAACGGCGTAATGCGGCCTGCAAACTTTCCGCGCTGGGACCGTGCATCCACACCAACACGTCAGCGTCAGCGCGCATGCCTGAAACGTCATAGAAACCGCGCAGCACCACATCATCGGCGTTGAGACCATCTTGCCAGTGACCCAATCCCCCATCGTCAAAAAGAGCTGACGCGTCCGTATGACGGGCATACACCGCCCATACGGCGTAGCGAACCGTCGCGTTCAGCTGTTCAATTTCGTCAGGGCTTTGCGCATGTTGGCTCATCAGAACTCTCCAAGACGTAGGGGGCCGGTTTGAAACGCTGTTACGACGCCGTCGGTTTTGCCACAAGGATACGGGACACCTCGCGACGTGCCCGACCAACCACTCCTGCAAGCCCGTTGCCGGCATACGCGTTACCTACCAGCGCTAAACCATCAACGTCTTGTAAGGCCATGTCGATCGCAGCGACGGCTGCCATGCGTCCTATATGAGGTCTCGTCAACGCCCCATTCCACGCTATGACGCGCGAGGCATGCACGGTGATAGCTGCTGCTGGCACACCAAGTAGGGCGGCAAGGTCGTGCACGGCAATGGTTGTGAGTGCAGCGGAATCTGTTGCTGGGATAGCTTCGGTGCCACCGTAAGACAGCCGAAAAAGATGACTACCCGTAGGAATTCTTCGATGCATGTCGTGCCACTTGGCGCTGACATGCGTCATCGCTTTGGCCCGTACATCCGCCTGACGGGGTGCAACCAGCACACCAGAACCAACCGGGACGTCATTGGTGTCAAGTCCTGTCACGCTGACATGAAGTGCAACTAATGTCACATCAGTGGTTTGAAACGTTGCCAGTGACTGCCTGATGGTTTGGATCGCATCTGACTGGCCTTGCAGTACGTTGCGGGCAATAGCGGCGGGAAGTGCCAACACAACCTGTTTGGCAGTAACGCGGTGCGTCTCGGTCGTGACAGTCCATATGCTGCCAGCTTGTGTCAGCGTTTGAACCGGCATAGCGGTCACGATAGATACGTTGTTGGCTTTTAACTGGCATTCGAGCGCATCAATCAGGGTGCTCATTCCGCCGTTGAAGCCGGCCACGGGTGCCCCTGCAGGCCCAAGACCTCCACGCAGTGCGTTGGCTGCAGCAATGACTGAGCCATGGGTGCGAATATGGCGGTCAAATCCGGGCAGAATCGATGCGGTTTCAACGGTGTCCGCACGACTGGCGTGGACACCAGACACGACCGGATCAACCAGATCGTTTAGGACCGCTGCGCCAAGACGTTGGCGAACGAGTTCTCCAAACGACTCAGGCAGGTTGTCGGGTAGTGGCTGCAAGTCACGTTCGCGTGCCTCATTTGCGGCGTCGCTGCCAAGAATCTGTTCAATCGCATCAATTGAGAGCGGAATGCCCATCAGGCTTGGCGGCAAGGCAACGTTTTTTCCGTCACGTCGCAAGTAAGCCTGATAGACGCGGGGTGAAACGATCGCTTCAGTCAAGCCAAGACGGGCTGCTAACGCCGGTACTTCCGGTCGCGCGCAAGCAAACGCATCCGCGCCAAGTTCAGCTTCAACCGTGCCAATTGCGCCACGTGCAACCGAACCGCCAAGCGTCTGAGCGGCATCAAAAAGCACGACGTGCCGTCTATTATCGGCAAGGTCAAGGGCTGCCACGAGTCCGCTGACACCGCCGCCGATGACGATCGTGTCGGCAATCACCAGTTACACCGTCTCGCCGTGGATGTAGGCAACAGCGCGCGTGAGAACGTCTGGGTCAGTGTCTGGCGGAACGCCGTGACCGAGATTGAACACATGCGCACGTGTTCGCGTACCGGCAAGACGAATTTCGTCGATGTGGGTGGCCAACGTTTCCCATGGGGTGAACAACCGCGCCGGGTCGATATTGCCCTGCACAATCACATCTTCGCCGAGCCGATCGATGGCAGTCGCCATACTGATGCGATCGTCGATGCCGACAACATCGGCGCCACACGCCCGCAAGTCGTTCAGAATTTCCCCCGTTTTGGTGCCAAAGTGGACTCGTGGCACACCGTAGTGTGCAACCGCGCTGAACACGTTGGCAGAATGTTCCATCACATGCCGGCGGTAGTCGTCGGGATTAAGCATGCCAGCCCACGAGTCGAAAAGTTGCACCGCTGACGCGCCTGCTTCAATTTGTACGTTCAAAAACGTCGTGGTGCTGCGTGCAACCCAGGCAAGCAGCTTGGCAAACGTTGCAGGCTCAGCATGCATCAACGCTCGGGTTACCAGATGGTCGCGTGAGGGACGTCCTTCCACCAGATAGGAAGCCACCGTAAACGGTGCGCCAGCAAAACCGATCAGCGGTGTGGACCCAAGTTCGTCAACACACATACCTACCGCAGTTGCTATAGGCGCCAATGCTTCAGGTTCAAGTTCCGGTAATGCGGCAATATCTGCTGCTGTACGTACAGGGCGACCCATGACGGGGCCAACGCCAGGTTGAATATCGACGTCGATACCGGCAACTTTTAACGGTAAAACGATATCGCTGAAGAAAATAGCTGCGTCGACTTTGTGGCGTCGGACTGGTTGCAGCGTGATCTCTTTCACCAGTTCAGGGGTGAGGCATGCCTCAAGCATTGTCGAGGTTGCGCGGATGCTTCGATACTCTGGCAATGACCGACCTGCCTGACGCATAAACCAGACGGGCTGGTGGCTTGGCTGCGTTCCCCGATATGCCTGAATTAACGGTGAAGATGCCGTTGCTGCATGTAGCAGCGGATGTGTGGGGGAAAGAGTCATAGCCCTAGAATACCGAATCTCCCCTGCGACCGGTGACCCGCCCCATGACGTTAGCGCTTGTTGGTGTTAGCCATCTCGATGTGGAACTCGCCGAATTAGAGCATTTGAGCGGCGTTGCACACGAGTTACCTGACGAGCTGTTGCGCACCCAGTTGTCGTCTGGTGCGGTCATATTGTCGACTTGTAACCGGGTCGAGTTGTATCTCGATGCGCCCGATCCGCATGCCGCTGCCCGCGCCGCTCAAGAGTGGTTTTCGTTGCCAGGTGTTGATCTGGCGGGGCGTGCCCGCGTCCGTTTTAACGACGATGTGGCGCGCCATTTGTTTGCTGTCTCCGCGGGTCTTGAGTCGATGGTGGTCGGTGAGGCCGAGATCGCAGGCCAGGTTCGCTCGGCAATTACTGAAGCGCGCCGCGATGGCACCGTCACAGCCCGCCTTGATCGTCTGTTTGGTGCTGCCAGTCGCGCGTCACGTCAGGTTGCGTCAACGACCGGGCTTGGCACAGCCGGCCGGTCAGTCGTTTCGGTGGCGCTTGATCTGGTGGAGGATCATTACGGCAGTGTCACCGACAAGACGGTGTGCCTGATCGGTACCGGATCGTTCGCTCGCATCGCATATGCCGAGTTGAGCCGTCGAAATGTTGGCAATCTGCTGCTGTACTCGTTGAGTGGACGGGCTCAACGGTTTGCTGAAACGCACCCTGGCACAGTGATCCCCCAGGCCGAGTTGGCTTCCGCACTTGCCCGTGCCGATGTGGTTGTGAGCTGCAGCGGTGCACCACATACGGTGATTGACGCAGCATCACTGGCACCGTTAGTTGCCGGCCGTGAGCGTCCTATGGCGTTGCTTGATTTGGCGTTGACGCGCGATATCGATGCCGACATCAGCCAAGTGCCAAACGCCGATCTGATCACCCTTGATGACGTCGGTCGGCACGCGCCATTAGCCCATATTGAAGCGATGACACGTGCACGTCGCGTGGTTGATCAAGCTGTCGATACGTTTGCGATGATTGAAGCCGGCCGCAGCGCCGATCCGGTTATTGTGGCGTTGCGAGAACACGTTTTTGCCGCGATGCAGCGCGAAGGCGAACGTGCTGAACGTAAACATTCCCAGTCCACAGCGTTGGCAATTACTGGTGCGCTTGATCGTTTTGCCAACGAACTGTTGCATGTTCCTATGGTGCGGGCACGAGCTTTGATTCAGCAAGGTCGAAGCGATGAAGTTTTCGATGCACTCGATTTGCTGTTTGGGTTGTCCCTTCCACACGATCTGCCCAAGGACGGCCCGTCCGTATGACAAGGCTGCGGTTGGGGACGCGTGCAAGCACGCTTGCACGCACACAAAGCCGCATTGTTGCTGATGCGGTAACTGACCAAACTGGTGTTTCAGTTGAACTGATTGACATTAAAACGTTTGGTGACGCCCATTTGGGGTCGTTGGCAAGTCTGCCTCAGCAAGGCGTGTTTGTGTCGGCTTTACGCGACGCGCTGCTCGCCGACAGGGTTGACCTTGCGGTGCATTCGTTTAAGGATCTGCCTTCGCAACCGCTTGATGACATCGTCATTGCTGCGACGCCAACGAGATACTGCCCCTTAGATGCGCTCATTTCACGTGACGACAGCGGACTTGATGCGCTGAAGTATGGAGCCACGGTTGGTACCGGTTCACCACGGCGGGCGGCCCGGCTCAAAGCACACCGACCGGACCTCGTTGTGGTCGATATTCGTGGCAACGTCAATTCGCGGCTGGAAGCTGTCACCTTGGGGCACCTCGATGCAGTGATTCTTGCCGTAGCTGGACTTGAACGGCTCGATCGAACCGACGTGATCAGCGAAATTTTGGCCCCTGAGGTGATGTTGCCTGCCCCGGCTCAAGGCTCCCTTGCGATCGAATGCCGTACCAGCGACGCCACGGTACGTGACCTGTTGACTGGCCTTGATGATCGTCATACCCGTGTGTGTGTGACAGCAGAACGGGCCATTCTTGCCGCCGTTCAGGCATCGTGTGCTTCGGCTATTGGTGCGCTCGCCACCTACACTGACGGTGCGCTCACCGTGACGTGTGATGCATCTGGGAACAACGGCGAACATGTGATGTTGACCGATACGGTCAAACTGCGTGCCGCTGATGAGCTTGTCCATGCACACAATGTGGGTTTGACCCTTGGCCAGCAGCTTTTGGCAGCTGGCGCGAATCATTTCTTGCAGCGATGAGTACGCTAAAACCGGTGCTGCTAATCCGTCCGGGGCTGCGCAACAGTGACGATGCCGCAGCCCTAGACGATCTGGACATTCCTCATGTCATCGATCCGTATCTTGACGTCGCACCCAGTGATGATCCTGACGCTATTACGCGTGCCCGGCAGATTCTTGCAGCCATCCGCGACGATGCTGACTGGTTGGTGATCACTTCCGCGCAGGCCGTGTTGGCTTTGGCAGCGTTAACCAGCCAGTTGGCACTTGGTGAGGCGTTAACTGTGGGATCAGCTCGCGGACTTCGCGTTGCTGCAGTTGGTGATGCAACCGCAAATGCTTTACATGCAACTTGTCGGCTCACGGTGCACTGCCCCAAGCAAGCCACCGCACAGGCCCTTGCCAAACTGCTACTTACCCTTGATACGGGCGCCAAAGCCGTTATCCCTCTCAGCGCTCAAGCGGCACCAACCCTCACAGAAACGTTAACGTCAGGTGGCTGGCAGGTCACTGATGCACCCGTGTATGCAACGAAAACGGTGCGTTCTGCACCGGTTTCGGCCGCCCAAATTGCTGAACAAGCATTTAGCGCGATTGTGCTGCGCTCCCCTACTGCCGTTCGCGCGTTACACCAGTACAGTCCCTCAGTACCCAAAAGCACCACACTTGTCTGTGGCGGGCCTACCACGGCGGCCGAAGCGCTGAGGCTGTTCACCGCACCGATAGTCACAAGCAACACACCGGCCCCAACCGCTGTTGCTGAAGCGGTGTATCACGCGGTGTCTGCCGGATCCGACAACGAACTTTAGGAGTGACTATGCAGCGTCCACGCAGATTGCGTAGCACCCCCGCTTTGCGCCGTCTTGTACGCGAAACATGGCTGCAGCCGGCTCAACTGGTCTTACCCATTTTTGTCCGTGAAGGCCTTGACGCCCCGCGCGATATTGACGGCCTCACTGGCGTCAAACAATATGACCTGACGTCACTGGAACAGGTCGTAACTGACGCTGCCGCTAGCGGCGTTGGCGCAGTGATGCTGTTTGGTGTGCCCAATAGCCGAGACGCGACCGGCAGTGGCGCAATCGACCCTGAAGGCATTCTGACCCGTAGTGTGGCTAAGGCCCGCACGGCTGTTGGCGACAGTCTGGTGGTGATGGCCGACGTGTGCCTCGATGAATTCACGGATCATGGACACTGCGGTGTGCTTGACGCCAATGGCTGTGTACACAATGACGCGACATTGGCTAAATATGCGACGATGGCGACAGTGCTTGCCCAAGCCGGCACCGATGTTGTCGGCCTTTCTGGCATGATGGACGGCCAAGTCGGGTTTGTCCGTAACGCGCTTGAACATGACGGTCACCCGGACACTGCCATTTTGGCCTACGCCGCCAAATATGCATCGGTGATGTACGGGCCTTTTCGTGCCGCAGTCGAGTCGACTCTTGAAGGAGATCGACGCAGTTATCAGCAAGATCCCGCAAATCGGCGAGAAGCCAAACGTGAGGTGCGTCTTGACGTTGCCGAAGACGCCGACATAATCCTCGTAAAGCCGGCGCTGACCTATCTTGATGTGGTATCTGACACTGCCCGCGCTACCGACCTTCCCGTCGGCGCATACCTTGTTTCCGGCGAACATATGATGGTCGAGGCGGCCGCTCATGCTGGCGCGTTTAACCGCCGAGACGGCATTCTGGAAACACTCACAAGCGTGAAGCGTGCTGGCGCACAGCTCATCCTCACCTACTGGGCGCAAGAAGTTGCCGGCTGGTTAAAGGAATCATGATGAACCGGACCGAGTCACTTGCGTGGCATAACCGTTCAAAGACAGTGATTCCTGGTGGCGTCAACTCGCCGGTGCGTGCCTTTGGGGCGGTCGGTGGCACGCCGGTCACGTTCGCATCTGGTGCTGGTGCGTATCTCACGGACGTTGACGGGAATCGTTACGTCGATCTGGTCGGTTCGTGGGGTCCGATGATTCTTGGGCATGCCCATCCTGCTGTCACTGCGGCAGTAGGCGCCGCAGTGCAAAATTCGTCGTCGTTTGGGGCTCCTACGCAAGCCGAAACGTTGCTCGCTGAAGCGATCGTTGAACGGGTTTCGGCCGTCGATCTGGTGCGCTTCGTTTCGTCAGGAACTGAAGCAGTGATGACCGCTGTGCGGCTTGCCCGGGCATTCACGAAGCGGCGTCTGATCATCAAATTTGCCGGCTGCTACCACGGGCATGTCGATGCCTTGCTGGTGCAGGCCGGTTCTGGTGTGGCAACGCTGTCTTTGCCCGACTCGCCTGGGGTGACCAATTCTCAGACAGCCGACACGCTCGTTTTGCCGTATAACGACCGGGAAACGTTGCAGGCCGTGTTTGCCACCCATGGGCAAGACATTGCTGGGGTTATCACCGAAGCTATCCCTGCCAACATGGGGGTTGTTCCTCCAGTGGACGGGTTTGATCTATTCCTGCGCGACTTAACACGCAGCCACGGTGCGTTGCTGATACTTGACGAGGTTATGACCGGTTTTCGGCTCGGGCCTGGCGGCTGGTGGCCACAGTTTGCCGGCATATGGGAACCTGATCTTTTCACGTACGGCAAAGTGATCGGTGGCGGCTATCCGTTGGCTGCAGTTGCCGGACGACGTGCCATCATGGAGCAGCTTGCACCCGTTGGGCCGGTGTATCAGGCTGGCACGTTGAGCGGCAATCCGGTGGCTGCAACGGCCGGCTTAACCACGTTGGAACTCCTTGACGACAACGTCTATGCGCATCTGCGTGCGACTGCAGCTCAGCTGTCAACGTCCGTTTCAAACGCACTAACCGTAGCGGGCGTATCTCACCAGCTGCAGGCGGCAGACAGTCTTTTCAGCGTGTTTTTCACAGACAGTCCCGTACGCAATTTTGCTGAAGCGTCACGGCAAAACACGGCTGTTTTTGCCGCTTTTTTTCACGCATTGCTGGATCGGGGCGTATATCTGCCACCGTCAGCGTTTGAAGCCTGGTTTGTGTCTGCAGCACACGATGATGAAGCATTAAGCCAGATCGATGCAGCATTGCCGGATGCGGCTCGTGCCGCCGCGCAAGCAAGTTCGTGACGCAAAAAGCGTCGAACGAAACTGGCATTGGATATGTCGCGTTGGTCGCAGAACACCACGTCAAAGACATAGGGTGAGGATTCGACCGGCCACCTGGCTACGCCTAGCAAATATGGCGTACCGGTCAGCCGACGACGACGGCACCGGTACGCAGCAAGTTGCCGCTTCGTTCTTCGACGGCGTCAACGAGCGGCGCTAAGACCTCTAGGCCTGCGGTGAGAGCAGCAGCTGGGACCCCGCGGGCAACCAGTAACTCTTCAAGCCAGCGGGTGAATTCGAAAAAGCTTCGTCATCGTCGACGAGACGTGCGGCTGCTGCGAAACGGACAATAGAGACCAGATCTTCGTGGGTGCGGGCACGCTGATGTTGGTTATACGTCGCCATAGGCGCAAAACGTTGCGCTAACTTCTCAAACGCAACAGCCCCAAACTCCTCAGCTCGTGCATCAAGCTCGACTGCAACCAGGGACAGTTCGACAGGGTCTGTCTCAACTTTCGGTGGGTTCTGACGCCAGTCGCGCAACAGGCTCGCAACACTTGGAATATCGGCTGCCCACGCATCAGCGCCAAGCATGCTGGCCCGAGCTGCTGTAAGGCCACGGCCGCCGGCTAGCACCGGAATGCCATGTGAGTGTGCAGCGTCCGAGAGCCGAGCCACCCCGAAAACCGACTCGAGGAGGCTGCAGCTCACCGCCAGTGCGTCGGGTCGACGACGCTCCAGCAGACTGGCGACATCCTGTGCTGGCGTGGAGCCGCCTAAGAAGAGAACACCTTGACCTTCAGCCTGTAGCCCCACGGCGAACATCTGCGCTGGCAGCGAATGCCATTCACCTTCCGCGCAGGCGACCACGACGGTGCCTTCGGGCGGGTGCGGATAGGCGTGAAAAGATAGGGCTTCAAGCGTTGCCTGCGATACCCCTGTGACGACATGCTCTTCTGCGCTCGTTGCTTCTGCACGATGCCAACATGACCCAATTTCTCGCTGCACGACACCGATCAAGTCGCTAAGCAGAACACGAAGAGGTACCCCTTCGTCAAGTAGTGCAAGGGCGAGTTGCACTGCTTGAGTACGCTCGCCAGACAAGGCTAGTTCAAAGAATTCGTCGCTTTTGCCAGGCGCCAGTGCGAGCGTCATCGTGCAAACAAGTCATAGCCGGTGAATCGTTGTGGCCGTGGACACATCTCGCAGTCTGGTATCCGTACGTGCGAGTCATGATGGTCATTCGAGGCCATGTATGCCTTGAACGCCGACTCGTTGTCCCACCAGGAAACCATCACCAGTGAAGTCGCATCCACACGGTCGCTCCAGACTTCCAGCCGCTGGGAACCGGGCCAGTCGTCCACTTGTCCGAGGCGTTCAGTGAACGCTGCAAGGAGTTTTGATCGTCCGGCCGTTGGAACGCTTAGCAGACTGTGGGCTACGAAAGTCGCAGAAGGTTTAACGGCAACCTGCTCATCGTTTTGTTTGGCTGTTGGCTCTGCTTTTGGCGTCGGCGTCTGACTCCATACCCATCGGTTCCGGCCGGCCCGTTTCGCTTGGTACATGGCGGCGTCCGCCCGCCCAACGACATCGTCGCCATCACCATCGAACGGGGCTATTCCGGCTGAAAACGTCACTGGGTGCGGGCGCGCTTGCTCCCATTTTGTCCGTAACCGTTCAAGGAAAGCCTCAACACCGGCCGTTTCGATCGGGTGACTCAGCAAAATGAGAAACTCTTCGCCGCCAAAGCGGCTCGCAAGGTCACGTGCCCGAATCGTGTCGGCGATCACCTGACCGAGCGATCATAAGACTTCGTCACCTTGCAAGTGTCCCAAATCGTCGTTTATTTGTTTGAAGTGATCGAGGTCGAGCATAATTACTTTGTCGCCGGTCTTAAGACGGCCCAGAGCGCGCCCCATAACTCGTCGGTTCGACAGGCCAGTCAGGACATCGATGTCAGCGTCGTTGGCGAGCCGTTTGGTCCGGGTTACCAGTTCGACGGCACGGTGGACATCCCGAACAAAGCCTGGCAAGTAACGAACCAAAATTGGCCGGGTCACACTGTCGACCGGTGCCAAAGGAACGACGGGATCGTCAACCCCGAAAGACAAGTCGATAGGTACAGCATCACTGCCGGCCTTATCTGGATCCACAACGGCACCACCAAGCGCTGCGACTAACCGCAACGCTTGGTGGTGCGGGCATCGGCGGCTGACTCTATCCACAGCAACTCACGGCTCGCTTGCAACACGACACCATCCTGTGTAGTGGCGGTAGGTGCCGAAAAAACTTCATCTTCCGAAGGCTGACTTATATGACTAGAGTAACGCAGAGTGTGTGAATCCTCGGCGACAAACACCAAGCGTGTTGATGGATCGCACACGTGTCGCATTATTGTTGGTCAACGGCGTACACGCGGTGAAACACGAGAGCAAGCCTTTTGCCTCCAGCACCTAGTAAGCGGAAATATTAATGCTTCTGTGCGTCAAACCAGGTCAGGCCCGAGGCTGTGTCTACGTCGAGGGGAATACGTAACTTGGCGACGTCACGTAGCGATTTGACGACGAGTTCTTCTGCTGCCCCAGCATCCTCATCGGTCACTTCAAGCACCACTTCATCGTGTACTTGTAACAGTAATTGGGCCGATAGCCCACTTGGAGCAAGGGCGGCATCTAACACAATCATGGCACGCTTAATGATGTCTGCAGCAGTTCCTTGAATGGGCGCATTTAACGCCATTCGTTCGGCGTTTTGGCGCAAATTTCGATTGTCTGATGACAGATCCGGTAGGTATCGGCGGCGTCCAAAAAGAGTCGTGGTGTAGCCGGTGCTGCGTGCGCCTTTCACAACATCTTCAAGATATGTTTTGACCCGAGGAAACCGGGCAAAATAGGCGTTCACAAGCTCTTCTGCGTCATCAACTGGAATGTCGAGCTGTTGCGATAAACCAAACGCTGTGAGCCCATAAGCAAGCCCGTAGTTCACCGCTTTCGCCCGGTCCCGCAATACCGTGTCAACTTGGGAAAGCGGAGTATCAAATACTTTCGCAGCGGTCGTTGCGTGCACATCCTCGCCTTGCGCAAAGGCTTCAAGCAGCCCTTCGTCTTCTGAAAGATGAGCTAAAAGTCGCAGTTCAATCTGTGAATAGTCGGCCACCAACAGCACGTCATACCCGTTTCCTGGCACAAATGCGCGCCGGATTTCTCGGCCTTCACCGCGTCGGATCGGAATGTTTTGCAAGTTTGGCTGCAATGACGACAGCCGGCCGGTTGTCGTACTGGTTTGAGAAAAGGTGGTGTGGATTCTGCCGGTCGATTGATTTACCAGTGGCGGCAAAGCATCAACATAGGTGGTGAGCAGTTTGGTTGATTCACGCCACGCCAACAGCGCTGGCACGATCGGATGATGATCAACTAAACGCGACAACGCTTTAGCATCAGTCGAATAGCCCGTCTTAATTTTTCGGGTTCGGGGCAGGTCGAGACGATCAAACAAGATCCGTTGCAGCTGCTGTGCAGAGGCAAGATTGAACTGTTCGCCAGCATGGCCGTAGATCTCGGTTGCAAGTGCAGCCAATTTTGTGTTCAGTCGATCACGCAGTTCATCAAGCACCGTCAAATCAATCGCGATGCCCCGTATTTCCATGCGTGCCAATACAGGGGCAAGGGGCGCTTCGATCGTGTCATGAAGGTCCCGTTGCTTGGCACTGTCAAGCCGTTCACCTAAGACGGTAAACAGTTCAAACGTCACGGCCGCATCGATAGCCACCGCGAGCATCACCTCATCGGTATCGATGGTGAAGGCTAACTGCCCAGCAGTATTTGTCGTGCCAGTGGCTGCGTGTGGACGCCCCAAATACTGTCCTACCACCGTTGCCAAGGCTACGTCGCTGCGTTCAGGTGACAGCAAGTAAGCGGCAAGTTGAGTGTCCAAAAGCACGACCGACAAGTCGATGCCGACAGCGGCCAGAGCATGGGTAAGTCGCTTACTGTCGTGGGTGACGAGCGTCGTCTCGCTGCGCGTTATCAGTGCTTGCAACACCTGTGGCATGCCGGCGTCCGAAAGGTCCACCACAACAACGTCGCCGTCGCCGGCGGTAAGGGCGAGATAGCCAGATTCCGCCTCTTGACGATCTGCAGTGCTTGTCACTGCCACTGCGATCGGCCCGGCGTCGTGGTTGGACAACCATGTGCGAAACGACTGGGCATCGTGACGGGTTGCCTTGACCGCAGCAGCCGGAGGTGCGTGGTCTGCACGGGTATCGGTGATCTTGGCGTCACGGATCAACCGGTCATACAACGAACGAAACTGCAGGGCATCAAACAGTGGTGCGATCGTTTCTACATCAAGCTCAACAGGCGCTAATGCAGCCACATCAAGAGCCACATCAACATCGATTTTAAGACGCATCACGTCCTGATTGATCCGCACTTGCGGTTCGTGTTCACGCAGGTTCGCAACAACTTTGGTGCCGTTTACTGACTCAAGATTGTCGTAGATCGCATCGATTGAGCCGAACTGTTGCAGCAGTTTCGCAGCCGTTTTTTCACCGACCCCAGGTACACCGGGAAGATTGTCGGATGTATCTCCACGCAAGGCGGCATAGTCCAAATACTGTTTTGGGGTGACGCCGTAACGACTTTCAACCGCGTCGGCATCAAGTTCGTTAAGTTCGCTGATGCCCTTCACCGTGTAAAGCACCGTCACATCGTTAGATACCAGTTGCAGTGCGTCACGGTCGCCAGTGACGATAGCTGTGTGCCAGTTGTGTTGGGTGGCGCGGGTTGCCACGGTTGCGATCAGATCGTCTGCTTCGACCCCTTGCACCTCGATTATGGGAAAACCAAAAGCTGCCACGACGCGTCGGATCAAGTCGACTTGTGGTCGAAACGTTTCAGGCGGCGCGGCGCGTTGCGCTTTATACCCTGAAAATAAGGCGATGCGTTGTTCGTCACGTCCTTTATCGAACGCTACGACAATGGCGTCGGGTTGCCGTTCGGTCAACAGTTTGATCAGCATCGAGGTAAACCCGAACACGGCGTTGGTTGGTTCACCGGTGGTGGTACGCAACGTGTCTGGTAACGCGTAAAACGCCCGGTACGCCAACGAATGGCCGTCGATTAGAACAAGTTCTCGAGGTGTGGCCACAGTGCCGTCCGTTCGCTTGAAAGCCCAGCCTAGTTTGCCGTGGCGTCATCTTGGTGTCGACGTACCCCATACCCTGTGTTTGGCAGCACCTTAAGGAGTGACAATGACAGACGCCCCGGCGATTTTTGCGGTGAACGATGAGACGTTTGACACTCTGGTGCGCCAGGCATCGCACGACCGGCCGGTGATTGTCGATTTTTGGGCCCCCTGGTGTTCTCCGTGCACCGCTTTGACGCCACTACTCACTCAGGCAGTGAACAGTCGTGAAGGTACTGTTGCGCTGGCAACGGTGAACGTTGACGAGAATGCCAAAACTGCCCGTGAGTTTAACGTGCGCGGTATTCCAAACGTATTTGGGTTTCGTGAGGGAAAAGCCATCGCACAGTTCACCGGCGTGCAACCGGTCGCACAGATCGAACACTTCATCGATGACTTGCTACCGACACTGGCCGACCAGCACGTCGCACGTGCCAGAAGCGCACCGTGCGACGAAGCAATTGCCGCGCTGCATCAAGCACTCGCGAGCGATCCCGCCCATCGTGAGGCGGCGCTTGGTTTGGCGGAACTCGTCTGGGAATCTGAACCTGACCTTGCGCAACAATTAGCGACAAAACACCGGCCAGACCCTTTAGCTGAACGTATTCTGACTCGTCTGCGCCTCTCTGGAACTAGCCCTAGTCGCGCTGTGCACATTGCCGCGTTTGCTGCCGATCCGTCAGATGGAACGCTCGGGGTTGCGTCAGCCAGGGCTTATGCCGCCCGTGAAGACTATGACCTGGCTTTTCATGCACTCCTTGATGTCATCCGGTTAGACGACCCTGCCAAGCATGAAGCCCGCAGGGAACTGGCGTCTTTGTTCGCACTGCTTGGCGACGCTGACCCGCGTGTTCAAGCAGCCCGGCCCCTCCTTGCCCGCGCCCTTTTGTGAAAGGCCAACGATGACCCTGCCCTCTGCCGGAATGCCGGTTTCAGCCAGTCGTATCGAAATCGCGCGACTTATGACACAGCTTGATGCCAACCCGCTTGGCAATGTTCACGGCGGCGTCATCATGCGTGAAGTTGACAATGCTGGCGGTATGGCGGCCGCACGCCATGCCGGCCGAATCTGTGTCACCGCGGCGATTGATGAACTGAGTTTTGTCGGCCCAGTCCACGTAAATGATCTGCTTATTTTGAGCGCATCGGTGAACTTTGCCGGCGCGACCTCACTTGAAGTTGGCGTACGTGTCGAAGCCGAACCGTTTGGTGGTGGGCCGCGCAGGCACACCACTAGCGCGTTTCTAGTGTTTGTTTCGCTCGACGAAGATGGTCAGCCCTGCCCGGTGCCGCCACTGATTGCTGAAACGCCAGCCGAGAAACGGCGGCAAGAACTTGGCGCGTTACGCCGACAGATGCGCGACGAACGGCGTCAACGTATCGGCGCGTGGCCGCAAGCCCACAGCTAGCCGGCTATGCCCGTTCGAAGCGGGCAATGACCTGTTCGGCAACGTCGCGCATAGTGATACGCCGTTCCATCGCGGAACGTTGCAATGCGCGAAACGCGTCTGCTTCAGTCAAGCCTTCGTGTTCCTGCAACAGGCCTTTGGCACGTTCCACCAGTTTGCGCAGTTCGAGCTGGTCAGCCAAGTCGTCACGTTCACGTTCAACGTCGGACAGTTCACGGAAACGACCCGTAGCAATCTGCACCGCCGGCAGCAGGTCATGTTTTTGGAACGGTTTGACTAGGTAAGCCATCGCGCCGGCACGGCGCGCTTTTTCAACCAGTTCACGCTGACTAAATGCAGTGAGAATAAGGATGGCCGATAGCCGTTCGGCTGCGATCTGTTCGGCCGCATCAATGCCATCCATGATTGGCATCTTGACGTCAAGAATCACTAGGTCAGGTTTAAGTTCACGTGCGAGCCGCACCGCTGAAGCGCCGTCGGAAACTTCGGCAACAACGTCAAATCCTTCTTCTTCGAGCATCTCTTTTAAGTCAAGTCTGATCAGCGCCTCATCTTCAGCGATAAGGACACGTGATGTCCTTTGCTGGGTCTCGGATGGCGAACCGGTCACGCTTATTCCTTCATGCTCTGTAAGTACTGCACGTTAGTTGTGCCGCTGTCTGGTACCCCCGGTGGGATTCGAACCCACAAGCCCGCAAGGGCAGCGGATTTTGAATCCGCCCTGTATGCCAGTTCCAGCACGGGGGCGCGAAGAAAGTGTTGCATATGTCGTTACGCGCCTGCGCAGCCTACCTTCACCTGCGCCCAGTTACGCATTCTTAACGTTGCATCCCTTCAGCCAGCTCGGCAACAAGCGCCCCCACCCGCTCTGCAGCAGCATCGGGCGTCCCGTTCTGAGCGGCAGCAATCACGGCCGAACCGACAATGACTCCGTCAGCGTAACGTGCGATAGCTTGCGCTGACGTGCGGTCTTTGACCCCAATACCAACTGCCACCGGCAGACTCGTACGTTGCCGAATACGAGCCACCAGCGTCTGTGTGACATCGTCACTGACCGCATTCACTCCGGTAACACCAAGCAAACCGGCTGCATACACCCAGCCGCGTGAAACAGACACGATCGCATCCAGGCGCGCATCGGTTGAAACAGATGACGCGAGAAAGATCGGAGCAATGCCTGCCGCATTCGCGGCAGCACACCATTGTTCGGCTTCGTCAGCAGGTAGATCTGGCAGGATCACACCATCTACCCCGGCGGCAGCACACTCGTTAGCAAACGCTACATATCCGCGGGTATCGGCGATCGTGATGTAGGTCATCACCACTTTCGGTACAGGCAAATCAGACAGTGAAGCGATCAACGCCAACTGGTCACTAATACGGATTCCTGCATCAAGCACCACCTGGTTGGCTTGCTGGATGATCGGACCGTCCATCACCGGATCGGAGAACGGCAAACCGATCTCTAAAATGTCGGCACCGTTGTTCACCGCTGCGGTAAAACAGTCTCTGGCGGTGGCAAGATCAGGAAAGCCGGCGGTGTAATACACGATTAACGCGGCCCGGTCCTGTGCACGGGCGTTGGCAAACGCGTCGGCGATTCGCTGCTCGCCTTTCATCGCGTTAGCCATTGGCGTGCGTCCCCGTGTGACCGCCAAATGCACGCTCAACACCGACGTCCCAACCAGCAATCTCGACGACTTCATCCACATCTTTGTCGCCACGACCCGACATGTTTACGATCACGCGCGCGCCGGCACCAAGATCATCGCGTGCGTGGGCAAGCACCCAGCCGACCGCGTGGGCGGGTTCCAAAGCCGGGATGATGCCTTCAAGTTCGCAGCACTGTCGAAAACCGTGCAACGCGTCGGTGTTGGTGGCAGACATGTACCGGGCACGTTTGGAGTAAGCAAGCCAGGCGTGTTCGGGGCCTACGCCGGGATAATCAAGCCCTGCAGATATGGAGTGTGCAGGTCTGACTTGCCCGTCATCATCGATCAACACGATCGACCGTGAGCCGTGCAGCACTGCTTCACGACCTTCAGAAATAGTCGCAGCCGACCGTCCCGATCCAATACCCTCACCGGCGGCTTCCACACCGATAAGTTGCACCTCAGTGTCTGGAATCCAGTCAGCAAACGCGCCGATCGCGTTAGACCCGCCTCCGACACACGCCACAACAGCATCAGGTTTACCACCCGCCTGTTCGGCAAATTGAGCCCGCATTTCGATGGAAATGATGTGCTGCAACTCCCGTACCAGCGTGGGAAAAGGGTGAGGACCCATCGCCGAACCGATCAGATAGTGGGTGTCATGGACGTTAGTCACCCAGTCGCGCATCGCCTCGTTAATGGCATCTTTTAAGGTGCGCGTCCCACTTTCAACCGGGACAACTTCGGCGCCGAGTAGTTGCATCCGAACGACATTTAAGCGTTGCCGCCGGCAATCTTCTGCCCCCATGTAGACGGTGCAGTGAAGCCCAAACAGCGCCGCCGCAGTAGCGGTCGCAACACCATGTTGACCAGCCCCGGTTTCAGCGATCACACGTGGCTTGCCCATCCGTTTTGCCAATAGTGCTTGACCCACCACATTGTTAATCTTGTGGCTTCCAGTGTGCGCCAAATCTTCACGTTTCAACCACACCTCAACGCCGGCAGCTTCCGACAGTCTGGTTGCGTGATACAGCGCTGTTGGCCGCCCGCCGTAATTCCGCCGAAGATCATCAAGTTCCTGCAAAAAGGCGGGATCTTCGCGGGCAGCAAACCATGCGTCACGCAGTTCTGACAGCGCGCCAGACAACGATTCTGGGACGAAACTGCCCCCAAACGGTCCAAAGTAGCCCTCTTTAGTGCCCATGTCTTGGGCGCTCATACGCTCACCTGTCCACGTCCGGCAGCAACAAATTTCTGTACTTCCTGTTGCGGGTCTTCAGCTCGCACAAATTGTTCGCCAATCAACACTGCAGCGGCACCTTGCCGGGCATAACGCATCACATCTTCAGGTGTGCGGACACCGGACTCGGCGATGGCAATCACTTCGTCAGGCAAGGTATCGCGAACTCGTTGGAACCCGTTTGGATCAAGCGTAAAACTGCATAGATCGCGTGCGTTCACGCCGATAATTTCGGCACCAACGCCAAGCGCTGTTTGTGCTTCGGCCGTGTCATGCACCTCAACGAGCACGTCAAGTCCGATTGATCGTGCCGTGTCATACAAGTTGTGCAACTGTGGCTCATCAAGTGCCGCAACGATCAACAATACGGCTGCCGCTCCGGCTGCGCGTGCTTCAAACACCTGATACGGATCGACAATGAACTCTTTGCGTAATGTCGGCACACCGAGAGCGCTCACCGCAATCAGATCTGCAAGTGAGCCATGAAACCATTCGGGTTCGGTGAGCACTGAAATGGCCGCAGCTCCCCCGGCAATGTATTTACTAGCCTGAAGGACTGCGTCTAATTGGGGTGCGATCATCCCTTTCGACGGGGATGCCCGTTTCACTTCCGCAATCACTGCAACATCCGGCGTATTGAGTGCTTGCCGAAACGACGGCGCATTGGGTGCCTGTTCAGCGGCGCGCTGTACCTCTGCGAGTGTCACCCGTTGACGATCAGCAGCTACACGTGTACGCGCGCCGGCTAGCAGGTCGTCGAGATAACTACCCACGTCTGCTCCTAAACACTGCCCGTAAACCGGCGAGTTGCCCATCTTGAAGGGTAGTGTCTCTACGACAGCATGCTGGTGTCTGCGGCGCGAATCGCTGCCAACACGGCACCGGCCTTGTTACGGGTTTCTTGCTCTTCAGCTTGCGGGATCGAGTCAGCGACGACACCCGCACCAGCCTGCACATGCGCAACCCCGTCTTTTAAAACAACGGTTCTGATGGTGATGCACGTGTCGAGGTTGCCAGCAAAATCGACGTAACCGACCGCGCCCGCGTACGGGCCACGCTGAGACGGTTCTAGTGCATCAATAATCTCCATTGCCCGCACTTTGGGGGCACCAGAAACGGTGCCGGCAGGAAACACGGCTTTCAATACGTCAACCGGCGAAACGTCAGGTTTCAACGTCCCAGTAACGGCACTTACCAAATGCATCACATGAGAATAACGTTCAACGGTAAGCAAATCGGTGACGGTGACTGTGCCTAGTTCACACACGCGTCCAAGATCGTTCCGAGCCAAATCAACCAGCATGATGTGTTCGGCACGTTCTTTCGTGTCGGCACGCAATTCGGCTTCAAACACGGCGTCTGTTTCTGGAGTGGTGCCGCGTGGCCGAGTTCCAGCGATTGGCCATGTCTCAACAAAGCGACCCTTGACCTGAACAAGTGCTTCCGGTGACGAGCCGACAATCTGCGCATCCCCAAGGTTCAACAGGTACAGATATGGCGACGGATTAATAACCCGTAATACCCGATACAACGTGAACGCGTCCGCGGTCGTAGGGACCGAAAATCGTTGGCTCAGTACGGTCTGGAAGGTGTCACCGGCACGAATATGTTCTTGGACGGTGTCGACCATCCGTTCAAACGCCCCAACCGGCAAGTTAGAAACAACATCGGTGAGATCTGGTCGCGGCTGAGGTGGACGCAACGCCGGAGACGCTGCAGCCGGGGCCGCAAGCGTGGCCAGGACTGCTTTCGTTGCCGCCACCGCTTGGTCATAGGCCGCGTCGAGTGACGTCGCGTCACGTTCGATGATCACCACGTTGGTGACGACGGTGAGAACTTGACGCAGATGATCAAGTGCAACCACATGGCGAGGAAACAGCATGTGTAAATCATGCATGCCAAGATCATCGCTGCCGGTTTGTGGAATTCGTTCAATTTCTCTGACTGCGTCGTAACCGATAAAACCAACCGCACCGCCATGCAGGGGAATATCAAGCATCGGTGGGGCGTGCAATGCACGAGTGACAGCATCAAGCGTGGCCAGCGGAGTTGTGACCGTAAACCTGTCAGCAACTTCACCGTGTAGTTCGGTAAGCCCGTTTTTGGCGGTCAAAGTTAAAAACGGGTCAAATCCAACGAAGGAATAGCGTCCCCACCGTTCACCGTGTTCAGCCGATTCGAGCAGGAAACCGGGTACATCCTTGCATAGTTTGGCGTACACCGACAGGGGTGTTTCGAGGTCGGCAAGAACCTCCACACTCACCGGCACAACGCCGTGATCGGCGGCGTACTGGTGAAACGCAACGCGTGTTGGTGTAATCACGTGGTGGCACCATCAGCGACAAGATCATGCGTGAAACACGTGCGTGTCCCTGTGTGGCACGCCACGCCTGTTTGATCGACCAAAATCAACAGGGTGTCGGCATCACAGTCAACGATGATGGAAACGACCGTCTGTAAATTCCCTGACGTGGCCCCTTTTTCCCATAATTGCTGCCGTGAGCGGCTATAAAACCAGGCATTGGGGCCGCGGAGCGTAAGTCGCACCGCGTCCTGGTTCATCCAAGCCACCATCAAAACTTCCTTCGTGTCGTACTGTTGCACGACAGCAGGAATTAACCCTGCTGCGTCGTAGCGCAACGCATCGACATTGACAGGATCAGCAGTCATAATTCCGCCGTGTAGGTTGAGCCTGAAGAAACGATGGCAGCGTAGCCGCAGCACTCTGACACCGGACACACGCTATCGTAAGAGCCCATAGAACAAAGGTTTCGTCGTATGCATCCGGCCGCATGGCACCCCGACCCAACTGGCAGACATCAATTTCGCTACTGGGATGGTGCTACGTGGACTGAACATGTTGCTAATGACGGCGTTACGGGGACCGATCCGCTCGCCCCTACTCCCCCTGTGACCAGCATCACGTCGGAACCAACTCCTGAACCAACTCCTGAACCAACTCCTGAACCAACCACCGAACCAACGCCAGAACCAACCACCGAACCAACGCCAGAACCAACCACCGAACCACTCAGAATCGTCACACCCGATGACAGCACCGCCAGCGAACCACTTACCATCACTACCGCTGATGACAGCACCGCTGGTGAGACAAGCTCTGAATGGTCCACCACTTCCGAAGCTCTCCCAACCGCCGATCTTCTCTCATCACTGACTGACGAAGTAATACATCTTCGACATGAGATAGCACGACTAGCCGAGGTGCTTTCTGACGCCCGTATCGATGCCATTTCTAGTCCCGATGCCATTTCTAGCCCCGATGCCATCGCCAGCATCGCGCCGATCATGCCCCCGGCAGCAAGCGCGCCCGACACTCGAAACACCGTTGCGACTGCCAGTGCGATCATCGGCAGTATCTCTCTGGTTATCGCTTTTCTTCCCGTGATCGGCGTACTTGGTGTGATCGCTGGCATTGGTGCGATCATTTTGGGTGTGGTTGGACGAAGCCGCGCCAAGGAAACTGGGCTGGGCAGCGGCGCTTCTCTTGCTGGCATTATTACTGGCGCGCTTGCTACCGTCATCGGCGTGGTTGTTACTGTTGCACTCGTTATGACGTTGAACTCGACATCGTTTCTCGATGATTACCGGCAGTACACGGAATGTGTTGAAGAAACCAATGACCCTGACGGCTGTGCGGAGCAGTTTGAAAACAGCGAGTTGTTTCAATTCTTCGGCTAGCACTTGATGAATCTGTCGTGCGCATCCTGCGCCACCGTCGGCGTATTGCATGTCGGTCTGTCTGCCAGCGTCGACGTCAATGGCATCACTGTCGCCATGAACAGTCCCCCGGTAGTCCACTGTCCTAACGGACATCAGCTGCCACCGTCTGGCATGGTTGCTGTTGCCCGAGCAGCGATCCGTCACCGCATTGGTCAAGCCCGCCACGGTTTACGTGATCGCGAACACTGCACAGCATGTCGCACTGCTCTGTCAATGCCGCCGCGTTGGACCCAGATTCCGGTAACCATTGAAACACCCGCAGTGGCAACTCTCACCTTAGGTGTGCCGGCTACACGCTGTCCAAATTGTGGGCTTGATCAACTCTCAAAACGTGCTGCTGGAGATCTAGATACGGCAGTGCAACGTTTATTCAGCGTTTAGCATCTTCATCCAGCACCCAGCGTGCGTACGGGCAGATTTGCGTCAGCCATCGCCTGTTTCACGTCACGAATACGCACTTCGCCAAAATGGAAGATAGATGCGGCCAGCACGGCGGCGGCGTTACCGTCACGGGCAGCTTCAACCATGTGTTCACTGGTGCCAGCGCCCCCAGAGGCGATTACTGGTACCTCTACCGCTGCGGTTGCTGCCCGCAACAGTGCCGTATCAAACCCTTGTTTGGTGCCGTCACGGTCCATCGATGTCAACAAGATTTCGCCTGCACCGTGGGCTACGACCGTCTCACACCAAGTGATGACGTCGATTCCGGTAGGTGTTCGTCCCCCGTGGACATAAACCTCCCAATTGCCGTGGCCGGTATCCCGTGCGTCAATGGCAGCAACGACTGACTGTGACCCAACCGTGTCGCTTACTTCGTGCAACAACTCAGGGCGTTCAACTGCAGCGGTGTTAAACGCAACTTTGTCGGCACCCGCATGCAAGATGCGTAGGGCGTCTTTGACGCTGCGCATGCCCCCACCTACCGCGAACGGGATCGATACGACATCGGCAGTTCGGGCAACCATTTCGACCATAATTTCGCGACCGTCACTGGATGCGGTGATGTCAAGAAAACACAGTTCGTCGGCCCCTTCACGGTCATACACCCGGGCGAGTTCAACCGGGTCACCTGCGTCGCGCAGTGACACGAAGTTGATCCCTTTCACCACTCGTCCACCCGTAACGTCAAGGCATGGGATGATGCGTATCGCGAGTTGATCGGCAGGCATGACGGCATTCATGTTGCGGAACGTTTCGCTGCCGCGGTGAGTGCTTCAGGCAGCGTAAAAGCTTCACTGTAAAGGGCTTTACCGATGATGGCAGCGTCCACGCGTGGATGGCAAGCCGCCAGCTTTTCAATGTCATCACATACGCTCACCCCACCAGAGGCGGTAACAAAGGCATCGGTGTTATCGGCTACGCGGGTCAACATTTCGATGTTTGGGCCTTGCAGCATCCCGTCTTTGGCAACGTCGGTGTAAACAAAGCGTGGCACGCCCATCTCTGTAAACATGGCGAGCGCCGCAAAAAGATTTCCGGCCTCTTCAGTCCATCCACGTGCCTGGAGCACTTCGCCGCGAGCATCCAAACCGACTGCGATACAGGGTCCGAACCGATCAAGCGCGTCTGCAACAAACCCGGGGTTAGTGAGTGCCATCGTGCCGATGACGACACGTTGTGCACCATAAGACAGTGAAGCGTCGATATCAGCGATGGTGCGTACCCCGCCGGAGGCCTGCACTGGCGTATCGGTGGCGGCAACAATGTCAGCGATGAGATGCCGGTTTTTAGGTTCACCGGTGAACGCCGCATCAAGATCAACAACATGCAGCCACTGGGCGCCATCGGCAACAAAACGCGTGGCGGCTTTCACTGGGTCATCGTCGTACACCGTTTCGGCATCGGCTCGCCCTTGCGTGAGGCGAACAGCACGCCCTTCTTTGATATCAACTGCGGGATACAAGGTGAACACGAGCGCTCCTGACCAAAAAAGGTTTCGTTGGTGCGCGTTACGCCGCGGACCTAGAGGCATGGGACTGTAGCCAGTTTGCAAGCAAGGCTACGCCGGCTGCACCCGATTTTTCGGGGTGAAATTGGGTGCCAACCACACTGCCGGTTACGACCAGCGAGGGAAACGTCGTCCCGCCGTAGGTAGTGGTCGCAACAACATGCGTGTTGTTGTCGGGAACCCCAAAATACGAGTGAGCGAAATACATCCGTTCCCCCGCAATGCCATGAAGCAGGCGGTTGGCGTCAGGATGAGCGGTTGGGGTTACGACATCCCAACCCATGTGTGGCACACGGGTTCCTGTTTTGAAGCGTTGCACGACGCCAGGTAGCAGACCAAGTCCAGCGCTGTCGCCTTCTTCAGAGTGGCTGTACAACAGTTGCATCCCGACGCAGATCCCAAACACAGGCCGTTGTTCATCGATCGCACCTTGCAGCACAGCGATAAGCCCAGACGCTTTGAGTTGGGTGAGGCATGACGCAAAATGGCCTACTCCAGGGATGACGAGCGCATCGGCAGCGTCGGCTTCAACGGGGTCGCGGGTGATGCGCGCATCAGCTCCGGCAGCGTCAAACCCACGTCGTGCAGAACGCACGTTGCCTGCGTCGTAGTCGAGAATCGCAACCCGTAAAGGACGGGTCACTGCAAAACACCTTTGGTCGAAGGCATCGTGTCGCCGGTGACTGCGATTGCACGACGTAACGCAACAGCGAACGATTTGAATACTGATTCGAAAATATGGTGGGTGTTGTCTCCTGCCAAATTTTCGATGTGCAGTGTGACTCCGGCGTTGGCAACAAACGCTTCAAAGAAGTGGCGGACCAGAGATGTTTCAAAGGTCTGGCCGATCACTTCAATCGGCACGTCACAATGCCACACCAAATATGGCCGGCCCGACAAATCGATTGCTGTGCGGGTTAACGATTCGTCAATTGGTACGGTTGCGTCACCGAAACGTTCAACTCCGTGCCGGTCCCCCCAAGCTTCACGGAATGCCTGGCCAAGCGCAATGCCGGTGTCTTCTACGGTGTGGTGCGCGTCAATGTGCAGATCGCCAATGGTGGCGATCGTAAGTCCCACTCGCCCGTGTCGGCCGACTTGCTCGAGCATGTGATCAAAAAACGGGACACCGGTGTCAACCGCCACCGTGTGGGGGTTGTCAAGGTCAAGGTCAACCACAACTGACGTTTCTTTGGTGGCACGTTCAACGTGTGCGTTGCGGTTCGTCACGAAGCGGTCCTCTCGTTAGTGGCGTCCAGCACGGCGGCTAGTGCCGACAGAAATCTATCGTTTTCTTTTGGGGTGCCGATGGTGACTCGCACACAACCGTCAAGTCCTCTAACGGTACTAAAATCGCGTACAAGCACGCCCTGTTCAAGCAGTCGGGCAAACAGGTTGTGAGTAAGGCTCCGCAGTAAAAAGAAGTTGGCGGCACTGTCATACACGATGATGTCGTTACGTTGACGTAAAATTTCAGTGAGCCGTTCACGTTCGTTAGCGACCTGCTGACGGTGCGTCAAAAACGCATCTTCGTGTTCGATAGCAGTGATTGCTGCCACCTGTTTGATTGTGTCGAGGTGATACGGCAAGCGTACCTTCTGCAGATCTTCTATGACCCAGTCCGGAGCGATGACGTAGCCCAGACGCAGCCCGGCGAGACGGAACGCTTTAGAAAATGTGCGGACGATGACTAGCCGTTCAAGTTCGTCCGTTAACGGCAGCACAGACGCGTCTGACGGCGCAAATTCGATGTAGGCCTCGTCGACAATGACTAGCGCCTGACTGTTGTCGTGCAATGCCCGGATTGCCTCGTGCGAAACGAGGGTGCCAACCGGATTGTTCGGTGACGGGACGATGATGATGTTCGGATCGTGTTGATGACATGCGGCAGCTGCCGTCGCTGCAGTGAACTGAAAATCGTCCTCGAGAGGAAACGACACGGTTTTTGTCAGAGTGGTGCGGCCAAGTTCCGGATACATCGAATAACTCGGGTGGGGGTACATCAGCGTGCGTGACGGTCCACCGTACGCCTGAAGTAACTGCAGTAAAATTTCATTGGAACCGTTAGCAGCCCACAACGACTCCGCTGGCTTATTCACACGTGCACCAAGGCGCTCACGCAGCGTCTGATGCTGCCGGTCGGGATACCGGTTGAGTGTGAGCGCAGCCAACCGCGATGCCAACACGGTCGTGAACACTTCCGGTGGTGTTTGCGCCGTTTCGTTGGTATTTAGCCGTACCGCTACATCAAGTTGTGGGGCCCCGTAGGGGGCGACATCAATCAGGTCGTCACGTACGCGAACTGGCCGTGCAGAGTCGCTCATGACTGCTCTCCTAACCGCACTTCTACGGCACGCCAGTGGGCCGGCAGGTCTTCAGCTTGCGCCAAGATGTGCACGCTTGGCGCAAGCTCGCGCAACGCCACCTCATCGTAAGCGACGTAGTTCACAGGAACGAGAAACGAAGACGTCGTGAGCCCGCCAGTGAACCGTGCTGTCCCGCTGGTTGGAAGCGTGTGATTGGGGCCGGCTGCATAATCACCCAGACTCACGGGGGTGTCCGGCCCAATAAACGTCGTGCCGGCGTAGCGAATACGCCGGGCAATCACGAACGGGTCAACGGTATGAATCTCTAAATGTTCGGCGGCGAATGCTTCAGCGACCATGACTGCTTGGTCAAGATCGTCAACTAACACGGCTGTGCCTTGTTGACGAAGGGCCGTTTGAACCCGTTCACGATGACGTGTCGCGGCAACTTCGGTGACTAACGCCTGCTGCACCGCGTCAATTAGATTTTCGTCAGGAGTGATCAACACCGCAGTGGCGAGTTCATCGTGTTCAGCCTGTGCCACAAGATCTGCGGCGATGATTTGCGCGTCACCAGTGTGATCGGCAACGATCGCAACTTCAGTCGGGCCGGCGTAACCATCGAATCCCACCAGTCCTTCGGCGGCGAGCTGCTGCTTGGCTAACGACACGTACAAGTTCCCTGGCCCAACAATCTTGTCGCAGGTGGGCACGCTTGCGGTGCCATACCCCATAGCGGCAATCGCTTGGGCGCCGCCGATGCGAAAAACGTGATCGACACCTAACAGTCTGGCTGCGGCAAGGATCGTGGCGTTTGGCAGGCCGGTGCGTTCTCCGTTGGCATCCACGCCGGTCGGCGGGGTGCACAACACGATCTGTTCAACGCCGGCGACTTGAGCGGGAACGACAGTCATCACAACCGTCGATGGGTACACCGCTTTACCACCGGGCACATATACACCGGCACGTTGAATCGGGTTAAACCACACCCCCATGGTTGCCCCGTCACGGACGTCTTGCCATGCTTGTGGTCGTGCTCGTTCATGGAACCAGCGGACCTGTTCGGCCGCACGTTCAATAGCTGCACGAAGTTTGGGTTCAAGCGCGTCAACGGCTGCGTCAAGGATTGACTCATCGACGCGCAGCGAGTCACTGTCGGTGAACGTAATCCCATCGAATTCTGTAGTGAGGCGCCGCACGGCGGCGTCACCGTCTGCGCGCACAGCAGACAGGGAGGTGTCGACTCCTAAGCGGGCTGTTGCCAGATCGACGCGCGGGCGTGGCAGGCGTGCCCGTGGGTCGCTGTTATCCCCACGCAGGTCAAGCACTGTCAGTTGTGTCATCGCATGTCTCGTTTCATTGCGCTGAAGCTAAACGCCGTAGGAGGTAAGCGTAGCCCTGCTGTATTGGCACGTTTGGTGTGGGTTAGCCAGTCCGACGCCACGGAGGCACGTCGGTTTCTCCGACAAATTCGCGTACTCCAGCGTCGTCATGCACCACGTCGGGGCCAAACGTTGCTTTAAGTTCTCCAAACAGTCCTGGTCGGCGTGCAACCCGATAGGCATCGCCTAAACGAAAACGTCGTGATGGCACTCCTTGGGCGTCAAGGAGTTCAAGGTCGACAGGTGCTGCACCGCTGTGGTTGCCAAGCACACTCTTCAGTTGTTGTACTGCGTCAGGGGTGCATTGCATTTCTTGGAAACGCACCACAATCGGGGCACCGCGGGCTTCAGACAGATCTGGGGTCACGACCCGGTTGACGGTAAGTTTGACGGCTTCGTCACGCAGTTCAAGCCGGCCGGTCAACACTAAGACCGCGTCTTCACGTAGTACTTCGTGCGCGACTTTGTAGGTGGATGGCCAAAACACCACATCGACTTGTCCGACGAGGTCTTCTAACACCGCGACCAGGTAGGTGTCACCTTTTTGGGTGAACTTTTTCTGTAGGGCGGTGAGTACACCGGCGATAGTGACATTCGCGCCGTCTTCGCGTTCACGCAGTTGTGCGCAGGTGGCGTCGGTAAAGCCCGACAGGATCGGTTCGACCCCAAACAAGGGATGGTCAGAAACATACAGGCCAAGCATTTCTCGTTCGGAACGCAAAATGTCTGCTTTAGGGTATTCATCTGCCGATATCAGGACTTCGTTCATACCGTTGGTATCGCCAGTGTCGTCTGCAACCGCGTCAAAGAGGGAGAATTGGCCTGCCAATTCGGCTTTTTTTCGTTGCAGTTCAGCATCGATGATCTGTTCATACGCCAGGAAAAGACCGCGACGGGAGTGACCAAGGGAGAGAAACGCGCCTGCTTGGACGAGATTGCCGATGGACCGCTTGTTCAGCACGCTGGCGGGAACTTTGCGGCAGAAATCAACAAAGTCGGCGAATTGGCCGTGTTCGTCGCGAGCCGCGACAATCTCTTGTACAAGGCCTTCGCCAACGCCGCGCACAGCCGACATCCCAAAGCGAATTTCATCACCTGACGGGGTGAAGTCCACTCCGGATGTGTTCACATCCGGTGGCCGTACAGCGATGCCCATGCGGCGGCATTCGGCCAGATACAGCGGCTTATTATCTTTATTGGCTTTAACACTGGTGAGCAGTGCAGCCATGTATTCAACGGGATAGTGGGTTTTAAGCCAAGCAGTCTGATAGCTGATCACTCCGTAAGCCACGGTGTGTGCCTTGTTGAAGCCGTATTCAGCGAAACGTTCGATCAGTTCCCAAGTGGTGGCGATGAATGTTTGGTCGTAGCCCTTAGCGACCCCACCGGAGATGAACTGGTCTTTTTGGGCTTCCATTAAGCTGCGAATTTTTTTACCGACGGCTTTGCGCAGCGCGTCTGCTTCAGCCATTGTGAAGCCACACAGGTCGGTGGCGATTTTCATTACCTGTTCTTGGTAGACGATGACACCGTACGTTTCGCCAAGAATCGGTTCTAGGTCAGCATGTTCATAATGGACGTTTTCCAACCCGTTTTTGCGGTTCGCGAATGCAATATGCATGTCCATGCCAAGCGGACCTGGCCGGTACAGCGCAAGCAGTGCCGAGATGTCTTCGAATCGTGACGGCTGAAGTTTTCGTACCAGGGCTTGCATGCCCGAACTGTCGAGTTGGAACACGCCCAAAGTGTTGCCGGTTGCAAGCATCGCGTACGTGTCAGGGTCATCCATTAAGCCAAGTGCTGCCGGATCGTCAAGATCGACCTGCACGCCGCGATTGGTGTAAACGTGACGTTCTGCGTCAGCAAGCACCGACAGGTTGCGTAACCCGAGGAAGTCCATTTTCAACAGGCCGATGGCTTCGGCTGCGCCCATCTCATACTGGGTGACGATTTCACCGTTTTGGGTGCGTAACAGTGGCACAATTTCATGCAGCGGGCGGTTGCCGATCACAACGGCGGCAGCATGGATGCCGTGTTGCCGTTTCAACCCTTCAAGTTTTTCGGCTGTTTCTAACACCCGGATGTACGCCGGGTCTTGACGTGCGGCCCGTAATTCTTGGGACTTTTCGTACGCTTCGATGAGTGGTGCTTCACGTCCTTGCACCGCAGAAGGCATCATTTTGGTCAGGGTGTCACCAATTTTTAATGGTTCGTCAAGCACTCTGGCGGCGTCACGAATCGCCGATTTTGCTTTGATCGTGCTGAACGTAACGATCTGTGCCACATGGTCGCTGCCGTAACGTTGCGCGGCATAGCGGATCATTTCACCACGTCGCCGATCATCAAAGTCAATGTCGATATCAGGCATTTGAATCCGCTCAGGATTCAAAAAACGTTCGAAGATGAGCCCGTGCATGATCGGGTCGACACGTGTGATGCCAAGACAATAGGCCACGACGGAACCGCCAGCAGAGCCACGTCCTGGCCCGACGCGAATGCCGTTGTCGCGGGCGTACTGGCAAAGGTCAGCCACGATCAAAAAGTAAGACGCGAAACCCATGTGTTCAATCACGCTGAGCTCATATTCCACGCGTTCTTCGACATGACTTGGCAGCGGACTGCCATACTGTTTGGCGGCACCCTGAGCTACTTCTTGACGCAGGTAAGCCAGTTGATCAAGCCCATCGGGGGTGGGGAAGCGTGGCAGCAGGTCTTGATCAAAGGCGATCGTCACATCGCACATTTCGGCGATCAGCAACGTAGTGTCGAGTGCTTTTGAGGCGTTGGGAAAGTTTTCACGCATCTCGGCTGCGGTTTTCACGTAGTACTGATCACCATCGAAACGAAATCGGTTCGGTTCGTTAAGTTTTGTGCCTGTTTGGATGCACAGCAAAGCGTCGTGGGCTTGGGCATCGGTTGCGTTGGTGTAATGCGAGTCGTTGGTGATGACCGTCTGCAAACCGAGTTCTTTTGCGAGTCCTTCAAGTTCTGGCCAGATGCGACGCTGCTCGGGAATGCCGTGATCCATCAACTCAATGAAATACCGTTCGGCTGAAAATATGTCTTTGAACTCACTCATGACTTTGCGGGCAGCGTCACGGTTGCCGGCAATCAGATGCTGGTTCAGTTCCGAACCAAGACAGCCAGAGAGAACAACCAGGCCTTCATTGTGTTCAGCCAACAGTTCGTGATCGATCCGCGGCTTATACCAATACCCCTCCATGTAGGCGCGTGTGGAGAGTGCAATCAGGTTTTGGTAGCCAGTGTCATTCATCGCCAACGTTGTGAGGTGATAGTTGCGCTGACGGCCGTCGGCTCCGCCGGTCTGTTGTTCACGGCGTGAACCAACCGCCTGATACAGCTCTGAACCAAGAATGGGTTTTACTCCGTTTTCTTTGGCTTGGCGGTAGAAATCGATGAGGCCAAACAACACGCCGTGGTCAGTGATTGCCACCGCCGGCTGATTGTCACGCGCGACGTGCTGCATCAGATCATCGACCCGAGATGCGCCGTCCAGCATGGAAAATTCGGTAT
>JBBDST010000009.1:0-51913 GCA_040904765.1 Nitriliruptoraceae bacterium
TCCCCTGCTCTATCCGACTGAGCTACGGGCGCATGAAAGCCAAGCGTAGTGTCGGACGCCGAATCGGTACTACCAAACGGTGCACGCACGTGCTCACTAACACTAATTGACACCAAATGGCTGTTAGCCTCACGGTGCAAACTGGGGGAGTGGGGGCAGCATGCAGTTTGATCTCATTTTGGCTGGCGGCACAGTGCTTACCGGCGTACGTGACGCCAAGGCCACCGTCACTGATGTCGGTGTCACCGACGGGCGTATCGCAGCGCTGGGCGACTTGCAGCATGCCGAAGCGACTGAACGGGTCGATGTCACCGGCCGATGCGTGACGCCGGGCTTCATCGACACCCACATTCACAGTGAAGCACTGCTTTTAGGTGACGATCCGGACCGGTTCGACACGCTGTATCAAGGTGTCACCACCCATCTGTCGGCTCCTGACGGGTTTGGCTGGGCGCGACTGGAACGGGCGATGGCAGCCCAAGTATGGCGCCAAACGCAGGCGATCTATGGCACGGTGGACGGCATCAGCCCATACTGGCCGACCGTTCAGGCCTTCACTGACGCGTTTTTGAATCGGCTACCCGTAAATCTGCTGTTGCAAGTGCCCCATCATGCGCTTCGGGCCGAGGTGATGGGATTTGCCAAACGGCACGCCACCGACGATGAGATCGCCAAAATGTGTGCGATCGCAAACGAGTGGTATGCGCACGGTGCCATCGGTGTCGCCGTTGGTCTTGACTACCTGCCTGGCGCTTGGAGTGACGAACGTGAACTTGTCGCGCTGGCTGAAGTGGCCCGCCATCACAACACGCCAATCACCGCCCACCTGCGTCGTGGCACGTTGGGGATGCGTGGCGCTTGGGAAGAAATGATTCGTGTAGGACGGCAAGCGAACGCCCGCATCAACTTCTCGCATTCAACCCTTGACGATGAACTTGCCACGTTGGCAGCACATGCACGCCACGACGTTGATCTTGGCATTGACACGTACCTGTATCCGGCCGGCTGCTCACTGCTGCTGTTTGTGATTCCGCCGCGACATCAAGAACCACTTGACGAGTATCTGGCGATGATGGGCACGAAAGCCGGTTATGACGCGGTTGTTGAACGCTTCACCCATGCGTTCAATACCATCTGGGATCCGGATGCGATTGTTGTAGCCGGATCAGCCACCGGCGCGTACGACGGGATGACCGTAAGCGAAATCGCCGCAGCCATGCAACGTGATGCGCCCCGTGCTGCAGTCGACCTTCTGGTGAAAGAACAAGGTGATGTGCTGGCGATCATGCACCGTGACGTCACCCAAGAACAGTTTCTCATCAACACCCAACTCACCGTCGAACTTGACTCGGCGATGATCGCAAGTGACGGCGTGTATCGCGGGACACGCCCACATCCACGCGGCTGGGGCACGTTTGTGAAGGTATTACGTGAACAGGTGCGCGAACGTGGCACGCTGAGCCTTGAAGCCGCGATATTTAAAATGACTGGCCTTGTGGCTGAACGCTACGGGCTCAACGACCGTGGCACGCTCACCGTTGGTAGTCACGCCGACGTGGTCGTATTCGACCCAAACACCGTCGGCGACCAGTCGACCTGGGCTGACCCGACTGCCCAACCAACCGGCATCAGCCGGGTGTATGTAAACGGCACCCTGGCAGTCAATGAGGGCCAACTGACTGGCGCGTGCGCCGGCACGGTTGGCTAGCGATGCGCTCACGCCAGAGCAAACCCTAAGTTTTCGGTGACAGTTCGCAGCAGCATGCCAACATCGGCGTCACTTCTGATCTCAGCTATGGAGTCATACGGGGTCTCACCCTGATTCACAATCGCAAGCGACGCACCCGAGTTCAGCGCCGTGCGGGGCAACAGCGCAACCGGATGAACCACCAGTGATGAGCCACACACCAAAAACAGGTCACAGGCAACAGCCGCATCATGTGCCTGTTGCAACACCATCGGATCAAGCGACTGGCCAAACGAAATCGTCGCACTTTTTTGAATCCCACCGCAAGCGTTACAGCGCGGGTCAGGATCCCCCGAAGTGACCTGTTGCAACACGTGCGTCATCGGTGTGCGTGCATTACAGGCCACGCATTCGACTTCATGCAACGTGCCGTGAACTTCAACGACTCGTTCGGGCGGCACACCGGCCGCTTGATGCAACCCGTCAATGTTCTGGGTGATCACCCAATCAAGCTGACCATGTTGGTAAAGCGTCGCCAACGCCAAATGCGCATCACCTGGGGAAGCGTCCCACGCCGGATGTGCAGCACGTCGCCGCCACACTTCCTCACGCACCTCAGGATCATCAAGATATGTCGCATAGTCAAACAGGCGTTCGCTGGCCGGATCTTTGGTCCAGACGCCGTTGGGACCCCGAAAATCGGGGATGCCTGATGCGGTCGACACGCCCGCACCAGTCATCACAACCATTCGTGAACTGGCGCTAATCGCGTTAGTGAGGGCGTTAACGGTCGAGTCAAACAAGGCGTTCATTGTCACCTTTCACGTCGCTCCAAGAGCGTAACTAGCCGCTACGTTACTGAAATTGTCGGTAAACGAAACGAGCGTTCACAATGCCAACCCCACACATTCGCGCCAACGTCGGCGACATCGCTAAAGCAGTGCTGCTGCCGGGAGATCCGCTGCGAGCCAAAATGATTGCTGAAACGTTCTTCACTGGCGCCGTCCAAGTCAACGATATTCGGGGCGCGCTCGCCTACACTGGAACCTTCAACGGTGTACCGGTTTCGGTCCTCGGCACCGGCATGGGGGTGCCATCCGCATCGATTTATGCGACCGAACTTGTCAATCATTACGGCGTTACGCAACTCATTCGGGTCGGTTCGTGTGGCGGGATCGCCGATGACGTGGCGTTACGTGACATCATTGTCGCCCTTGGGGCCGGTACCGACTCGAGTGTGAACCGTGCCCGGTATGCCGAGATGGATTTTGCGGCCGTCGCTTCCTACCGGCTGGTACGAGCTGCAGCTGACGCCGCCACCGCACGGAACTTGGCGGTACGGGTCGGTTCGGTACACACCGCAGATTTGTTTTACGACCCGCGCCCAACCCGCATGGACACGATCGCATCCATGGGCGTACTGGCCGTCGAGATGGAAACCGCAGGGCTGTATGGCATCGCCGCACAGTACGCAGTGGAGGCACTTGCCCTTCTGACCGTCAGCGACCATGTCCGTACCGGAGCGGAAACGACCCCTGACGAGCGAGAAACCGGTTTTACTGACATGGTTGCAGTCGCGCTCGATACGGTCGTTGCGACACACAGCTAACCGCCACAAGGCTCTATAGTGGTTTGCTCGTAGCCATTCGTAGAAAGGGATTCACTGTGGGAGAGTTCGTCACACTTGAGGTTGACAGCAGCACACACGTTGGTGTGCTTCGTATCGACCGGCCGAAAGTCAACGCACTGTCACAGCAGGTCTGGCAAGAAATCGCTGACGTTGCAGACGAGATCGCGTTGAACCGTGACGTTCGAGCAGTCGTCGTATGGGGTGGTCCTAAGGTGTTCGCTGCCGGGGCAGACATTAAAGAATTCCCCACCTACACCCAAGATAATCTGCACACCAACGGTGAAGTTCTGCAACGTTCGATGGACCGCTTGGCACGCGTGCCAGTACCCACCATTGCGGCTATCAATGGTTACGCACTGGGTGGCGGCTGTGAAGTCGCACTGGCGTGTGACTTTCGTTTCGCCGCCGACAATGCGGTGATGGGCCAGCCAGAGATTCTTCTTGGCATCATTCCAGGTGCTGGAGGTACGCAACGTCTGCCACGCCTTATCGGTGTTTCTAAAGCCAAAGACATCATTTTTTCGGGCCGCATGGTGCAGATGGACGAAGCGCTTGCGATCGGTCTGGTCGACCGAGTGGTTGAACCGGACAGCGTCATTGACGTCGCCCTTGAACAGGCTGCGATGTATGCACGCGGTCCTCGTGCCACCGCATACGCCAAACGGGCCATCGAAGACGGCATCGAAATGCCGCTCGATCAAGCCTTGCGGTTAGAGCGCGCCATGTTTGCTGCGTCGTTTGGAACCGACGATGGCACGATCGGGATTCAAAGTTTCATTGAAAACGGTCCCGGTAAGGCGGCGTTCACCGGCCGTTAGCCGCTCATTTTGACCCGTTGGGTGCCAAACTCAACGCTAACGGCGGCATGATTTGCAAGTCCAACACCAGCCATGAGCCAACTTCGGCGCCGGTGGGAAGATCGGTCACGGGCAGATGCACCGGCGTTTGTGACGGGCCGACGCGAATCACTGCAGCGTCGTTCTCGAAACGTTCGATTACGCCGCGGTCTTGAGCAATGCCGGACGGGTCGGGAAGCATCGTTGGCCTTTTTACGGGTTTGGGTCGTGGTCGTTGGTGAACGATTCGGTTTCAAGCGTACGCATGCGTGCCAAAATGCGGGCATCACGTTCCTGCCGGACAGCCGTATCGGCAGCCTGCTGCTGTTTGGCCCAACGGAGAAACAGTGTGCCGATAATTGCCCATAAAACCAGCCCGCCACCCACATTCATAATGATGCCGGCAGTTTGCTGTTCACGCACCGCATCAAAACCAAGCCACAGTGGGGGAGCAAGTTCATACAGTCCATACAGCGGTAACGGAGAAAACGTCAAAAATGCGGCTGGAACAAACATCAACACTGACGAGGCAAACAAGTAAAACGCCCGTACCGGTTCTTGAATCGCGTTTGGTTCACCCGCCGGACGCAATGCCGGCCACCACCAGATGATCGCTGCAAAGAAATGCAGCACGTCCACCGCAAACGAACCAAGCTGAGTCACTTTCAACACGTCAATGGTTATCGGCAGATGGGTCCCAAACAGCACGGCGTTGAACACCACCAGTGCGACCGGCCAAGACGTTACGGTGCGCAACACTTCGGCGCGACGGGTGCCGGGGGTGAACAGTTGCTGTACCAGTTCAGTTGGCAGGCTTGACACGATCAACGGGGCTGCGATGAACGTGTAGGTGATGTAGCGGCTGACTGCCACAGTCGTCAGATACCCCACTCCAAGCTGTCCAATGGGCCATTCCGACACGATGAACAGTGCTAACACGCCAAACACAAATCGACGAAACAGGCGCGGATCGCGCGCCACATCAAATGCCTTGTGGACCCGTACATAGCCGTAAATCAGTGCGGCAGACACGACCCACACGCCAACAAACGGGGTGTAACGCCAGGTCCAAATCTGGCCGGGCGTTGATGAGCACCACCAGGCGACGTTCACCAGTTGCTCACGATCCGTGGGAGATCGCTCACCCAGTCAGAACGTCGCGCCCCAAATGGCCAGACGCGTCTTGCTATCCCGTCGGAATCAAACCCGATCACTTGTGCAGGATGGCCAATCAGGTTGCCTTCACCGCGCGGGTCAGGACCTTCAATAATCGGCCCGCCCAGATCAAGTGCCGCCAGCGTTTCGAGCAGCAGTGGCTCGTCGGTCGTGTAAAGCCCGGTGATACGGCTGTCGAAATACCCTAAAAATTCGTCGATGCGTTCGGGCGTGTCCCGTTCGAGATCGACCGACACGAACACTACATCAACCGTGTCAAAACCGACCCGGACGGTCTGCATAGACGACGTCAACGCAGCCAGATGCACCGGGCAGATGTCAGGACAGGATGTGTAGCCAAAAAATACGAGTGTGGGCGTGCCGTTAAACGCCTCGGCCAGACGCACGGGCGTACCGTCAGTAGCGCTTAACGTCACATCTGGCAGGGCACGAGCACGTGTCACCGGTACGCCATACCAACCGTCAGGCTGCCGTTCAAGCCCTTGGGCGACAAGTGCGGTCGCACTTGACGGCCCACAACTGGCCAACAACACTGCGCCAGCCAGCAGCAGGCCTGCAATCTTTACGTTCATGATGTCACCTGCAAACCGTCACCAAACGCCACCAGATCAAGCAGTTCCACTACTTCAGCCTCGAGGGTGATCGGCGCAGAAGACTTAAACGTCAACGTTAACGGCACGCGCGCGCCGATTACGACCGTGTCGTCAGGTACGAGCAGCATCAAGTGCAAACCGCCCGGGCGAAACACCACCGTCTCACTGGCCGGTACAACCACCGTTTCGCGTTTGGTCATCGTTGCGCGACCATCGGCAAGCACCGTCTCGTGGATCTCGACAAACACGGCTGCCGGGGTAGACACGTCTAGGAGTTCATCGTCGAGAGTGCCGGCGTTGATTAACGAAAGTGCTATCTGAGCGCTGCCGGCAATTGGGGTAGAAATACGTGCGGCACTGGCTGTGACATCAGCCTGGCCACTACTGCAGGCGGCTAGGGCTAACGCGAGCGCAAGCACAACACCAAGACGACGCATTCAGACCCTTTGCTACCTACGATGTGACGCTATGGTGCCGTGCGCTTACCGAATCGCCAATTTTTGCGCATAAAACGAGGAGTTTGCCGTGGTTTTGCGTGTACTTGGGGTTGTGTTGCTGTTTGGTGGGGCAACCGCAGCAACGGTGCTGCATCGCCGTTATGCACGCGCCTTGCCGGTGCAACTGGTCGTCGTGCTGTTGGCGTTAAGCGGTGCGGTGATGGGTGCGGGTGCAGCCCTCGTACGTGACTTCGCGTGGCTTCCCACGGTCATATTCGCTGCCGTTGTCGTACCCGTCGTGGCGTTGTTCGCTGCGGCCCGCGCTGCACGCAAAAGGCCCCATTAGCGCCTGCTTCGGGGCCGTTTCATGCACACACAAAACACCCAAAATACGACCTTGAGCCGCCACAAAAACGTAGAGTTGCCCAGTGAGGAAGGATCACATATGACGGCAAACACGGTGCTTGAACTTGACGGGGTAACGAAACAGTTTGGATCGTTAACCGCCGTGGATAACTTAAGTTTCAGCATGCGCTCGGGCAGCATCCTTGGGTTTCTTGGCCCCAACGGTTCGGGTAAATCGACCACCATGCGCATCATTGTTGGCCTTACCACAGCAACCAAAGGCCGTGCGCTTATAAACGGTGTGCCGTATCGCAAACTTGCCGATCCAATACGCACTGTCGGGGCGATCGTCGACGGGGTCGGTCACACCCCAGGCTTGCGAGCGATCGATGAACTGGCGATCGCGGCAAAAAGTGTTGGTATTGCCCGTCAACGTTGCGAAGAAGTACTTGACACGGTTGGATTGACAGCCGCAGCTGGCCGCAGAGTTGGGGGCTTTAGTTTAGGGATGCGCCAGCGCATGGGTCTTGCACATGCGCTTCTCGGCGACCCTGAACTGCTGCTGTTAGACGAACCCGCCAACGGCCTTGACCCGCAAGGCATCCAGTGGGTCCGCGAACTGTTGCGTTCACTAGCAGCTGAAGGACGTGCCATCCTCGTGTCGTCACACCTGTTGTCTGAAGTCGCGAAACTTGCCGATGACGTCCTAGTAATCCGCCACGGTGCGGTAATCGCTAAAGGCACTATCGCTGAGCTGACAAGCGGCACCGCCAGACTCACCGTCGTCTCAAGCGATCCGGCGCGACTGGCAGAACGGCTCAGCGTCAACGGTGCCGCGGTCGTCCGGGCCGACAACACGCTGACGGTGACTGGGATAACTGCCGAACAGGTTGGCCAGTTGGCATTTGACGCCGGCATTGCTCTGCAGCAGTTGGCGTCGTCACAAACCGATTTGGAAGAAGCCTTTTTGGAGCTCACTCAAGGGGAAGGGATTCGCTGATGCAGCTGATCGCGGCCGAAATAACCAAAATTGTTAAAAGCCGGACAACGCTCGTCCTGACCCTTCTTGGTGTGCTCCTGATTGGGGTTGGGGTGGTTTTCGTGGTCACCGATGACACGTTCACTGGCGCATTTTTGGGTACAGATCCCCAACTTGCTTCCCTTGTTGACCAGATCGGCGGCGCCTACATCATTGTCCTCATTGTTGGTGCGCTGTCCCTCACTACTGAATTTCGTCATGGCACGATCGGGCGGACGTTCATGCTCACCCCGTCACGCACCGCTGTGCTGAGCGCAAAACTCGCCGCAAGCGCCCTGTATGCGCTTGTATTTACGGTCGTTGGGATCATCACAGTTGTGCTTGCCCTCACCGTGCTTGGTGAGCTATCCCTGGCTGCGATCGGCAGTCAAACCTTACGGGCGCTGGTCATCACGCCAATCGGGCTGATGCTTGCTGCCATCCTTGGGGTTGCGGTCGGTGCGGTCGTGCGCAGCCAAGTACTCACCGTGGCAGGCACCCTGATCTATGCGTTTCTCGTAGAAACACTCATCGGACAGTTCTTTCCTGCAGTCGCCCGCTGGCTGCCCTTTCAAGCATTAGGCGGCGTGTTCTCATCACCCCAAACGCGCGCAGCAATTCCTGACGGCTTTGCTATGCCATTACCGATCGGCACTGCTTCAGCGATCTTTTTGACCTATGTCGTTGCGCTCTTAGCCATAGCGGTCACGTTGTTGCGATTCCGCGACGTGTAGTCGCGCGCGCTACCTTAAGCATGACGTCCGCAAAGGAATCACCATGAAAATTCTTGTCCCGGTTAAGCGCGTGCCCGACACCGCCGCAGAGAAAACCATCGACCCGAACAGCCGCACGGTTGACCGCGACTCGGTCGAATCGGTGCTGTGTCCGGTGAACGAGTTCGCCATCGAAGAAGCGATGCGGCTCAAAGAATCTCACGATGCCGAAATAGTCGTGCTTGTCGTTGGGCCACAGAACGCCCAATCGACCGTACGGAAAGCCCTCTCCTATGGGCTCGACGCTGGCGTGCATGTTTTTGATGACGCCATCGCCGGTTCCGATGCGATTGGCACCGCCCGCGTCATCGCCGCCGCCGCTCAAGCCGAAGGTTTCGATCTGATCCTCTTTGGCAACCAGTCGACAGATGCCCGCACGTGCCTGGTACCGGCAGCAGTCGCTGAGATCCTTGGCGTTCCAAGCCTCACGTTCGCACGTTTTCTTGAAGTCAACGGCACCGACGTTGTGGTGCACCGTGAACACGAGGAAGGTTGGGATGTTGTCACCTCCACGTTGCCAGCCGTTGTGTCGGTCGTTGAAGCGATCAACGAACCGCGCTACCCGTCGTTTAAAGGCATCATGGCCGCAAAATCGAAACCGTTGACGGAGAAAACCCTCGCCGATCTTGGTATTGCACCCGAACTTGTTGGCGCCGCCAACGCTTCGGCCGTGCTTGCCACATTCACCCCGCGACCACCCAAAGAAGCCGGCACGATCGTTGAAGACGACGGTAGCGGTGCAGCCGCAGCGCAACTGGCCGACTGGCTTGTAGACAAAAAATTCGTATGAGCGCGGCCAACATCCGTGTGATGATGTGAAGGATGACTGATGAGTGAGATTCTCGTACTGATTGACCACAGTGACGGCGCCCCGCGCAAACTGTCGCTGCAGGTGCTTACGGCCGCCAATCGGTTGGCCGCAACGTCGGGCGCAACCGTATCGGCCGTTTGGGTTGGTCCTGGTGGCACAGACCAAGCAGCGACGCTTGGCAGTCACGGTGCCGCCAAGCTGTATGTCGCAGACGACGAGGAACTGACGTCGTATGTCACCCTGCCGGCCGTTGAGACCCTCGAAGCAGCCTTGGCTGCAAGTAGTGCCGACACGGTGCTGTTTGGTTCAACCAACCACACGAAAGACGTTGCTGCCCGCCTTGCAGTGCGGATCAACGCCGGCGTGATTACTGATGCCACCGCCGTTGAAGCGGACGATTCGGGTCGTATCACCGCAACCAAAGAAGTGTTTGGTGGCGATATGATCACCACGTCAACGATCGCAGACGGTCAACCACAGATCATCGGGATCGCATCAAACGCCTACCCGGTTGAAACGCCCGGAAGTAGTGAGGCGGCCGTTGAAGCGCTTTCGGTAAGCCTGTCCGACGCTGCCAAAGCGGCCAGCATCACGTCAGTTGAGAAACAAGGTGGCGCTGATCGGCCAGACATCGCCGAAGCCGCAGTGGTGGTTTCTGGTGGTCGTGGGCTTGGCAACGCCGAAGGTTTCGAACTGATCGAACAGCTCGCAGATCTTATGGGTGCCGGAGTTGGGGCGTCACGTGCCGCTACTGACGCCGGCTGGTATCCGCACCGTTTCCAGATCGGTCAGACCGGCCGCACCATCTCGCCGGCCCTCTATATCGGTAACGGCGTATCGGGTGCGATTCAACATCGGGCCGGGATGCAAACCTCTCAGCACATTGTTGCGATCAACAAAGACAAAGAAGCGCCGATCTTTCAGATCGCCGACTTTGGTGTTGTCGGTGACCTGTACAAGGTTGTCCCGAAACTGATTGAAGAAATCACTGCCCGTAAAGGCTAAATCAATTCGGTCACAAGACTACGGGCACCGTCGCACTGAGCGGCGGTGCCTGGTCGTATAAGGCCACGGTGACGTCAAGCGTGTCGCCCGAGGCCAGCGGCGGAATAAGGCGCACTTCGCCGTTGGAAAAGCCGCGATCACCCCGACCAACCGCATCAAATACCTGGGCGGGCCGGCCGTTTATTGTTACCTGCCAGTTGCTGGCCGGTGGGAAGCGGCGTGTCAGCCGTAACGTTGCGGTGTGATCGACCCGGGCGAAACGCAAGTCCGTAAATCCGTCCCACAGTTCGAGCGATAGCAGCAGCAGTTCGTGACCGTCACACACCCCAAGTGACACGTTTAACGGCACGCACCCCTGAAACGTCGGCGGTTGGGTGATGCCTTCGGGCAGATGTGGTGCGGTCATCGTCGTTTGGCTCCATCGCGAACGTACGAACAACGCTACCGTCACACCTTATGAACGTGTATCTCGACCATGCCGCGTCCTCAACGCCCCGCCCCCAAGCGCGCGCTGTGTTACTGACGCATCTTGACGCCGCGAATGGCTCGGCGGCGCATCAGCGTGGGCAAAATACCCGTGCGGTGATCGAAGAAGCCCGTGAACGGGTCGCAGCAGCAATCGGTGCGACCCCGCACGAAGTCGTGTTCACCTCTGGCGGTACGGAAGCGGACAATTTGGCATTGAAGGGGATCATCTGGGCGGCCCGCGACGCACGGCGCACCACTCCGCATTTGATCATCTCGGCAACCGAACATGCCGCAGTGAAAGATGCGGCCGTGTGGCTTGCTGAACGTGGAGATGCGACCCTCGATCTGGTTGGTTGCGGACCTGACGGATGTATCGACGTTGATCAAGTGCTGGGGCTACTTCGGGCCGAAACGGCGCTTGTGAGTGTTATGACAGCCAATAATGAGCTTGGCAGCATCAACCCGATTGCCGAACTGGCGGCAGCACTGGCACCCAAGGGTGTGCCGTTGCACACTGACGCGGTGCAGGCAATCGCGACGTTAGATGTGAACGTCACGCGCGATCAGATCAGTGCCTTAGCTGCATCCGGCCACAAATTTGGGGCCCCGCAAGGAGTCGGTTTTGCGGTGCTTCGCCGCAATCTTCCCGTCGTGCCGTTGCATCACGGCGGTGGCCAAGACCGCGGGGTACGTTCCGGCACGTTTGCAACCGCACTGATTGCCAGTGTCGCCGCAGCGCTTGATGCAACCGTCGCTGAGCGTCAGCAGCTAGTTATTCGCCTCAACCGATTGTCAGACAAGCTTGCCGCCAACCTTACGACCCTTGAAGGTGTGCGCCGAAACGGACCTGTTGACCCGACGAGACGGCTCGCCTCACACGTGCATCTGTCGATCGATGATGTGGCAGGCGAACTGCTTGGGTTACGACTTGATGCGCTGGGTATTGCTACTAGCGGGGGAGCTGCGTGCAGTTCTGGGGCAACCACCGCTTCGCATGTTTTGGTTGCGGCAGGCATCACCGGTACACCGCTACGGCTAAGCCTTGGCTGGGACACCACCGACAACGACATTGACACGGCTATCACGGGCTTGTCAGAACTCATTCCGGCGTTACAAGCCCACCCAGGAGTGTGGGCATGAGCCGGGTACTTGTTGCCCTGTCTGGAGGGGTCGATTCGTCCGTTGCCGCAGCCCTACTCGTTGCCGAGGGCCATGACGTGACTGGTGTCCATTTAAAACTTGCCGACACCCCTATTGATGCGCCACCGGGACATGGCTGTTGCACACTGGATGACGCCCAAGACGCCCGCCGTACTGCAGCGATGCTCGACATCCCGTTTTATGTCTGGGACCTGCGAGACGCCTTCCACAGTGAAGTTCAAGCCCCATTTACCGCCGCCTACGCCACCGGCACAACCCCCAATCCGTGTGTCACCTGCAACGAAAAAGTGAAATATGCGGCCCTGTTGGGCCGTGCCCGCACTGCCGGTTTCGATGCGCTGGCAACCGGCCATTACGCCCAGCTACGGCGTGCCGGCGACCCTGTCACTACCCCAGGTCCCAACGTCACGTTGCATCGGGCTGTCGACCGACAAAAAGACCAGTCGTATGTGCTTTACATGGCACAACCTGAACAGCTCGCCCACACGCTGCTGCCCGTTGGGGGCTACACCAAACCTGACGTGCGTGATATCGCCGCAAAAGCCGGCTTTCGGGTCGCGCAAAAACCGGACAGTTACGACATCTGTTTCATTCCTGACGGTGACACAGCTGGCTATCTTGAGCAGCACCTACCGGTTTCACGTGGCCCAATTGTTGACACGGACGGGGTCGTCCTTGGTAGTCACGACGGGGTGTGGCGTTACACGGTCGGTCAGCGCCGAGGACTGGGGTTAAACCATCACGAACGGCGTTTTGTCGCCGATGTTGATGCCACCACCAACACGGTCACGATTGGTCCACGTGACGCGCTGTCATGTGCCTGGATTCGTATCGCTGAACCACGCTTTAGTGCGGTCGTGCCAGACGTTTCGGAGTTGAAAGTGCAGATCCGGGCGCACGGACGGGCCCACGAAGCGGCCGTAACTAAAGACGGCGAAGCGCTTCACGTCCGCTTTTTAGAACCTGTTTATGGGGTGGCTCTAGGACAAGCAGCTGTTTTGTATGACCGTGATGACGACAGGTGTTACGGCGGCGGAATGATCACAGATGCCGACCGCGACGCTGTATATGGCCCGCGTCATGGCTAGCCTCCAAGCTGAACACGACCGGCTTGTGACAGAAATTCGTGACGCGCTGTACCGCTATCACGTCCTTGACGATCCGGTGTTAAGCGACGCTGACTATGACCGGCTGTATCAGCAGTTGATAGCCCTCGAAGCGGCCCATCCTGAACTTGTCACTCCACAGTCACCCACCCAGCAGGTTGCGCCACCACCTAGCACAGCCTTTGCGCCGGTCACCCACCGTCAGGCGATGTTCAGTCTCGACAACGCATTTCATCACGACGACATCGCCGCATTTTTTCTCCGGGTGGCACGGCTACTGGACCGCACAGACGCAGATGATGTGACGGTCGTATGTGAACGAAAAATTGACGGGGTGGCAGTGAATCTGACCTACATCGACGGGGTACTTGCAACCGCTGCAACGCGCGGCAACGGCATTAGCGGCGAAGACATCACCGCCCAAGTACGCACCATCACCGACGTGCCCTACCGGCTACACACCGACACGCCACCGGCTTACTTGGATGTTCGCGGCGAGGTGTACTACCCGCTGGACGCGTTTCAACAGATGAACGAAACGCGTATCGAAGCAGGCGAGCCGGTGTTCAAAAATCCGCGCAACGCGGCTGCCGGAGCGCTCCGCCAAAAAGATCCGGCCATCACGGCCTCTCGGCCATTAGCACTGTGGTGTCATGGAGTCGGCTACACCACCGATATGACGCATACAACCCACGCGCAACTCTTGACATGGCTTGCCGCCCTTGGTCTTCCCGTCGAACCTGGCTTTGCCGTCACGACCGGCGTTAGCGACACACTCACCTACATCGATCACACCACCAAACACCGTCACGAAGTCGGTTATGAAATTGACGGCGTCGTGATCAAGCTCGACCAGATCGCTGAACGTGACGTACTTGGCTTTACCGCACGCGCACCACGATGGGCCATCGCCTACAAGATGGCGCCAGTAGAAGAACACACTCAACTCAAATCGATCGAAATTAACGTTGGACGCACCGGCAAAGTCACCCCCTTTGCCGTCCTTGAACCGGTACATGTTGCCGGTACCACCATCTCAACCACCACCTTGCATAACGAACTGCAGATCCATCTCAAAGACGTCCGGGTTGGCGACACGGTGATCGTTCGTCGTGCAGGAGACGTCATCCCGGAAGTCGTTGGCCCCGTCCTTGCCAAACGTCCCGTTGGCACAGAACCGTTTGTGATGCCAGCCAACTGCCCGTTTTGTGGCGGCCCACTCACACGCGCCGACGGCGAAGCCCACCATTACTGTCTCAACGTCGCCTGCCCCAACCGGCTGCTGTCATCAGTCACCCACCTGGCAGCACGCGGCGCACTCGACATCGAAGGCCTCGGTGACGAAACCGTGAAACTGTTGATTGACGCCGGTTTGATCACCAACATGGCCGACGTGTTTCGCCTCCCCGAACATGCCGCCACTTTGCAGACGTTTCCGGGCTTTGGTGCCAAACGGATCGCCCGCCTGTTTGCCGGCATCGAGACAGCCCGCAACGCCGGGTTTGAACGGGTCATTGTCGGGTTAAACATTCGTCATGTCGGACCGACCGTTGCCAAAACGTTGGCGAAAACGTTCGGACATGTTCAAGCGCTCGTCGATCAAGACATCGACACGTTGGCACAGATCGACGGTATTGGTCCTGCGATCGCAACTGAAATCGTCACGCATTTTGCGCTCGAAGCAAACCGCCAGTTGATCGACGAGTTAATGGCCCTTGACGTGTGTCTGGAAAGCACCAGTCAAGTCAAGCCCGCCGACGAGCAAGACCTTAAAGGTGAAGTGATTGTGATCACCGGCACGCTCACCAACTTTGTCCGCAGCGACCTTGCGGCCCTGCTTGAAGCGCGCGGCGCTAAAATCGCCGGCAGTGTCTCTAAAAACACGACCATGCTGATTGCCGGCGAAAACGCCGGCAGCAAATACGACAAAGCCCGCGAACTCAACGTTGCAATCGTCACTGAAGACGACCTCAACGACCTGGTGAGACAGACCTAACGGTCACGGACGAAGCATCGCGGGATGCAGCTGGGTTGCACCTCCAGGCTTGTACCGCTTGGCCGGCCGGCCCCCTTCAGGCCCTGGCGGAGCCACCCCAGAGACTTCCACCACAAAGCCGGGAGTGTGCGCTACCTTGCGGCGAAAATTTGCCTCGTCAAGCACAACTCCCCACACCGCCTCATAGACCCGACGTAGCTCGGCCAACGTGAACGGTTCGGTGACGAACGCGGTTGCAAGCGACGAGTATTCCAGTTTCGAACGGGCCCGCTCAAGTGCGTCGGCAACAATCTGGCGGTGGTCGTACGCCAGCTGGTTGGCGCCGTTGGCTAACAGTTGCGCGACCGGCACAAGCTGGGCGTGAGATGGCAGCACAAACGTGTCAGTCAACGGGGTTAACGCAAGATAGGCAACGGAAACAATTCTGGCATGCGGATCGCGGCCCGGATCGCCATAGGTGCGCAGCTGCTGCAGATGCGCATCGGGTGCAGCCACGCCAGCCAATTCACGCAACGCCCGATGGGCTGTCTCATCTAAATTTTCGTCGGCTGCGACCCGCCGGCCAGGCAGCGACCAAAGGGCCGTGAACGGTGGCGTGTCCGGTTTGGCTAACAGCACCTGCAACACACCGTCCCGTACCGTCAACAAGGCAACATCGACTGCGACCGCACACAGCCCGTCTGGCCATAGTTCAGCCATCGTCGTTTGCGCAGACATCAGACGGCAGATAGTGACGGTGAAACACGATCAACCGTCGGTAGGGCAGGATCGCCTGGGCCCAGCGCAAACGCTGCGGCAGGCAACGTGGCTAATGCCGCCTGGTGATGGGCTCGAAGCACCGCAAGTGGTTCAAGTGCGCGGGCCACGCCTGCAGTCACAACCGGATGCTGTAACGGGCGTTCAGTCGCACCAAGGGCCGTATCAAACGGATGGAGAATCTCTGCGACCGCCACCCCGTCGTTGAATTGGCGGGCGGCACGTTTGCGTCCCCCAACCGTTGCTTTTACCCCTCCGCCTTTTGCCACCGGCGTCAAAGGCAAGTTTGGGGCCAGTTGCCGTGCCACCATCTTGTAGACAAATTCAGCCGTTGGTTGTCCGCTGCCGGTCACAAGACGTGTGCCGATCCCAAAACTGTCGATCGGGGCGGTAGCAAGGGAGGCAATTTTGAACTCGTCAAGATCGCCCGATACGACAATGCGCGTTCCGGTCGCGCCCGCCTCATCAAGCACCCGACGGGCCGTCGACGTGTTGACATGAAGGTCGCCTGAATCGATGCGAATCGCACCCAGCGACGTCCCGCCGGCCTGCAACGCGTTACGTACACCGGTGATCACATCGAACGTGTCGACCAGCAGCGTGGTTTCCTTGCCAAGGATGTCGATTTGGGCGGCAAACGCATCTTCTTCGTTGGCAAATAAAAGCGTGAACGCATGAGCGGACGTGCCGACTGTCGGGATGCCGTAGGTTGCGCCAGCTTCAAGGTTTGACGTGCCGACAAAACCGGCGATGTAGGCGGCGCGGGCGGCAGCCACAGCAGCCTGTTCGTGGGTGCGTCGGGCACCAAAATCGACCAGGCTGCGTCCGCTGGCAGTGTTCACCATCCGTGCCGCAGCCGTAGCGATCGCCGAATCATGGTTCAACACGCTTAACAGCAACGTCTCTAAAATAACTGCTTCACCAAACGGTGCGGCAACGGTCGCGACCGGCGAGTTCGGGAAATACAGTTCGCCTTCACGGTAGGCGACGATGTCGCCAGTGAACGTAAAGTTCTGCAGATACGTCAGGGTCGCATCAGAGACGACCTGCATGTCTGCCAAAACGTCAAGTTCACGTTGGGTAAACCGAAAGTCGGCCAGGTACGCCAAAAAACGGTCGATGCCGGCGAACACACCGTAGCGCCGACCACCGGGCAGACGTCTGGCATACACCTCAAATACGGTGTGCCGGTCAGCTGCGCCGCTGGCCAACGCGGCATCAAGCATGGTGAGTTCATACCGGTCAGTGAGGAGCGCTGCGCTAGTCACACGGTTCATTTCGTACGGGCCGACACTGTCACAAAAGCACAGCCCGGCAGGTTAACGTCACAATGACTGTAACCACTGTGGCTGCCGTCGGCAACCTCCTACCCCTATCCTTAAGGCATCACCCCAACAGTGAGGTAGTTGTGTCACTTCCCGAAGAAGACGTGCGGCATGTCGCACGCCTCGCCCGCCTGTTTGTCACCGACGACGAAGTCGCGCTGTTCGCACCCCAACTTAACGCCATCCTTGGCTACGCCGAACAGGTCGCCGAAGTCGCCGCTGACGACGTTGAACCGATGGTCCATCCGTTCGCACCTGCCGATGTGGCGCGCGACGATATCCCTTCACCATCACTGTCACGCGACGCCATTTTGGCCGGTGCACCGGCGGTTGAACAGATGCGTTTTGCGGTTCCCCGTATCGTTGCAGAGGAGGGCTAGATGGCGCGCGAACTTACGGATCACACCGCCCATGAACTTGCCGTTTTGCTCACCGATGGCACGGTGAGTGCACGCGAAGTCACCGACGCACACCTTGAGCGCATCGCCACCTTTGACGGCGTTGATACGTCAAGCGGCGTGTGGCACCGCGACGACAACACAGGCAGTAACGACACGGCCATTCACGCGTTTTTGCATGTTCTGGCTGACGCTGCACGTGACACCGCAGATGAAATCGATGCCAAACGTGCACGCGGCGAAACGTTACCCGCCTTTGCTGGGGTTCCGGTGGCAATTAAAGACGTACTGACCTGGCCTGGTTCACCCACCACGTGTGGCTCACGCATGCTGGCCAACTGGAATCCGCCTTATCAGGCGACGGTCGTCACCCGTCTCATCGACGCTGGGCTTATTCCCCTTGGCACGACCAATATGGACGAGTTTGCGATGGGCTCATCCACCGAAAATTCGGCGTTTGGTCCTACCCGCAACCCGTTCGACGTCGCCTGTGTGCCAGGCGGTTCATCGGGCGGTTCCGCAGCAGCCGTAGCGGCCCGGTTCGCACCGTTTAGTGTCGGCACCGACACTGGCGGTTCCATCCGCCAGCCGGCCGCATTCACCGGCATCGTCGGCACCAAACCTACCTATGGGACCGTTTCGCGCTATGGACTGGTGGCGTTTGCGTCCTCGCTTGACCAGGCAGGGCCGTTTGCCCGCACCGTTGCCGACACGGCAGCCTTACACGACATTATGCGCGGCCATGACCCACGTGACTCGACGTCCATCACGCAAGCCGCACCAGCTTTTCCTGCCGCCACCACCGATCTTTCCGGGGTCACGATCGGGGTGATCAGCGAACTTGTCACCGACGGTTTCTCACCCGACGTGCTGGCACGTTTTAACGACACCTGCCAGGCCTTGAGTAGTCGCGGAGCAACGCTCATTGACGTGTCGTTGCCGCACGCCCCCTACGGGCTGGCTGCCTACTATCTGATCGCCCCAAGTGAAGCGTCATCCAACTTGGCACGTTTTGATGGGGTGCGTTACGGGTTACGCGTCGATGCCGACACGGCTGAAGAAATGAACGCCCACACGCGCAGCGAAGGCTTTGGTACAGAAGTGAAACGTCGCATCATGATCGGCACCCACGCCCTGTCGAGTGGCTACTACGACGCGTACTATCTGCAAGCATCCAAAGTACGCACGTTGATCGCACGTGACTTTTCGAATGCATTCACTCACGTCGATGCGCTGTTAAGTCCCACCACACCGTCTACCGCGTTTCGCTTCGGAGAAAAAACGGCCGACCCCATCGCAATGTACTTAAGCGATGTCGCGACCGTGCCGGCATCGTTGGCAGGTATCCCTGCCATGTCGCTGCCGATCGGTATTGGCGATGACGGCATGCCTGTCGGAGTGCAGATCATGGCGCCGCTGTTGCGTGACGACGTGCTGTATCGAGTCGCTTATGCCATTGAACAGACCCCACTGATCCCCACAGGCCCACGTGCTGTAGCAGAGGTGAACGCATGACAGACACCGCGTTTCTACCAGACGGCTGGGAACTTGTTGTCGGCCTTGAAGTCCATGTCGAACTCGACACTGCCACCAAAATGTGGTGCGGCTGTGCCACCACGTTTGGTGACGAACCCAACACCAACGTGTGCCCCGTATGCACCGGACAGCCAGGATCACTACCGGTCGTAAACAAACGGGCCGTGCACGACGCAATTTTGCTTGGGCTTGCCATCAACGGCCACATTGCCGAACGCTGCCAGTTCCACCGCAAAAACTATTTCTATCCCGACCTGGCCAAGAACTACCAGATCTCCCAGTACGACACGCCGTTGGTCAGTGACGGTTTCCTTGACGTCGAAGTCGAAATTGACGGTGCAATCGTGATCCGTCGGGTCGGCATCGAACGCCTCCACATGGAAGAAGACACCGGCAAATCGTTACATGTGGGCGAATCCGGTCGCATCCACGGCGCTGAACGATCCCTCATCGACTACAACCGTTGCGGCATCCCCTTGTTAGAAATCGTCAGCCACCCAGAGATTCATGACCCGGTAACCGCTCAGGCTTACTTGCGAGAACTTCAAGCCATCGTGATCGCAACTGGCGTATCGCCGGCACGGATGGACCACGGCCAGATGCGCTGTGACGCCAACGTGTCCGTGCGCCGTTTTGGTGACCCGCTTGGCACCCGCACCGAAATTAAGAATTTGAACTCGGTGCGTTCGCTTGGCCGTGCCGTGCGTTACGAGGCGCTGCGGCAAGTTGATGAAATCACCGGTGGCAACCGGATCCGTCTTGAAACCCGCCACTGGGACGAATCGCGCAGCGTTACGGAAACCCTGCGGGTGAAAGAATCCGTCACTGACTACCGCTATTTTCCCGACCCAGACCTCGTTGCGGTCACCGCTCCAACAGAACGGGTCGAAACGATCCGGGCCACGATGCCCGAACTACCGGCAGCAACCCGTCAACGGTTCGCAGACGCCGGACTCAACCGCGAACAAGCCATCGGGGTGATCGCCCTTACTGCCATCGACGTGTATGACGATGCGGTAAAACATGGCGCTGATGCCACCCGTGTCGCGCAATGGCTGGTTGGCGATATCGCCGGAGTGCTCACCCAAGAAAGTTTAACTCTGGCCGAAGCGGGCCTAACCGGGCAGCACTTAAGCGACCTCATCGCAATGATTGCTGACGGCCAGCTGTCACACACCATGGCGAAAACGGTGCTCGGTCACCTGGTTGATAGCCGCGGTCAAGCCACCCCACAGGCAATCGCCAAAAAGCACAATCTGGTGCAACTGCAAGACACCGACGCGTTGCGTGACATTGCCCGGCAAGTCGTTGACGAGAACCAAGAAACCGTCCAGGCGATTCGTGGCGGTAACACCAAAGCAATCGGGGCGCTCGTTGGCGCAGTGATGGCAAAAACCAAAGGCCAAGCCGACCCGCGAGCCACCAACCAGCTGTTAAACGAACTCATCAACGCGTCTGCATAACGCCACGATTCGCCCTACCCTTCATGACACACCGTCGCCCACACCATCAGGGGTGCGACTGTAAGGATCACAACCGTGCGACTAGCTGAGATCACGTCACCAGACCAGCTGCGGACCCTCGATCGCGACGCGCTCGTTGTACTTGCCGACGAAATTCGTGAGGCGATCATCACGGCCGTCGCGCAAGTCGGTGGCCATCTTGGCTCAAATTTGGGCGTGGTTGAACTCACCCTGGCACTTCACCGGGTGTTTGAATCACCAACAGATCGAATCGTGTGGGACACCGGACATCAGGCCTACGTGCACAAAATGGTCACCGGCCGCAGCAGCCAGTTCGCCACACTACGACAGCAAGACGGCCTGTCGGGCTATCCGGCTCGCAAAGAATCTGCACACGACATCGTCGAAAATTCGCATGCGTCAACCGCCTTGTCATGGGTGGCAGGTCTCCAAGTTGGCCACAACGACGCCAACCGGCGCATCATCGGCGTGATCGGCGACGGGGCGCTCACCGGCGGCATGGCCTATGAAGCGCTGAACAACATCGGTCATCACGAACTGCCGGTCATCATCGTGTTAAACGACAACGGACGTTCGTATGCCGAAACCGTGAGCTGCCTGTCTCAACGTGTCGCTGAAATCCGTACCGACCCGCGCTTTCGTCAAATGCGTGATCAATTCGACCGGGTGGTCGCACGCGTACCGTTTGCCGAACGATTCACTGAAGCCGGCATCGACGCGTTAAAAACCGTCGTATCAGATGCCCCGGCGTTGCAGTCATTCGTTGAAGCGCTTGGAGTGCGCTACCTCGGACCGTTCGACGGGCACGATATGGCACAACTCGAAACTGCCTTTGGCTACGCCAAAAGACTAAAATCACCCGTCCTTGTGCACGTCCTGACCGAAAAAGGCAAAGGTTACAAACCGGCCGAAGAAGACCCCGAAAAACGGCTGCACGACACGTCCGCATTCGACCCGACAACCGGCCAGGCGCTCAAACCGGCTGTAACCAGCTGGACCAGCATCTTTTCACAAACACTCACTGCCCGCGCATGCGAACAACCAGACATCATCGCGCTCACCGCCGCCATGCCAGGCTCAACGGGTCTACTCGCGCTGGCCAAACAGCGCCCACAGCAAGTCTTCGACGTTGGGATTGCCGAGCAGCATGCCACCACCATGGCAGCCGGGCTTGCCCACGCCGGCAAAACACCTGTCTTTGCCGTCTATTCAACGTTTCTTGCCCGCGCATTCGACCAAGCCAACTTTGATGTCGGCTTACACAACGAACATGTCGTGTTTGCAGTTGACCGGGCTGGCATTACCGGCGATGACGGACCAAGCCACCACGGAGTGCTTGACATGGCGTTGGCCTTACGCATTCCCAACATGACCGTGCTTGCCCCCTCACACGATCACGATCTTGCCGCCATGCTCGACACGGCACTTGCCCTTGACGGACCGGTACTGCTGCGCTTTGCCAAAGGTGCCGCCACCACCGCCGAAGCACTCGGCTCACCGGCTATGCGCCATACCGGCGATCTGTCTGCCCGGCGTTTACGCGACGGCAGTGACGTCACACTGTTAGCTGTCGGCGATCGCGTAAAAGCTGCCCTTGACGCAGCCGAACTGCTGCATCAAAGCGGTATCGAAGCATGCGTGTATGACGTCGGCTGTGTCCGACCGGCCGACCAAACGATGCTTGCCAACGCCGCTACGTCGCCGTTTGTCGTCACCATCGAAAACGGCGTTGTGTCTGGCGGGGCAGGCGCTCATCTGTGTGACGCCATCAACGAACTGTGTGGCGTACGTCACGCCCCACCGATGCTACGTCTGGGGGTTCCCTCTACCTACTTGCCGCAAGGCAAACCGGCCAGCATCCTTACAAGCATTGGCCTTGACGGGCCAGGAATCGCTGCACGGATTGTCGCAGAATTAAGTGAAGACTTGACCAATCGCGATTCAGAGGCGATGATTACCGGCGCGTCTAGTGACGCGACCACAAAGTGATGAGGAACGCACACGTGTTAGGACACTCAACGACTACCAACACGCCGCTTGGCGGCCGTGTTGTCGTACTCGTAATTCCCTAGCGCGTGTCCTTTCCTGGGCACGCGCGAACCTCCCGAAAACGGGAGGTTCTCTCGTTCTCACGGAAATGGACGTCACGTGGAGGATCCCACGGGCGGGCGATGAGCTAAAGGAGCCAACGGCATGCAGGTCACAGGCGCGCAAGCAGTGATGATGACACTCGATGCGCTCGGCATCGACACCGTGTTTGGGTATCCCGGCGGGGCAATCCTGCCGGCATACGACCCGCTGATCGATGCGGGCTTCCAACACATTCTGGTCCGCCACGAACAAGGTGCCATCCACATGGCCGAAGGCTATGCGCAGGCAACCGGAAGGGTCGGTGTGTGCATCGTCACCTCCGGACCGGCCGCAACCAACCTTGTTACCGGACTGGCCGACGCAATGATGGACTCCGTGCCCGTCCTTGCCATCACCGGACAGGTAGCCCTGTCTGCCATTGGCAGTGACGCCTTTCAAGAAGCAGACGTCACTGGCATCACCATGCCAATCACCAAACACAACGAACTGGTCAACTCGGTTGAACGCATCCCAGAAGCGTTAAAAGAGGCGTACCACATCGCCAAAAGCGGACGTCCAGGGCCGGTCCTAGTCGACCTACCCAAAGACCTGCTGCAACAGTCATTCGAGTGGGCATGGGACGAAACCGTCGATCTGCCTGGCTACAAACCGACCGTACGTGGCCATTCAAAAATGGTTCGTGAAGCACTGGGACTGATCGCTCAAGCCAAACAACCTGTCGTGTACGCCGGGGGAGGGCTTGTGCGTGCTGACGCTGGTGAAGAACTCTGCCGCTTCGCACGGCTCCTAAACGTCCCCGTCGTCACCACGTTGATGGCACGTGGCGTGTTTCCCGACACCGATCCGCTAAGTGCCGGCATGCCCGGCATGCACGGCCACTACACCGGCATTCGTGCCCTGCAAGAAGCCGACCTTTTGATCACTCTCGGCGCCCGTTTTGATGACCGGGTCACCGGCCGACCAGACGGGTTTGCCCCCAACGCCCAAGTAATCCATGTCGATGTGGACCCGGCCGAAATCGGTAAAAATCGGGCTGTTGACGTCCCGATCGTCGGTGACGTGAAAGTCGTACTGTCACAGTTTCTGGCACTGCTTGACGACAAAGACGCCAAAGGGGAACTTGACGCCTTTATCCCTGACACGGCCGCGTGGCGCACCCACCTAGACAACTACAAAGAAGTGCATCCCCTGCGCTTTGACCAACAACACGACGGCCCGCTGAAACCCCAGCATGCCATCGAAGAGGTGTATCGCACGTTTGGTGACGACGCGGTCTATGTCGCAGGTGTCGGCCAACACCAGATGTGGGCTGCCCAACACATTCCTTACACGCGTGGTCGCCAGTGGATCAACTCTGGTGGGCTTGGCACGATGGGCTTTGCGGTGCCTGCCGCCATCGGCGTAAAAGCCGGTGTTGGTCCTGACGTTTCGGTCATCGCTATCGACGGTGACGGTTGTTTCCAGATGACATTCCAAGAAATCGCAACCGCAGTCCAACACAACTTGCCTGTCGTGTTCTGTGTTATCAATAACGGTTATCTTGGGATGGTGCGCCAATGGCAGCGCCTGTTCTACGACAACCGTCTGTCCCAAGTTGCGTTACCCCAAGGCCTACCAGATTTGATGAAAATCGCTGACGCGTACGGGATCCCCGGTTTTCGGGCAACTACCAGCGACGAAGCCGCACTCGTCCTTGACAAAGCCAAGACGATCACCGACCGGCCAGTTCTCATCGAATTCATGGTGGATCCTGACGAACTGGTGTTTCCGATGGTGCCATCAGGTGGAACGAACGACGAAGTGATCGAAAGTGCCGAAGAATGGTTTGAACGCACCGCTGCACTGGCAGCAGCCGGACAGGAGCAGGCATGAACACCCACCGACACGTCCTATCCGTGCTCGTTGAAAACCGCCCCGGCGTGTTAACTCGAGTCGCATCGATGTTTGCGCGCCGCAACTACAACATCCATTCGTTGGCAGTCGGTCCAACCGAAGATGAACGGGTCTCACGGCTCACCGTCGTCGTTGGGGCCGAAGCAGTGCAGCTCGAACAGATCATCAAACAACTGAACAAGCTTGTACACGTCTTAAAAATCATCGAACTGGACACCGAAGCGACCGTGCAACGCGAAATGCAGCTGGTGAAAGTCACCACCACACCACAAACCCGCTCGCAAGTCATCGACGTCGTAGAAGTGTTTCGTGCCAACGTCATCGATGTTGACCACGACTCGCTGATCGTTGAAGCGGCTGGCAGCCCCGAGAAACTTGAAGCGCTGCTGAATATGCTGCTGCCCTACGGGGTCCGGGAGATCGTACGCAGCGGCACCATCGCACTGTCGCGCGGTAACCGTTCGATCACCGACGGGTCCAAACTTCGGATGCGGAGCGTCGTATGACCAGCACAACGGCAACGAGCACGCCCACGTTTGACACGGCCATCCCAGAGCAACGTCTCCTGTTGGGTCCGGGACCATCACCGGTGCACCCTGATGTGTTGGCCGCCCAATCACGAACCCTCGTTGGCCATCTCGACCCGTGGTTTTTGCAGCGAGCCGATGAGGTCAACACGATGCTGCGCCATGTCTTTGCCACCGCCAACCCGGTGACCTACGCGGTGAGCGGAACCGGCAGCGCCGGCATGGAAACCTCCGTCGTGAACGTCGTTGAACCAGGCGACACCGTCATTGTTGGTGTCAATGGCGTGTTTGGCGGCCGGATCGCTGACACGGCCCGCCGTGCTGGCGCCAACGTCATCACCATCGAAGCACCCTGGGGCAACGTGTTTGACCCCGCCCAAGTCATCGAAGCTCACCGCAACCATCCGGATGCGAAACTGGTTGCGCTGGTCCATGCCGAAACGTCAACCGGCGCTCACCAGCCACTCGTTGACGTCGGCGCTTACCTGGCCGACACCCAAAGCCTGTTTTTGGTCGATAGCGTCACCGGCCTTGCCGGCGTTCCGCTTGAAGTTGACAACTGGCATATCGACGTGTGCTACTCGGGTACCCAAAAATGTTTGAGCGTGCCGCCAGGGCTGTCACCAATCACGTTTAGTCCTAAAGCTGAACAAGTCTTAGATAGCCGAACGAGCCTTGTGCAGTCCTGGTATTTTGATGTGGCAGCCTTGCGCCGCTACTGGGGTGAAGAGCGGGTGTATCACCACACCGCCCCCATCTCGTCAGTGATCGGGCTGCATGAAGGCCTTCGGCGTGTACTGGCTGAAGGCCTCGACAAACGATTTGCACGCCACCGTGAAGTGGGCGAATTGTTTCAACAACACATTGTTGACCGTGACGCCACACTGATCGCCCAGGAAGGCCACCGGCTGCCACAACTCACGTCGTTCGCCTGGCCTGACACAATCGACGAAGGCAAACTGCGTCGCCGCCTGATGGACGAATTCTCGATCGAAGTGGGCGGCGGCCTCGGTGCCTTCGCAGGTAAAGCGTGGCGGGTCGGCCTGATGGGTGAAGGCGCAACTCACGCCAACGTCGACCGCCTGCTTGATGCGGTCGATTCGCTGCTCGAAACCGCCTAGTGGGCCGGCGCGCCACAGCACCGGTAGGTCGCCTACCGCGCCGCTGGCGTGTGCTTTGGGCCATCGGCATCACTTTAGTGTCGCTCGCCCGCTGGCGTGTCACCATCACCGGAACAGCGAACCTGCCCAAAAGCGGCGGGGCAGTCATTGTGTTCAACCATCACAGCTACGCCGATTTCGTGTTTGTGGCATGGCCGATCGTGCGCGACCTTAAACGCACCCCACGGTTTTTAGCGAAAGGTGAACTGTTCACTTATCCGCTCACCCGACCAATCGTAAATCTGGTGCATGCTGTACCTGTCTACCGGCAAAACGACATCTCACGTGCCAACGCGCTTGATGCTGCTATCACCGCTGCTCGCCGCGGCGAGATTGTCGTCGTCGCACCCGAACAGACCATCTCCCGCTCGCTTGACATCCGCCCGCTCCGTACCGGTGCCGTTCGGATCGCACAAGCAGCCGGTGTACCGATCATCCCGGTGATCGGTTTTGGATCTCAACGCATCATCACCAAAGGCAAACGCTTCAGTCTCGCCCGCGGCATTCCGATACGCGTTATGGTCGGTGAACCAATCAGTGTTACCGGACAAGACCCTGTGGCCGCTACCGACCATTTGCGTACCCACATGCAAACCATGCTCGATTCGATCATCGGGGACTATCCCGGCAACACTGGCCAAAACGTAGGGTGGTTACCTGCCCGGTTTGGCGGCGCCGCCATCACGTTGAGTGACGAACTTGATGAGCAGTAGGCGTGACATGACCGACGCCCTCAACGCAAGTTTCACGTACCGGATTGTTGCCGCCGGCGTGTTTGGGGCGATGCGTCTTAGCCGCTGGCGAATCAACCGCACCGGCACCGAACATTTGCCTCCAACCGGTGGGTTTGTGATCGCGGCTAATCATCAGTCAGCCATCGACGCGTTCATCCTTGGTCATGCCGCCTACCGAAAACGCCGCCAACCCGTCTACATTCTCGTCAAACATTCGCTGTTTAACCTGCCGCTCATCGGCCAAGTGATGCGTGCCAGCGGCAATATTGCGGTTGATCGCAGCGCCGGCGCTAACGCCTACACCAAAGCGCGCAACGTCCTGCAAGCCGGCGGCATCATTTTGGTGTTTCCTGAACAGACCATCTCACCGTCGTTGGAACTACTCGACTTTAAAGCCGGCGCGATCCGGCTTGCCCGTGACGCCAATGTGCCGATTGTCCCGGCCGCATCGTTTGGTTCCCACCGTTTTCAAACGCTTGGCCGTCGCCCGCGCCTGCTGTTTCGCCTGCCAGTCGAAGTGGTGTATGGCAAAGCGTTCACACCTGAGGGCCATCTGCCCCTTGAAATCGCTGTCAGCCGCTTGAAAGTTGCCGTGGCTGACCTGTATGAAACGGCGATGCGCAGTTACCCGGGCGGTTTACCTGCTGGCGTCTGGTGGGTGCCGGCACGGCTTGGTGGTTCTGCATTAACCCATGCAGAAGCCCTAAAATGGCGTGAAGCCGTGTTACGTCACGTGGGTACCGGTGTGCGCCGTTCACTGAAATATCGGCGGCGCTAACTCATCACGCCAGCTGTTGGGCAATCGCAAGGATGCGCTTGGCTTCGTCCACATGCAGATTTTCGACCAGCCGACCGTTTACCGTTACAACTCCTTGGCCACGTGCCATGGCCGCGTCAAACGCGGCAATGATTGCTTTCGCTTCGGCGATCTCGTCTGCTTGAGGCGAAAATGCCGTGTTGCACGGGTCAATCTGACTGGGGTGGATCAGGGTCTTGCCGTCAAAACCCATCTGGCGGGCTTCACGCGTTTCGACGGTAAACCCATCGACATTTGACACGTCGTTGTACACCCCATCAAGGATGCGTTTGTTCGCAGCCCGGGCGGCCAATACACACCATGACAGGGCAGCAAACACCGGCGCGCGGCCAGGCGTGTGGGTCGCATGTAGCTCTTTGACAAGATCGTTTGTGCCCATCACGACGGTTGTGAGCCGTGCAGAGGCGCCGACGAGCTCACGTGCATTCAACACTGCTTCTGGGGTTTCAAGCATCCCCCACAGATCGATTGCGTCTGGCGCCTGCGCGTGATCTAACGCCGTTTCGAGCGCGTGAAGTTGTGTGAGTGACGCCAGTTTTGGCACCAAGATCGCATCCGGATTGGCACGCACGGCAGCCGTAATGTCATCAGCAAACCAGGGCGTGTCGGTCCCATTCACCCGAATTACGACCGGCCTCGACCCGTAACGCCCGTCACCAACCGCCGTATGCACAATGTGCCGAGCTGCTTCTTTTTGATCGGGCGCGACCGCATCTTCCAAGTCGAGAATGTAGGCATCAGCTGGCAAGTTTGCCGCTTTGGCTAACACTTTCTCGTTCGCCCCGGGCATGTAAAGCACGCTGCGGTACGGCGTAAAATCTTCGGTCGTCACCTGCACACTCCTTCACCTCGTCAACCCCAACGCTACGCAACCACACCCGGCGACGCCAATACGCGCAGGCAGTACAGACATGCAACAGGCAAGCTAGGCGCAGTAACGTGCCAGCAAACTGGTGTCCAGCTCAAGGGAGAAGTTAGCGATGACTACACGCGCATTTGGCCGTTTTTTGGAGGACTTCACTGTCGGTGACGTGTACAAACACTGGCCCGGAAAAACCGTCACGCAAGCCGAAGACATCCTGTTTTGTTCCATCACCATGAACCAACATCCGCTTCATGCCGATGACAACTACGCTGCTCACGCCTCAGCTAGTGGCAAAGCGATGGTGGTAGGCAACTACGTCTATTCGGTCGTGCTTGGCCAATCCGTCGCTGACGTATCAGGCCGTGCGATCGCAAACCTTGAGATCACCAGCCTCAAACATGCAAACCCAGTGTTTCACGGTGATTCAATCTATTCAGAAAGTGAAGTGCTGACCGTACGTCCCTCTCAAAGCAAACCTGACCGTGGTGTCGTAAGCGTCCGTACTATTGGTTACAACCAAGACGGCGTCATCGTGTGCGAATTTGAACGCAGCGTGCTTGTGCCACGCCGCGGGCACGGTTTTGACGGCGAAGTTGGCCGCCCAACGCCGATCACCTAAGGAAAAGAGTGCTGTGTGACTGACACGTTTTTTCACCGCACCCGCCAGCAGCGCGAAGCGGAGGAAGACCAGCGCTTAGCGCCAGCCGCGAGCCGTGCGGCCAACACCCGTGGGCGCGAGGTTGACGAACCGTCCCACCCGTATCGCACTGTGTTCGAACGTGACCGTGACCGCATCATCCACAGCAAGGCCTTTCGGCGTCTGAAACACAAAACTCAAGTGTTTTTAAACCCGGACGGCGACCATTACGTCACCCGCCTCACGCATACGTTAAACGTCGCTCAAGTCGGCCGGGCCATCGCTGAAACGTTAGGTCTCAATACGGACCTCACGGAAGCGATCTGTCTTGGGCACGACATTGGCCACGCCCCGTTTGGTCATACCGGCGAAGACGCGTTAACCCCGTATGTTGCCGGCGGCTGGCAGCATGCCATTCACGGCGTGCGGGTCGTAAGCGTGCTTGAACCGTTGAACTTGACGGTTGAAGTGCGTGACGGGATCCGCCAATCCAGCTGGAAAAACGACCCGCCACCATTTACGCAAGAAGGCTGGGTGTGCCGTTACGCCGACCGGATTGCGTATCTGGCGCATGACATTATGGATGCGTTGCGTGCCGGCGTACTCACCGAAACGGCCATTCCTGCGTCCTATCGCAAGCAGTTTGGCCCGCCCGGTCCTGCCTGGATTGACACGATGGTGCGTGGGGTTGTCACCGGAACGTGCGATAAGGGTGAAGTCACGATGGACCCGGCCATGCTTGAGGCAATGCATGGGCTCCGCGACTGGATGTTTGCACACGTGTATCTGCGTGAAGAAGCCCAAATCCAGTCGATGCGTGCTATCCGGCTCATCCGCGACCTGGTCGAATGGTTCGCTGAACATCCCGATGATGTGCCGATGCATTACCAGATGGCAGACACGGATGCGCTTGGCCGAGCCGTCGATTATGTGGCGGGCATGACCGATCAATTTGCGCTCGCCACCCACGATCAACGCTTTCGCCCGTCTGGCCTGTACTAATAGCTGGTTGGCTCGCCGCTAGGGTTAGTGTTTGTGAACCCAACTTCGATCCGTGACGCAACCGCGGCAGATTTGCCTGCGGTGGCTGCGATCTACACGCATTACGTGTTGCGCACCACTACCACGTTCAACACCGAAGTGCGCACACCGGCCGAATGGATTAGCCGTTTTGTTGAAGGTCAGGATCAGCCGGGCCACCACTTTCTGGTTGCCGTAGACAACAGCAACGTGGTCGGATTCATCGAAACGCGCCAGTTTCGTGCCAAACAGGCGTACGCCCGTTCGGTTGAACTCTCCGTCTACGTCGCGCCAGACACGCACGGTCACGGTTACGGCCAAGCACTTATGGACGCACTGATTCACCGTCTCACAGACGACCCCGACATTCACCGGCTGTATGCGGTGATTGCCCTGCCAAACGATCTGTCAGTGGCGTTACATGAACGTGCAGGTTTCGTGCATCGTGGCACACTCACAGAAGCCGGTTTCAAGTTTGGACGCTACCTCGACGTCGCGTACTACGAACGGGCCGTTTAGCGACCAAGGTGTGCAGGTAATGGACGAACAAGACGTGTATGGCGCGGTTGGCGGCACCGACGCATTTGTCGCACTTGTTGACGCGTTCTACGAGACGGTTGCTGCTGATCCGGTGCTGCGTCCCATGTATCCCGACGACCTCGAACCGGGTAAACATCACCTCGCACTGTTTTTTGCCCAATACTTTGGCGGACCAGCAGCCCCTTACTCGAGTCAACGTGGCCACCCGCGCTTGCGCCGACGACACGCCCCCTACCCAATCGATCTTGATGCGGCACTTCGTTGGGCAACCGCAATGCATCGTGCGATCGATCAGCAACCGTGGGATGAGACAGCCGCCGATGTAGTGCACGCCTACGTCGATCGGGCAACGCCGATGATGATCAACACGTAACAGGTTTCAAACGCCGGTTATGTACCGGTGTGGTCGGCACTGTGGCGTTCGTCAGCCTACGCTGCCAAACATTACGAAGAACCGTTTCTTTTTGAGGAGTGCACTGTGAGGATCCTTGTAGCCGATCCACTTGCCCAATCGGGGGTTAACGCCCTGTCTGATGGCCATGACGTCGACGTGCTGACCGGGCTTAGCAAAGAAGCCCTGCTTGACATCGTCAAAGATTACGACGCGATTGTTGTGCGTTCTCAAACGACCCTTGACGCCGACATCATCAAAGCCGCCACCAGCTTAAAAGTGATCGCACGTGCTGGCGTGGGGCTCGACAATGTCGATGTGACTGCCGCTACCGCACAAGGCGTCATCGTCTGTAACGCCCCACAGTCAAACATTTTGTCGGCCGCCGAACACACCATGGCACTGCTTTTGGCGCTCGCCCGTCACGTCCCGCAAGCCCACAACGCGCTGGTCGATGGACGTTGGGAACGGTCCAATTACACCGGCGTTGAACTCTACGACAAGGTCCTTGGGGTGCTGGGTCTTGGCCGCATCGGCAGCCTTGTCGCCCAACGGGCCCACGCCTTTGGTATGCGCATCGTCGCCTATGACCCTTTCGTCGCTCCCGATCGGGCGGCACGCCTTGGCGTCACCTTGTATGAAACGGTCGACGAAGTACTCAAAGCCAGCGACTTTGTCACCATCCACCTGCCCAAAACGATTGAAACAACCGGCATGCTCAACACCGAGCGGTTGAAGTTGATGAAACCAACCGCACGGCTGTTAAACGTCGCCCGTGGCGGCATCGTCGTTGAAGCAGACCTCGCCGAATGCTTGCGTGATGGCGTTATTGCTGGCGCAGCCCTCGACGTGTTCGCTACCGAGCCGACCACCGAATCACCCCTGTTTAGCCTGCCCAATGTTGTTGTCACCCCCCACCTTGGTGCCTCCACCGACGAAGCCCAAGACAAAGCTGGCACCCAAGTCGCTGAATATGTCAAACTTGCACTCGCCGGCGAATTCGTCCCGTCAGCCGTCAACGTGTCCGGCGGCCCAGTCGTTGACGAACTCAAACCGTATCTGGGACTCGGTGAAGAACTCGGCCGGCTCTTTACCGCCCTAGCAGCAGGCAGCCTGCCGGCAGAAGTTACGGTCGAATACGTCGGACAGATCGCCAATGAAGACTGCCGGGTTGTTGGCCTATCGGTGATGAAAGGCCTGCTGGCCCCAACCGCATCCGAACCGGTCACGTTCGTCAATGCTCCGCTCTTGGCAGCCAATCGGGGACTGAACCTGCGGGAACTTTCCGATGCTCACAGTGACGATTACGTCTCATTGATGCGAGTATCTGGGGTGACTCGTGAGGGCGAACAGATTCGGGTGGCTGCAACCGTCTTGCAGCCAGGCAACCGCGAACGGCTGATTGAAATCTGGAACACGGCAGTAGACGTTGAACCGACCCCACATATGGCGTTTTTCCGTTACATCGACCGGCCAGGCGTCATCGGCGAAATCGGCCAAGCCCTTGGCACCGCGGCAGTGAACATTGCCGCGGCCCAGGTGTCACGCAACGGCGACACTAACGAAGCGATCATGGCGTTAAGCCTTGACGATCGCATCCCAGCCGACGTAATGGACACAATCGTCACCACCATCGGTGCAACCGAAGGACGGACCGTCACACTGCTATAACTGTCCCGTTAACGCTGAACCGTACGGGTGGCGTTGCGGATGTGTCAAAGGAGTGGGCAGTGCCGACCGCATTTTTGTTTCCCGGCCAAGGATCGTATAAAGCCGGCGCATTACAGCCATGGGATGCACATCCTGCCCGCAACGTCTTAAACGCCATCAACGACGGTGTCGGCCGCGACATCGCCGCAGTGTGCGACGATGAACACGCCGGTACCCGCACCAAAGACGCCCAGCCGGCCATCATGGCGGCATCCTTAGTCGCCCACCAAGCCCTCTGTGACGTTGGCGTGGCGGCCGATTATGTCGCCGGCCATTCGCTTGGCGAATACACCGCCGCAATCGCCAGTGGCGTATTTAGCGTCACCGACGGCGCCCGCATCGTGCAAACCCGCGCAGATGCGATGGCCGTGGCTTGCGCCACCAACCCGGGCACCATGGCAGCAATCGTGAAACTCGACGCAGCCACGGTGCATCAACTCGTTGACAGCATCGATGGGGTAGTGGTCGCCAACGACAACGCTGACGGTCAGATTGTGATCGCAGGCGACATTAATGCAGTGCAGCAGGCCCGTGACGCCGCCCGGGAACGAGGCGGACGTGGCCTGCCACTCACCGTCGAAGGCGCGTTTCACTCACCTGCGATGACACCCGCCAAAACGCCGTTACAAACGGCGATTGATGCAACCCAAACCTCACCGATGCAGATTCCGGTCGTGTCAGGCGCCTACGCGCGGGTATGTACCGACGCATCAGACGTATGCCACTCCCTCATCGACGGCCTGTTGATGCCGGTGCGTTGGCGTGAACTCCAACACTGCCTGAACACCCTTGGGGTGGACACAATCGTTGAAGTCGGCCCAGGCGGGGTGCTCGCCGCAATGGCAAAACGTGCGTTTCCTGACGTCGCCGTGTTTAGTGTCACCAATCCTCAAGACGTGAATACCCTCGTTACGCACGTAAAGGAACGCCCATGAGTAAGGCCGCCGCTGCAGGCGTGTTACCGGTCAGAATCGCCGGGCTTGGTGCCTACCTTCCCGAACAAGTCGTCACCAACGCCGATCTTGTCACCTACCTCGACACGTCAGAGGAGTGGATCCAAAGCCGCACCGGCATCGAACAGCGCCACCGCAACGCACCCGATCAGGCAACGAGCGATCTGGCTACTGAAGCCGCCAAACGTGCCCTAGCTGATGCCAACATGACCATCGATGAGATCACCACCATCATCGTTGCCACCACCACACCAGACTTTTCGGTGCCCGGTACCGCCCCGATTGTCGCAGCAAACTTAGGGAGCAACGCCACCGCATTTGATTTAAACGCCGCCTGTAGCGGTTTTCTGTACGGCCTTCAGGTCGGCGGCGCGCTCGTTGCACAACAGGTCGGACCGGTGCTACTGATCGGCGCCGAATCACTCTCACGCATTCTTGACTCACACGACCGATCGGTGGCCATCCTGTTTGGTGACGGTGCTGGCGCAGCCGTACTCGTCTACGACGACAGTGCGTCGCTTGGCCCGTTTGTGCTCGGTGCAGACGGCTCTGATCCCTCCATGCTGTGGACCCCAGCCGGCGGCACACGCACCCCCACAACCGCCACGGAAGTGGATGCCAACACCCACCGGCTTACCATGCGCGGCGGTGACGTCTATCGCAACGCCGTCCAACGCATGACCGAAGCATCAACGGCCGTCATGAATAAAGCCGGCATTACGGTCGATGACCTTGACCTGTTTGTTGGCCATCAAGCGAACATTCGCATTCTTGACGCTGTCGCACAACGCCTGCACTTGCCACAGTCAGCGATTCATGTCACCGTGAACAAGCATGGCAACACGTCGGCTGCATCCATCCCGCTAGCGTTAACCGACGCCCGCGACGCTGGCCGGTTCAACACCGGCGATACCGTGCTCATCGCAGCGTTTGGAGCAGGTCTGACCTACGGTGCATGCCTGATGAGTTTTAGTGCCCCGACAAAAGGCCGTTAGATGAGCCGCACCACAGCCATCGTTACCGGCGGTAGCGGCGGAATCGGTGCTGCCACCTGCCACAAACTCGCCCAAACGGGCCTGTTTGTGTATGTCGGCTACGCCGGCAACGCCGAACGGGCCACCGCCGTAGCCGCAGCAATCGGAAACGCGGCAGCTTTGCACGTGGATGTCACCGATGACGCCAGTGTCGAAACGGCCATCGCAACGGCAACCGCCAACGGCGACACTTTGAGTGTGCTGGTGAATAACGGCGGTATCGCCGACGATGACCTGCTGTTGCGGTTCACCACCGAACGGTTTCTCCGCACCCTAGATGTCAACCTCGCCGGCGCGTATCGGATGAGCAAAGCCGCATTACGTCCCATGCTAAAGGCCCGCCACGGACGCATTGTCAACGTGTCGAGCATCGTTGGGATACGTGGCAACGCCGGACAGACCGCCTACGCCGCATCCAAAGCGGGCCTGATCGGTTTTAGTAAGTCGCTCGCTCGAGAAATCGGCCGCAAAGGCATCACGGTGAACGTCGTAGCGCCAGGTTATGTGCAAACCCCTATGACTGACGGTCTTGATGATGCCATTACAGCCGCCATGATCGATGCAGCCCCGATCGGTCGGGCCGTCACTGCCGATGAGGTTGCTGCAACCATCATGTTTCTTGCCAGCGACGCTGCCGCAGCGATCACCGGAGCAGTCATACCGGTCGATGGTGGCGCCGGCATGTGATCTACCGTTAGCCGTGGTCACACCGTAAAATCTAAGCCGGTTGCGGCAGCACTTAGGACTCGCCGCTAGTTTTACGTACAGTTCGCGCCCATACACGCCCGTGCATGAGCGTCACCCACCAGGAGGCCCACCGTGAGTCAAGATCTGCTCCCACTGTTCGTCGACGTACTAACAGAAGAGTTTGGCATCCCTGCCGAAGACGTTTCTGCCGACGCGTCGTTTGAATCACTGGGTCTCGACTCGCTTGACGTCGTCGAACTCACCCTTGTGCTCGAAGAACGCACCGGCGTGAAACTCGAAGACGAAGAACTCGAGCATGTTCGGACCGTCGGCGACGCGATGGCGAAAATTGCGGAGAAACAGGCGTGACCGACATCGTCGTCACCGGTGTAGGCATCATCGCACCGTCCGGTCGCGGACGTGAGGCGGCATTTGCCGGAGTGCTCTCCGGCCGCTCCGCCGTTGCGGTAGACGACGAACTGGTTTCGATGGGCACGCCAGTCACCCTGGCGTGCCGCGTACCAGCGTTCAACCCGGATGAAGAACTGGGTCGAGGAGCATCACGCCGCCTCGACCGGTTCACCCATCTGGGCGCAATTGCCGCCCGTGAAGCCGTCGCCCACGCCGGCTTAAGCGGCGACGATGAACTCATCACCGCCATCAACCCCGACCGAGTCGGAATCCTGATGGGTTCGGGGATAGGTGGGGCTGAAACGTGGGCAGAGGAATATCCCCGTTACCTCGAAAAAGGTCCCGGGCGCACTTCACCGATGTTTATTCCACGGATGCTGTCAAACACAGCGGCCGGCACGATCGCTATCCGTACCGGCGCACGCGGACCCAACATGACTGTCAACACCGCATGCGCTGCCGGCGCGTCAGCCATCCATGTGGCTCGCGATCTGCTGCGTGCAGGCGCGGCCGATGTGATGATTGCCGGTGGCGTTGAAGCCGGCATCACCGGCCTGTCGGTGAGCGCATTCGCCCAGATGGGTGCGTTGACGAAAAACCCGGATCCCAACACAGCCTCACGGCCCTTTGACGTTGACCGTGACGGATTTGTGATTGGTGAAGGCGCCGGGGTCGTCATTCTTGAAACCCGTGAACACGCTCTCAAACGTGGAGCCACACCACTTGCGACCCTGCTTGGTGTGGGCGCGTCAGCCGATGCGTTTCACGCCACCGCGCCACCCGATGACGGTGGGGGAGCCATCCTTGCTATCAGCCGTGCGATCGCTGACGCCGGCCTCGACTTGTCCCAAATCGGACATGTCAACGCCCACGGCACCTCAACTCCGTTAAACGACGTGGCAGAATCGCGTGCCCTTCGCGCCGTGTTTGGCGCCCACACCGACAATCTGGTGGTCACCTCCACTAAAGGCGTGACTGGTCATACGCTTGGTGCTGCCGGCGCGATCGAAGCGATCTTTGCGATCGAGTCGTTACACGCTCAGTCGATCCCGCCCACGGCGAACCTGATCAACCAAGATCCTGATATTGCGCTTGATGTCGTGTCAGGAACTGCTCGCAACCATACGTTTGACGTGGTGCTGTCAACTTCGATGGGTTTTGGTGGACAAAACGCGGCACTTTTGTTCACTGGGGCGTAAGGCCATCTCAGTGAACACAACTTTGGTGCCGTCGTTTGCCGTTCCCAGCCGTTACTCGCCGGTACGTCTCGTGCTGCGCCCACTGCTACGCAACTGGCTGCGGCTGAACGTTGATGGCGCCGAACATGTGCCCACAGCCGGGCCCGTGCTGATCGCATCCACCCATTTGTCGCATGGCGATTCGCTGGCGATCGCGGTTGCCACCGGACGGCCCGTGTTTTTTCTTGGGGATTTGAAGCTCGTTTCCACCCCGGTGTTTGGCCCGCTGCTTCCCAAACTTGGGATGATCCCGTTGCGTCGTGGTGAAGCTGACGCTGACGCGCTGAATCTCATCGGTGCAGTGTTAAACGACGACGGCTGTATCGCCGTCTATCCGGAAGGTTCACGTTCGCGGGACGGCAAAGTGCACCGTCTACGAAGCGGCGTTGCTAGAGTCGCAAGCCAACATGCGGTGGCGGTAATTCCTGCCACCGTGCAGGGCATCACTGCCCGCTGGCCGATCGGCAAACGACCCAAATTGTGGGGTCCGCGCGTGTCCGTACGGTTTGGACCACCCCTTTTCACCAGCGATCAAACACCCAAAGGCCGCCGTATATTCAACGGCCAGTTACAGCAGGCGCTCGCTGACCTTGCCGGAGTCGAGATTGCCGACGGGTTCTCCCCACCGCATGGTGGCGAGACGCCAGACTTATGACAGCCGCGATTGTGACCGGCTGCGACGTCGTTGACATCAGCCGTGTTGCAGCTGTTATCCGCCGTCGCCCCGACGTGTTGAATCGTCTGTTTACCGACCGCGAACAGCAAGACGTGCTGCGCGATGACGTCACGGTGGACTCAGAAGTAGCTGCCGCACGGTTTGCTGCCCGCTTCGCCGCCAAAGAAGCCGTACGTAAAGCGTTACGTCAACGTGGCCTTGCCTGGCAAGCCATCGAAGTGCGTACAGCCAACGACGGCGCCCCCATATTGCATGTCAACGGCAGCCCATCTTCACTTGCGTTAAGCCTCTCACATGACGGCGGAGTGGCGTTTGCCGTGGTGATTGGGTTCGCTGATGCCACACTTGGGTAACAAACCAGCCTAGACTTCCGCCAGCACTAGCATCGCGCCAGGTTTGTGTGAGGAGAACGTATGTTGCTCGACGGTAAACGGCTGGTAATCACCGGGGTACTTGACCCGCGTTCGATCGCCTTTTTTGTGGCGCACGCCGCCCAAGAACAAGGCGCCGAAGTGGTATTGACAAGTTTTGGCCGCGGCATGCGACTCACCGAACGTGCCGCAGCACGCCTGCCAAACCCATGCGACGTGTTGGAACTTGACGTCACCCAGCCTGAACAGATCCAACAGGTTGTAGCCGACATTAAACAGCGGTGGGGGAAGGTCGATGGCCTGCTGCATGCCATCGGTTTTGCCCCTGCAACAACGTTAAGCGGCGGTTTTCTTACCGCCCCTTGGGAAGATGTTCAGACTGCCCTGCACGTCTCCACCTACTCGTATGTGGGGCTCGGGTCAGCGTTTGCTGACCTGTTGGCTGACGGCGGCAAAATTGTTGGGCTTGACTTTGATGCCAGCCAAGCCTGGCCAGGCTATGACTGGATGGGGGTCGCGAAAGCCGGCCTTGAATCTGCCAACCGGTACCTGGCCCGCGATCTTGGCCCTCGCAACATCGCTGTGAACCTCATCGCTGCAGGCCCGGTACAGACCATGGCTGCCCGGTCAATCGAAGGATTCAACGCCTACGATTACGTGTGGAGCGAACGGGCCCCGCTGAACTGGGACCCGCGTAACCCCGAACCCGTCGCCAAAGTTGTATGTGCCCTGTTTAGCGACTGGATGCCGGCAGTCACCGGTGAAATCATCCACGTTGATGGAGGTGTCCATGCCATTGGGGCATCAACACCTTCCGACGAGGCACCCCTGCCGCGTTGATCCAGTTCGGGTTACGCCTTGGGTGTATTGCGTACCGCACGTTCTCGCACGATCAATGTGACGGTCGCGGCAACAAACACGGCTAAGGCAATCCAGTTGTTGCGTGACAGGCCGATGTACCGTTCGACCGTGTCGACGCGAAGTGCCTCAACCCAGCCGCGCCCCGCCCCATAGCCACCCAGATACACGATAAACAGCGCCCCGCGAGATTGCAGCCAGCCGCGCTTGTCAATCCACAAAATCAGCCCCACCAGCATCACGTTCCACAGCGACTCGTACAAGAACGTCGGATGAAACGTCGTGTCGTTGGGGTAGCCGGCACGTGCGGCAGGGCCAGCATCGACTTGTAAAGCCCACCACACGTCAGTAGGCCGGCCAAACAGTTCCTGATTGAAATAGTTGCCGGTACGACCTATTGCTTGCGCGAGCGGTAACGCCGGTGCGACAGCGTCGGCAAACGTCCCGATCGGTGTGCCGGTTCGCCACAGATACACAAACACCGCCAGGATGCCGCCAGTCAATCCGCCAAAAAATGCGAGCCCGCCCTGCCAGAGCGCAAAAATCTCCAGCGGGCGTGCACTAAACGGCACAAATGAGGCCGTTTCTTCCCCGAAAAAGCGGGGGATTACGTAGCCAATCCGGGCCCCCAAAAACCCGCCGGCTAACGCCAACAGGCCGGCTTGTTCGGCCGTGCGCGCATCACCACCACGGGCCATGTACCGGCGGCTGAGTAACTGCAACGCAAACAGTGCACCGAGTGCAATCACGATGCCATACATGCGCGGTGCGAACGGGCCAAGTTCAAAGCCGCTAAATGGTGGAGGCGGGATTGCTGCGATGCTAAACACGACGCGCTCGTTTCATTTCGGCTACACACACGGAACGCTGTACGGTAGCGTTGTTGTGCTGACGGGGTCGGCTCCACCTTGCGTTGCAGGGATTACATGCCGCCGTACCGTCGCATTTTATTTCGGTTGCAGGAGAGCAACTCCTGCCTGTATGGGTGATGAGGACACGATGGCACCGAAGACGATCATCGAAAAAATTTGGGACCAGCATGTAGTCCGTCGTGAAGACGGTGAACCAGATCTGCTTTACATCGATCTGCACCTCACGCATGAAGTCACCACACCGCAGGCCTACGAGGGGCTACGTATGGCAGGGCGACCGGTCCGTCGACCGGAACACACCATCGCAGTGATGGACCACAATGTTCCAACCGATCCGCGTCAACTGTCAGGCGAACTGCCGGTCGCCGACGAAATCGGCCGCCTGCAGATGGAAGCGTTGCGGCAAAACACGGCCGACTTTGGGGTGAAACTCTTCGACTTAGGTCACATCAACCAGGGGATCGTGCACATCATCGGTCCTGAACTTGGCTTAACCCAGCCTGGCACCACGGTCGTGTGTGGCGACTCGCACACAGCCACCCACGGCGCGTTTGGTGCACTCGCGTTTGGTATCGGCACCTCCGAAGTGGAGCATGTGCTGGCAACCCAGACGCTGTCGCAACGGATGCCAAAAACAATGGCTGTGAATGTCGTTGGTTTGCAGCCGGTTGGCACCACCGCCAAAGACCTGATGCTCTACATTCTCCAACAGATCGGCGTGAACGGCGGAACCGGCCACATCATTGAATACCGTGGTGAGGCGATCCGTAACCTCACCATGGAAGGCCGCATGACAGTGTGCAACATGTCGATCGAAGGTGGCGCACGCGCCGGCATGATCGCACCTGATGAAAAAACGTTTGCTTATATGAAAGACAAGCCGATGGCTCCCAAAGGGGAACTGTGGGACCAAGCAGTCGCCGACTGGAGTCAGCTCGTCACCGACGAAGGCGCCACGTTTGACAAGACTGTCACAATCGATGCGACCAAAGTTGAACCGACGGTGACGTGGGGCACAAACCCCGCACAGTCGATTGCGATCTCCGGTCGTGTGCCGACATTGGCCGAAGCACCCGATGAAGCCACCGCAACCCAATGGCGACGGGCGTTTGAATACATGGGCTTAAACGGCGGTGAACGCCTCAACGAACTGAAACTCGACAAGGTGTTCATTGGCTCGTGCACCAACGGACGTATCGAAGACCTGCGCGATGCTGCCAGTATCATTAAAGGCCGCACTGTCGCAGACCACGTCCACGCCATGATCGTGCCCGGTTCAGGCTTGGTGAAAGATCAGGCTGAAAAGGAAGGCCTCGACACGATCTTCCGTGACGCAGGTTTTGACTGGCGTGACCCGGGCTGCTCGATGTGTCTGGGCATGAACCCCGACCAGCTTGCACCAGAAGAACGCTGCGCGTCCACCTCCAACCGCAATTTTGAAGGCCGGCAGGGCTACCGCGGCCGCACCCACCTGGTATCGCCTGCGATGGCTGCTGCCGCTGCAATCGCCGGCACGATCGTCGATGTTCGTGAGGAGCTGTAGATGGAACCGATTTCAACTGTCGTCTCTAACGCCTGTCCGATCGACATCAATGACGTCGACACGGACCTAGTGATCCCCAAAAAATATCTGAAAAGCATCCTGCGTACCGGCTATGGTCCGCACGCGTTTGCGGAACGGCGCTACCTCGACGACGGCACCCCTGACCCGTCATGGCCGATGAACAAACCGGAACACCAAGGGGCCGAAATTCTCTTGAGCGGACGCAACTTTGGTTGCGGCTCGTCGCGTGAACATGCCGCTTGGGCAATCAAAGAATGCGGGTATCGGATCGTTATTGCGGAAAGTTTCGCGGACATTTTCCGGCTCAACTGCGCCCAAAACGGGATGCTTGCCGTGAAATTGGAAGACAACGTCATCCGGCACCTGTTTGAACTCGTCGGCAAAGATCCGGCAACCCAGATCACCGTCGATTTGGAACAGCAGCGGGTCACCGTGCCTGCCGCTGAAGGGCGCGAAGGTGTCGATGCACACTTCGACATTGACGAAAGCACCAAATTCCGGCTGTTGAACGGACTTGATGCGATCGACATCACCCTGCAGCACGCAGATGACATCACCGCCTATGAGGCGCGCCGCCCAGCCCACAAGCCGCGCACGCCACTACCTGCCTGACCTCCGCGTAAACGCTGATGGCTGGTTTGGATCGTTTAACCGCGATCCAAACCAGCCATCACCGTTGTCAGGCATTCAACCGGCCCCAGCTAGTAGCCAAGGTCTGGATCGACCGGACCGAGCAGGTCCTCACCGTGAATAAACCGGCGCACGTTCTCTTCAATACGTTTGGCCAGCAACTGAATCCCCATCTGTGGCGTGTTTGCCACGTGCGGGGTGATCAGCGTGTTTGGTGCCGTCCATAACGCATGGCCGAAGGTAAGCGGTTCGGGATCGGTGACATCCAACGCTGCGCCACCAATCGTGCCAGCATGCAACGCGGCAACGAGATCGTCAGTGACGATGTGGGCACCACGCGCCACATTTACTAGCCACGCGTGAGGCTGCATCGCCTCAAGAAATGTGGTGTCAACCAGACTACGGGTCTGCGGGGTGAGTGCTAATGCAAGCACCACCAAGTCGGCGCTTTGAATCACCGTCAGCCCCGCATCAGGCCCAACCACTTCTGCTGCTCCGGCAAGTGGGGCCACACGGTTGCGTACGACCGTCACATGCGCCTCAAACGGTTGAAGCAGGCGCAGCAACGACCGGGTGATTTCTCCACCACCGAAAATGACGACACGGGCGCCAAGCAGATTGAAGCCGTACGGTTTTGCCCAACTTGTCGCCCGCGCATACACGCCAATACCGCGCATCCCAGCTAACGCCAGGCCCAACGCATGTTCTGCGACCGGTTCGGCATAAACCCCCTTACCACACGTGTAGAGACGTTCGTTGTCCACCATCGACAGGTACGGCTCGATGCCGGCATACGGCAGCTGTACCCAGCGTATTGACGGATTGACATGCAAAATTGCCCGCAAACCGTCTGGATCATTCGCAGTGGCCCAAATGAGGCCCTCAGCGTCGTTGGGTGACGTTAACGTCCCCCCGCCACGGGTCACTGCGCTAGTGAACAGTTCGTACTGGCCTTCAAGATTGTGCAGGCCATCAACGGGAACGACCGCAATGTTTGTCACGACGACTCTCCCAGTAGTGAACGTCGCTCGTAAGCCTACTTGTCGCACAAACGGCACGATGTTGCACCAACGCTAAGGCCGGTACGAGTTCTCGCCTGCGACCGTCACATCAGGGCTACAGTTTGCAGCGAACGGCGATACGCGCGACGTTGGCCTCGCGCGCGACAGCAGTGAGGGAACGTGCAGCAGCGTCCGATAGGGATGTTCGACTCTGGGCTTGGTGGCCTCACCGTGCTTCAAGCGGTCGCAGACGTCTTACCGTCTGAAGATTTGATCTATGTCGGCGATACGGCCCGCTATCCCTACGGCGAACGCGAACCTAAACAGCTCGTCGCGTCCAGTCTTGCCATCGCCCGTTTCCTTATCAAACAGGGCGCAAAAATGCTCGTGGTGGCATGCAACTCGGCGACTGCAGCAGCGTTGCCAGCATTACGCGCTGCCATCGACGTGCCGGTGATTGGCGTCGTAGATCCAGGACTGCGGGCTGCAGCGTCTGTGACCCGTTCCAACCATACGCTGGTGATCGGCACGAACGTCACGGTGAACTCGAAGGTGTACGAAAACGCTGCCGACCGGTTAAAACTTGGGATCAACATCACCACCAAAGCATGCCCAGGACTGGTGGAACTCGTCGAACAAGGCGTCACGTCGGGACCCGAGGTGCATGCAATCTTGGTCGAGCGGCTCACGCCTGCACTGTGCCCACCTGTGGACACTCTGGTGCTAGGTTGCACCCATTTTCCGTTACTGGCCCGCGAAATCACTGCTATTACCGGACGGCGCGTCGTGCTCGTTTCGAGTGCCGACGAAACTGCCTTTGATGTGCGCGACCTGTTGCATCGCACTGGCTGGGCACGAGACGAACCTCACCAACGCAGCATCACCTACTATACGACCGGCGATCCTGACCGGTTTGCGTTGTTTGGTGAACGCTTTCTTGGCTACCCACTTGAAGACGTTCGGGCAGTGCGGTTTGCCGAACTTGGCGACACCCCGCTGTAACCAGACAAGCCCCGCTACAGTTACGTGCCGTTGTCAGCTAAGGAGAACTGCGTGATCCGTGCGGTCGCATTTGATGTCATGGACACGCTGGTTGTTGATCAATATCGCAACGCATTGCTTGCCGCCACAGGACTTACGTTTCAAGAACTCATTGAACGCCGCCCTGAAGGGGTGTATGCGTCGTTTGAATGCGGACTCCTCACCGAAGACGAGTACTGGCAGCGGTTTCGTGACGCCGGTATCTCGTGTGACGCGGACGCGTTTCATCGGGTACGACGTGACGGCACCCGATGGATTGACGGAATGGATACGTTGCTTGACGACCTTGCGGGCAAAGTATTGCGAGTCACCGCATCCAACTATCCGGTATGGATTGAAGAGTTAGGCAGAGGCATTCTTGCTGCCCGCCTTGACCGGGTAATCGCCTCCTACCAGCTCGGTGTGCGCAAACCGGACTCTGCGTTTTACACGAAACTGCTCGACGTCACCGACTTGACTCCAGAACAGGTGCTATTCGTTGACGACCGGGAAGAAAACGTTGTCAGTGCCGAGCAAGTTGGTATTGCGTCGCACCAGTTCATCGACGCTGACACGCTGCGCACCTGGTTGATTGATCAAGGGGTCCACATCTAGAACACCTGCAACCTGAATCTCGCCGGTTGCGATCCACCACAGCAGCACACACTGAGCCCAGTTGCCCGGTAATGATGTGCAATACGCCTTCGCATATGCGGCTTCTTCTGTGTGACCGGCACAAAACAGTTCTTCGCTTGAGCCGACACAACACGTTGCGCACACCGACTGGAACCCGACTGGCCCACACACGGCTACTACTGCAGGTGCAATCCCACACGCCCCACACGGTCCGGCATCAACCGTTGTTGGCCCCACCTGCGTGTCAGTCACCCACGGCAATCTGTCACGCAGCAACCGACGTAATATTTGTCGCTCAACCGATGTCACCGAACGTGCGCCACGAGCGTGTGGCCACCAAAGCGGTCATGCCAGCCTTGGCGTGTGGGCGAACGCTGAATGGTGATGATCACTGTGATCACTGCAAACAGGTTCAACGGCATCGCCAGCGTCTCACCGACTAGTGGTACCACCGCAACCACACCTGCGATGGCGAACACGTTTCGGCGCACCGCATCGCCAAGCGACGGCGGGTTGCCATCTGGCGCATAGACCCGAAGGCCTAAAACCCGTTTACCCGGGGTTGCCCCACTTCGGCTTTCAAACAGCGCGAAATAGCTCAACGCCAAAACAGCGCTCAACAGCGTGTAGCTCGCCGGTAACCGTTCAAGTTCCGTTAGCGGCACATCAGGAATAAGCACATTTTGCGTGAACCGTGGCCGCAGCAGCAGTAGGTCCACCATGCCGATCAGCAACAGGTCAAGGATCCGCGCAGCTATCCGACGACCCAGCCGGCCAGGACTTACTGTCAGCGGAGTCGATGGCAGCGGGGGAGGGGGCGGAAATTGAGACATGGGGATCCCGTAGGGTTGCAGACGGTGAAGCACTGAGCGAAAGCCTATGATGCCAACGGACACGCCGCGGGGATCTTGCGCCACCGCAGCACTGACATCACACTGGGTAAAACTGAAGGAGACACCGTGGCACACCGGATCGCAATCCTCGATGGCGATGGCATCGGCCCTGAAGTCATCGCCGAAGCACTCAAGGTGCTCGACCGTCTCGAAGGCTTGCACGGGTTTACAACCGAACGTGTGGCCTATGACCTTGGCGGGCGGCGTTACGCCGCCACCGGTGAGGTGTTGAACGACGAAACCCTCGAAGAGTTGCGCGGCTATGACGCCCTTTTTGTGGGTGCGGTTGGCGCCCCTGGTGTGCCGCCAGGTGTGCTTGAACGGGGCCTGTTGCTGCGTTTGCGGTTCGCCCTTGACCAGTACATCAACCTGCGGCCCGTCAAGCTTTACCCGGGCGTGAAATCGCCAATTGCCGGGCTTACCCCGGAAGACTGCAACTTTGTTGTTGTGCGCGAAAACACGGAAGGTTTGTATGCCGGTGCTGGCGGCGTCGTGTACCGCGGCACCCCACATGAAGTCGCCACTCAAGAAAGTTTGAACACTCGTCGCGGCGCTGAACGGACGTTACGGTACGCCTTCGCGTTGGCAGCGACCCGCAAACAGCGCATCACCCTGGTGCATAAAACGAACGTGTTGTCGTTTGCCGGAGATATGTGGATGCGTGCATTCAACGAGATCGGTGACGCCGACTTCCCTGAAATAGAACGCGAATATGTGCATGTTGATGCTGCCTGCCTGTATTTTATTACGCAGCCGCAACGTTTCGATGTGGTGGTGACCGACAACCTGTTTGGTGACATCATCACCGATGTTGCTGCCGGAGTTCAAGGCGGTATCGGTCTTGCCGCTAGCGCGAACCTTGACCCGAGCCGCAACGCTCCGTCACTATTTGAACCGATTCATGGTTCAGCCCCCGACATCACCGGGCAAGCTAAAGCCGATCCGGTTGCTGCCATCATGAGCCTTGGCCAGATGTTGGCATTCCTTGGCGAAACGGACGCTGCAGCTACCGTTGATCGAGCCACAGCGGCGCTGCTGGCAGACCGTAACGGCCGAGTCCCTGACGGATCGAGCTACACCACCAGCGACGTTGGTGACGCCTATGTCGCATTGATCGACGCCGGAATCTAAACCGTCCCAAAACCCCTGATCTCTAGTTGAAGGAATCATTGTGTCAAATGTCTACCGAAAGATTGAACTGGTTGGTTCAAGCCGTGACGGCGTCGATGCGGCGATCCGTGGCGCTATCACGAAAGCAAGCGCAAGCGGTCAACGGCTCGAATGGTTCGAAGTGACCGAAATTCGTGGCTGGATCAAAGACGGCGAGCCACAGCACACACAAGTGACGTTGCAGGTCGGTTACCGACTGGATGACGATTTGATGGTGTAAGTCGATTGACACGGCCTCAGAGCAGCCTTTAGGCTTACCAAAGCGCGGCCGCATCCAACGGGCGTGTGGAAACAAAGAAAGCAGTTCAGTGGCGCACAACATGAGCACTTCCACGGCAGACACTGCCGTGGGTTGTCGCGTCGTCATTATTATTCGCCTGCTTCCGTAGCTGGCGGATGCCAAGCTGCGGAAGCAGCTTGGCATCCTGTGTGCCGAACTGTCTTTCGCTCCTTGGTTCACCCCATACCCATCACTCGATGGCCAAGGAGACACTAATGAAACTTCATACCCCTGTCGCAACCGATCTCGACACGGTTGACGTGACAGCCGGCCTTGCTCAAGCACGTCGCTACGGGCTATTGACTGATACAACGGCACCGTTTCTGACCCGGCAGGTGTCCTGCCTACCACAAGATGACGGCACGCTACACGTGACGGTGACCCTGCAGTGGCCCAACGGAACACACACGACCGGGACTGCGCACCATGGCGATCAGGTTGAAGCACTCGTCGGGGCCTATCAAGACGCAACTGTCAGCACCGCAACAAAAATCGCTAACGTACGTACCGTCGCAACTAGCACTGTGCTGCTCGAAAGCGGTCTGGGCGCTGAACCTGTCACCCATGTGGTGGTGCGTTTAGTCTGCGACGGCCAAGACTGTGTCGCTGACGGAATGCACACTGACGTTCACGAAGCCGCATGGCAAGCCGTGTCCGACATCTACACTTGGGTGCTGATGTATGACTAAAAGGGGAGACAATGCCAAAGTTTGTTCGCTTCGTTCACGACGAGACACCAACCTACGGGGTTGTTGATGGGACTGAAATTGCGGTCATCACACCACACCCGTTCACCGACTACCGGCCCACAGGCGAACGTGTTCATCTGACAGGCGTACGACTACTGGCTCCAGTAATCCCCTCCAAAGTCGTGTGTGTCGGCACGAACTATGCGACCCACGCCAAAGAGATGCAGATGGAACTGCCGACGATGCCGCTGATCTTTTTGAAACCGTCATCGACCATCATCGGCCCAAACGACGCTATTGCGCTGCCAACTGATCTGTCAGACGAAGTAGACCACGAAGCTGAACTCGCCGTCATTATCGGCGCGCTCATGCACCGAGTCGATGAAGTGACAGCGATGGCGGGTGTGTTTGGCTACACGGCCGCGAATGACGTTTCGGCACGTGATTTTCAGCGCAGCGAAAGCCAATGGTTCCGCGGCAAATGTTTCGACACGTTCCTGCCGTTGGGTCCAGCAATCGTCACCGACCTTGACTATGCCAACACTCCGATTCGCTTAAGCGTCAATGGCGAACTGCGCCAAAACGGCAACACGAATGACCTGATTTTTAACCTTCCACGGATCGTAAGCGAGATCTCTCAGGTGGTCACCCTGCTGCCAGGCGACGTCATTTTGACTGGCACCCCGTCAGGTGTGGGCCGACTCAACCCGGGAGACACGGTGCGGGTCGAAATTGACGGGATTGGCGTCCTCGAAAACCCGGTGATTGACCGCAACGCTGCCCAGTAACCTCACTAGATCGTCGAAAGAGTCTTGGTGGATCAGATCCCTAACGTTCTCGCGTCACGTTACGCCAGTGGGGCCATGCGTGACATTTTTAGCCCACGCGGCAAGGTAATTCTTGAACGCGAACTGTGGCTCGCTGTCTTAAAAGCGCAGCAAGATGCTGGTGTTGCGATCAGTAATGACGCGATCGGCGCGTACGCGGCTCAAGTCGAAAACGTCGATCTTTCCTCGATCGCTGCGCGTGAACAAGTCACTCGCCACGATGTGAAAGCACGCATCGAAGAATTTTGTGCGCTCGCTGGATATGAAGAAATCCACAAAGGCATGACCAGTCGGGACTTGACCGAAAATGTCGAACAGTTGCAGGTCAGGCGCGCACTGGAACTGATACTGGCCCGCTCGGTCGCCGCACTTGTGCGATTGTCTTCCTTGGCTGCGTTGTACAGCGACACCGTGCTGACCGCTCGCAGCCACAACGTGCCAGCCCAGGCGACCACCCTTGGAAAACGTTTTGCCAACGCCGGCGAAGAATTACTGCAGGCAACCCTCGCACTTGAAGATTTACTTGCTCGCTATCCGCTGCGTGGGCTTAAAGGCCCAGTTGGTACGCAACAAGACCTTGTTGATCTGCTCGGCTCAACCGATGCGGTAGCGGCGCTTGAAGCCCGCATCGCAACCCATCTTGGCTTTAGTCAAGTGTTAGAAAACGTCGGTCAGGTCTATCCACGCTCGCTTGATTTTGCGGTCGTAAGCCAGCTCGTCCACACCGCGGCCGGCCCATCAAGTCTTGCCACAACTATCCGGCTGATGGCTGGACATGACCTCGTCACCGAAGGATTCAAAGCCGGCCAAGTCGGTTCATCGGCAATGCCACACAAGATGAATGCCCGCTCGTGCGAACGGGTCGTCGGGTTCAATACGATCCTTGGCGGCTATCTCACGATGGTGTCGTCGTTAAGCGGCTCCCAGTGGAACGAAGGGGACGTGTCTTGCTCGGTTGTGCGTCGAATAGCGCTCCCTGACGCGTTCTTCGCTGCCGATGGCCTGTTCGAAACGTTTCTGACGGTCCTTGACGAGTTCGGTGCGTTTCCTGCCGTAATCGCCAACGAGCTTGAACGCACTCTGCCGTTTTTGGCGACCACCAAAATTTTGATGGCATCTGTTCGTCACGGTGTTGGGCGAGAGATTGCCCACGAAGTAATCAAAGAACATGCGGTTGCTGCCGCACTGTCGATGCGCGACACCGGCTCGCGTGAAAACCCGCTGATGGACCAGCTTGCCAACGATCCGCGGATTCCACTTGATGCGGTCCAGCTAAAGGCACTGCTGGATGATACGGCCGGCTTTATCGGCAACGCCGGCACGCAAGTTGAGACTTTTGCAAAACAGGTCGAAACGCTGGCTGCACGCCATCCGGCAGCTGTCGCCTACACGCCTGATTCCATCCTGTAGTTGTCACACATACGTTGAGGTGCCCTGTGGCTGAGAAGCCTCTTACATCCCCTGTCCGTGTCCGTTTCTGCCCCGCGCCGTCCGGCTGGCTGCATGTCGGCAGTGTCCGTGCTGCCCTGTATAACTGGCTGGTGGCACGTCAGCACGCTGGCACGTTCATTTTCCGCATCGAAGACACGGATGCGACTCGCGCGACCGAAGAGTCGATGCGTTCCATGATGGAAGCGCTTGAATGGATCGGACTTGACTGGGATGAAGGGCCGACGTTTGCTGCCGATGGCACGCTTGACAGCCGTGGGGCGTATGGTCCATACCGCCAGTCGGAACGGCACGTGCTGTATCAGGCAGTTGCACAGCGCCTTGAAGCACGCCATGATGTTTATCGCGACTATCGCACCAGTGAAGAACTTGACGCCTGGCGTGCCAGTATGCGAACGAGCGCTGATGGCAACCCGCCGGTCGTGAAAGCAGCTCAGTTTGCCCACAGCGAAGACGAGTTGGCTGCCTATGCGCAAGAAGGCCGCACCTATTCGTTGCGGCTGCGTACACCAGACACCGGCCAAGTCATCGTCAACGACCTAGTGCGTGGTGAAATCACGTTCCAGTGGGAAAACATTGCCGATCCGGTGATTATACGTTCTGATGGTTCTGCGACCTACCCGCTGGCAAACGCAACTGACGATGTTGCGCAAGGCGTGTCGTTGATCTGTCGTGGCGAAGACCTATTGTCTGTCACCCCTCGTCAAATCGTGCTGTATGACCTGCTGGTCAAAGACGGACTGATTGACGACGCGCTCGCAGCCGTCAACTTTCCAGCCCGCGAAGCCGATTGGGAACCGCCGCGTGTATTCGCCCATCTGCCGATGGTTGTTGGTATGGACCGTAAAAAACTTTCCAAACGGCACGGTTCAGTCGCCTTGCAAGAATTTCGTAAGCACGGTTTTCTGCCCGAAACGCTCCGCAACTATCTGGCGTTGCTCGGCTGGGCCCCCAAAGATGGTCGTGAACGTTTAAACGATGACGAACTCATCGCCGAGTTTGACCTCAATGCGGTTGGTCGTTCAGCCGCTGCGTTTGACGTCGACAAACTGGCCGCGTTCAACGGTGAACGGATCCGCGGCTTAGGACAAGATGAATTAGCTGAGCGGCTACTGGCACAACTTTCTGGAGCTGACTCGCCCGACATCATTCCGCTGATCAAAAACCCGCCATCAGACGACGAACGCCAGGTTGTACGCAAGCTCGTGCCGCTGGTGCAAGAACGCATGCAACAGCTTGACGAAGTCCTGCAGTATGCCCCGCCCTTTCTTAGCGATGTGGTCACCTATGACCCTGCCAGTGTTGCCAAAGTGTTAGCCAAAGAAGGCACTGGCGCAGTCCTTGAAACCGTCACGGCAGCCCTCGCTGAGGTTTCATGGGATGCCGAAGCACTTGAAGCCGCCCTTCGTGCTACCGCTCAAGAGCTCGGGATGGGTTTTGGGAAATTGGCACAGCCAGTTCGCGTTGCTGTTACCGGTACTACCGTCAGCCCACCGTTATTTGACACGCTCGAACTTCTGGGCCGTGAGGTGTCGCGCAAACGGTTAAACCATGCGTTAACGCTCGCCGGTTAACCTGCACGACAGCTTGGCTTTTGCACGACACGTCCACACTCGCCTACCTTAGTGGTGCTTCGGGCTATCCTTACCTGACGCACGCGCTGCGTACGGCGTAGCGAAATCACCTTTCGGGGGTGGTGTAATCGGTAACACGACTGGTTCTGGTCCA
>JBBDST010000010.1:0-9769 GCA_040904765.1 Nitriliruptoraceae bacterium
GGAGTAGCTGCGTGTTTAGCCGCATCGCAATCATCAACCGGGGCGAACCGGCGGTTCGCCTTATCCATGCGGTCCGTGAACTCGACACTGACGGTGCGCCACGCCCCCGCACCATCGCGCTTTACACGCAGGCTGAACGTCACGCCATGTTCGTGCGTGAAGCCGACGAGGCGTTTCGTATCGGTCCTGGCCCAGGCGAACCGGCAGCAACAAAAAGCCCCTATCTTGACTATGCCGTGCTGGCAGACGCGTTGCGTGAATCTCAAGCCGATGCAGCCTGGGTCGGCTGGGGTTTTGTTGCTGAACATCCCGGTTTTGCTGAATTATGCGACTCGCTTGGTGTCACCTTTATCGGCCCGTCAGCAGACGTCATGCGTGCTTTGGGTGACAAGATCGGTGCGAAACTTCTCGCCGAAAAGGCCGGCGTTCCCGTCGCCGCCTGGTCAAACGGTGCCGTTACTGACCCGGTAGATGCCCATCGTCACGCCGAACACATCGGCTATCCGCTGATGATTAAAGCCAGCGCCGGTGGTGGTGGACGCGGCATCCGCATGGTCACCAAACCTGCCGAAATTGACGAAGCGTTCAGTCGCGCGCAAGCTGAAGCCGAACGGGCCTTTGGCGACGGCACGCTGTTTATGGAACGGGTTGTCACTGACGCACGCCATGTCGAAGTGCAGATCATCGCCGATGCTTTTGGCACTGTATGGGCTCCGGGTGTGCGTGACTGTTCCCTGCAACGTCGCAACCAGAAAGTCATCGAGGAATCTGCCTCAACTGCACTGAGTGGCACCCATGTGGAAGAACTGAAACGGGCCGCCTGCCAGTTGGCCCGTGACGTCAACTACGTCGGGGCAGGAACGGTCGAATTTCTTTACCAGCCCGACCAGGACGTGTTTGCTTTTCTGGAAGTAAACACCCGTCTGCAGGTTGAACATCCCGTCACCGAAATCACCACCGGTCTGGATCTTGTCGCCTTACAACTTCACGTCGCCAGCGGCCAGCCACTGCCTGACCCAACCCCACCCCCGGCATTGGGTCACGCCATCGAAGTGCGTCTCAACGCCGAAGATCCTGACCGTGGTTTCGCACCTGCAAGTGGACGTATCGAACGGTTCAGCATCCCGGTCGGGCCAGGATTGCGCATTGATACGGGCGTAAGTGAAGGCGATCACATCCCGCCCGATTTTGACTCTATGATCGCCAAAGTGATCGCCTATGGCACCACCCGCGGTCAGGCGTTACGGCGTATGCGCCGTGCATTGGCGCAAACGACCGTGCTGATCGAAGGGGGCACCACCAACCGGGCGTTTTTGTCCACGTTGATCGACCATCCGGTCGTTGTTGCCGGCACGTTTGACACCAAATGGCTTGACCGGCTCACAGCCGACGACGCGTTCCGTTCCAAGGCACACAGTGACGTCGCACTGATGGTCGGAGCTATCGACGCGTATGACGCTGATGCACGCCGCGAACTTGACCTGTTTCTTGCCGCAGCAGCTCGAGGACGCCCTCACACCGCATTTGAACCGGTGCGGGCAGTCGATCTCCGGATCGCCGGGGCGGCCTATCGCTTCAACGTGTCCTGCACCGGACCAAACCGCTACCTCATAGATCATGACGGGTTACGGGTGCTTGTCACCGTCGACAAACTGAGCACGTTTGAACGTCGCATCGAAATTGAAAACCGCCGCTTTCGAGTCGTTTCGTTGCGTCAAGGTGCGGATCTGCTGGTCGAAGTTGATGGTGTCCCCCATCGCGTGTCACATGACGATGCCGGTTTGGTCCGCACACCAGGCCCAAGCGTGGTCGTCTCGATGCTGGTCGCTGCCGGCGATGCGATTGAAGCAGGCGCCACCATCGCAGTGATCGAAAGCATGAAAATGGAGACGCGTATCGCCGCTCCGTTTAGTGGCGTTGTCTCTGAGGTGTACGCCTCGAAAAGCACCCAGCTTGATGGCGGGTCTCCGCTGGCCCGTATTGATGCGCAAAGTAATGACGATGCGGCACCCACCGAAGCAAACATCAGCTTTGACGCGCTGGCAGGCCTAGACGGTCCTGGCGCTCAAGATGTGACAGCTACGGTGAACAGCCTGCGCCGTCTGGTCTTGGGCTATGACGTGCCCCTTGACCGAGTCAGTCATTATTTGACTGTGCTGTCGCAAGCTCCGTTGACAGACGAACTGCTCGCCGCAGAACTGCGCGTATTGCGGGCCTTTGCCGACATCGCGTCACTGTCACGTAACCGCAGGCTTGGCGATGAGGATGACGCGACTGACACGCATAGTGCCCGCGAATACCTGCATGCCTACCTGCGCACACTCGATGTTGCCGCCGACAGTCTGCCCGACTCGTTTGTGACCAAACTTCGCCAAGTGTTGCAGCAGTACCACGTCACCGAACTTGAGCGCACCGACGTGTTAGAACACGCCCTCTTTCGGGTGTATCTGGCCCAGCAGCGTGCGACCACAGCGCTTCCTGCCATTTTGCATCTGCTTGAACGACGCCTGTCTACCCCTCGACCAAACGACGACACGCTGGCCGAACAGTTACGCGACACCCTGAACCGGGTGATCGTTGCAACCCGGGTTCGCTACCCGGCGATCGGCGATTTGGCTCGCCGTGCTCGCTACCGCTGCTTTGACCAGCCACGCATCGAAGCGCAACGCGATGCCAGCTATGCCAAAATTCGTGACGGCGTAAAAGAGCTCGCACGGCTCACCGGTCCAGCTCGTGACACGGTCATGGAACAGCTCGTCGCATCACCCGATTCGATGCTTGGATTACTCGCCGACCATCAGTTGCACGGCGGTGAGCTGGCGTCAATGCTTGAACTGCTCACCCGCCGGTATTACCGCAGCCGCAGTATCAACCAGATCACCACTAGCCATGACACCGATCGTGACGTGGTTGTAGCCGAGGTCACCGACGCGCGCGGCGACGGGCTTGTCATTGCTGTATCGGCAACTGCCGATGATTTAGCTGACGCGTTTGCAACCGTCGGACGTTTCGCTGCTGTCGACGGGCTTGGCGAGGGCCGCTGTGTCGCTGATGTGTATGTCACCTGGTCTGACGCCCCCACTGCCCTTGATCTATTAGCCGCCGGTTTAGAAGCTGATTTGAATGCGGTGAACTTGCCGGCAACGTTGCGACGGATCACCGTTTCAGTCACGGTCACGCCAGGTGACGACGTCGACTCGTTGGAACGTCCGGCGGTAGAACATCTGACATTTGGTCGAACACCTGACGGTTACGTTGAACGCCGCTACCTGCGTGGTATCCATCCGCTGATTGCCAGCCGTTTAAACCTGTGGCGGTTTGAAAAGTTTGATCTGAGTCGGCTTCCTACCCAAGAAAACGGGGTCTACCTGTTTAATGGGGTGGCGCACGATTTTCCGGACGATTCGCGTCTCTTCGCACTGGCTGAAGTTCGTGACCTCACCCCCAACCGTGACGCCCAAGACAACATCAGCGCTTTGCCAGAACTCGAAGAGGTGCTTGCGTCATGCCTCGGAGAGATTCGCCGAGCCCGGGCAACATTTACACCCGACACGATGCCAGACTGGAACCGCGTCATTTTGACGATCTGGCCGGTGGTTGATGCGCCGATAAGTGAACTCACGCCGGTGATCCGTCGTCTTGCAGCAACCACCGACGGGCTTGGCATCGAGCAGGTCACCGTCCAAGCACGGGTTGCGCAGACTAAAGGGCAACCACAGACAGTCACTGCCCGCCTGTCGCGTCCACCAGGGCAAGGCTTCACATTCCAAATCACGGCCCCACCAACCGAACCGCTCGAACCGATTGATGAGCTGGCCCGCAAAGTTATTCGGGCCCGGCAACGTGGCAGCGTGTACCCGTATGCGCTCATTCCGCTGCTGCTGCAAAGTCCCGACACACCCGAGACCATCGGCACGTTTGTCGAGTATGACCTGACCGCAAACGACGAGTTGCAGCCCATCAGCCGCCCGTACGCACAAAACCGTGCCGGGGTTGTCGTAGGAGTTGTTACCACACCAACGTTGCGTTATCCCGAAGGGATGACGCGCGTGGCAATCCTTGGTGACCCGACTCGAGGACTTGGGTCAATCGGTGAAGGCGAAGGGAAACGAATCCTCGCCGCACTAGATCTAGCCGGGGAACTTGGCGCACCGGTCGAGTGGTTCGCCGTGTCATCAGGTGCGCGCATTGCCATGGACTCCGGAACCGAAAACATGGACTGGATCGCCCGGGTGTTGCGCCGCATCGTCACGTTTACGCAAGCCGGTCACGAAATTAACGTAATCGTGGCAGGTATCAACGTCGGCGGTCAGCCGTACTGGAATGCCGAGGCGACCATGCTGATGCACACCAAAGGCATCCTAGTGATGACGCCCGATTCGGCGATGGTGCTCACCGGCAAACAGGCGCTCGACTACTCCGGTGGAGTGTCGGCTGAAGACAACTTCGGTATCGGTGGGTATGACCGGGTGATGGGTCCTAACGGTCAGGCGCAGTACTGGGCGCCAGACCTTGAAGGAGCCTGCCGGGTGCTGTTTACCCATTATGCCCACAGTTATCGAGCAGGCAGCGAACGCTACCCCCGTCTTGCGGTAACGACTGACCCTGCTGAACGGGATATTTCACACTATCCGCATGATCTGCCGGCGTTTGGCTTTACTACGGTGGGTGAAATCTTTGCAGAAGACACCAACCCTGGCCGCAAAAAACCGTTCGATATCCGCACCGTGCTAAACGCCGCACGCGACCAAGACCATGCGCCACTAGAACGGTGGCACGACATGGCTGACGCCGAAATGACGGTCGTGTATGACGCGCACATCGGAGGCATGCCAGTCACGTTGATCGGTATCGAATCGCATCCGCTTGCCCGCCGTGGTGTGCTGCCTGCCGACGGTCCCGAACAGTTCACGGCCGGCACGCTGTTCCCACGTGCGTCAAAAAAACTGGCTCGTGCATTGAACGCCGCCAGTGGGGTGCGCCCTGCAGTGATCTTGGCAAACCTGTCCGGCTTTGACGGCTCACCCGAGTCGCTGCGTGAACTGCAACTCGAATATGGAGCCGAGATCGGACGAGCCGTCGTGAACTTTGACGGACCGATCGTGTTTGTGGTGATTTCGCGTTACCACGGCGGGGCGTTTGTCGTCTTCTCCAAGGCGTTGAATCCGCAGTTAGAGGTGGCTGCCCTCACTGGCTCGCATGCGTCGGTGATTGGAGGCCCTCCGGCTGCTGCCGTCGTGTTTGCAGCCGAAGTGAACCGGCGCACCGATGACGATCCGCGGGTTGTTGCCGCACGTGCAGCGTTACAATCTGCCCCCGCCGGTCAGATTGCCGAAAGCCGTACGGCGCTCGACACGATCCGCCGCGATGTGCGTACCGAGAAGCTCGGTGAGCTCGCTCACGAGTTCGACACGGTCCATTCGATTGAACGGGCGCAGAGGGTCGGATCGGTGGACCATATTGTCCAACCGCAAGCACTTCGTCCGTACCTCATTGATGCGCTAACGCGCGGAATAGCACAGTCGGCGCGCGATTAGTGGTCGTGATCGGCGTTCTCTTCAGCCGCCATCTGGCGGCGAATCTCTTCCATATCAATATCTTTAATCTGTTCGATCAGGTCCTCTAGGGATGCTTGTGGCAGCGCCCCAGCCTGATTGAACAGCAGCACGTTGTCGCGAAACGCCATCAGTGTTGGAATAGACCGGATCGCAAACGCTGCCGCAAGTTCCTGCTGCGCTTCGGTGTCTACTTTGGCGAACACAACATCTTGATGCTCTTCTGACACACGGTCGTAAACCGGTGCGAACGACTGGCACGGGCCACACCATGATGCCCAAAAGTCAACGAGCACGATGCCGTTGTTGTCGACCGTGTCTTTAAACGTTTCTTGAGTGAGATCTACAGTTGCCACAGTTTTCGCTTTCGTAACAGGGTTTACGCGTACAAGTAGGTACGCCTCTTAAGGGAACGCTCGAGCACGGCCGATTATTCCCGTCGGTCATAACAGCCCCGAACGCAACAGCATCGCTACGCCAAGCACCGCCAGGGCAACACCTACGCCCACGCGTACCCACAGTTTCAACACGGTTCGTGCCGGAGCCTGTTCGGCGTTTGCGTTGGGAAACTCTCCGGTACGGTGATAGCGCACTAAAGCTCCGAGTGTTCCTACCGCCATCGCAGCACCTACAGCTGCGAAACTTCCCACCAGCAAAAACGCCCATGACGTCTCGCCCACCGCGACCCTTTCGACTGTTGCGCACATCGAGTGTACGGTGAATAATTATTGCTTCCCGCCCGCACGAACACGAAAGAATTGTCATGAAACGCTTGCTCCGCAACACGGTTATTGCGATGTTTGCCGGTGCGACGATACTGACGTCATGCACCAACGATACGGGCGACGTCGCGTCGGGCAGCGTTGTCCATGCGCAGTTTCTGGACGCCTCAAGCCAAGCAGTCGCTGCTCTTGTCGCCGATGGGTTCAACGCAGAGGATCTGACTGTGACCAGCGCCGAGCCGGTGACATGGCCAGACGGGGCGCTTGGCTGCCCTGAACCAGGCGGGATATATACGCAAGCGCTCGTGCCCGGCTACCGAATCACCATTGCCTCTCCCGACGGTGAAGTCGTCTTCCACGGAGCTGATGGTGCCAACCCAATCCGGTGCGACGACCCGCAACCGCCCGTGTCCAACTAGGGCGCACACGCGCTGGGCAAAACAAGCCCATTGCAGGCTATACCGGTGTTGGCGCGTTTGGTGGCGGTGGGCCTGACGAGTTGTGCACGGACCCACCCCGGGCAAGATTGGCAAACTTCGTGAGATGGTCAAGAAATGCCAGACGAACGATGCCCGTTGGGCCGTTACGGTGCTTGGCCAGAATCAGCTCCGCAATGCCTCGATCTGGCGTGTCTTCGTCATACACCTCATCGCGGTAGATGAATGCGACAATGTCGGCATCTTGTTCGATCGAACCCGATTCACGCAGGTCGGCTAGCTGTGGCCGTTTGTCGGTACGTGACTCAGGTTGACGTGACAACTGCGATAGCGCCATTACCGGCACGTCCAGTTCTTTGGCCAGCATCTTCAAGCCTCGCGAAATTTCCGCCACTTCTTGTTGCCGTGATTCGGTTCGGCGCGGTGACTGCATCAACTGCAGATAGTCGATAACCACCAACCCAAGCCCATGTTTTTGTTTCAATCGGCGACATTTTGCCCGGATCTCCATCAGTGTGATCGAAGGAGTGTCATCGATAAACAGTGGCGCTTCAGCCAGGGCACCAAGTGCGTCGCCAAGTTTGCGCCAGTCGGCGTCATCGAGCCGACCGGTACGGATCCGTGACGAGTCAATCCGGGCTTCTGACGAGAGCAGCCGGTTGACGATCTCAAGTTTTGACATTTCAAGGCTGAACAGGATGGCTGGTACCCCAAGCCGTGCAGTCACAAAATGGGTTACTCCCAGCGCGAGACTGGATTTACCCATCGCAGGTCGAGCGGCAACAATCACCAAGTTTTGGGGTTGAAGTCCTGCCGTAAGCCGGTCAAGATCGTCAAAGCCGGTCGCAAGGCCGGTGATTTCCGAGTTTTGCTCCGCAAGTTTTTCAAGCTGTTCAAACGAGGCGTTCAGCAGTTCGCCAAGGCGCGCATATTCGCTTGTGGTGTTGCTTTGCGCAACGTCATAAATCATCGATTCGGCGCGGTCAACAACCTGTTCAGCTTCATCGGTTGATTCGTAACCGAGCTTGACGACCGCTGTTCCGGCGTCAATCAGCCGTCGAAGCAACGCCTTTTCGCGCACAATCCGCGCATAATAGGCTGCGTTGGCAGCCGTTGGCACGGCAACGGTAAGTTCGTGCACACCCGACGGGCCGCCGACTTCATCTAAACGGTCATGGCGCGCCAGCCATTCGGTGACGGTGACGGTGTCAACCGGTTCGCCGGTGGCAGTGAGCTGTTGTACGGCTTCGAACACGACACGGTGTGCGTTACGATAAAAATCGTCAACTCGCAGGAACTCAACGGCATCCGATGCGGCGGCTCGCGACAGCATTGCTGCGCCAAGCACGGACACTTCTGCCTCGAGCGAATGGGGCGGCACACGCATCGCGATTGCCGGTCCACTGTTGGCTGGCGGCGGCATACGATCGCTCATCTGCCGCGCCTCCTGTTTGGGTGACTACAGATCGGCGGCAAGACGTCAACACGAAGCTGACTGCTTTTAGCCGACACTGTCGTCTCCTGAACTACTCGTTTACCGTTGCTTTTGACGTGTCGCTTGCCGCGTCACTTTCAACCGCTTCAACTGCGGCAATCGCTTCTGCTACCAGCACATCTGTTGTGTCCATGTCTGGCGCGGTGGCGTCAGTGTTGAGCGGTGCCGGGGCTTCTACGTTGCCACCAACCTGGGTCACTTTGCCTTCTTCGTCGGCAACTTCGACGCTAACAACCGCCGTGACTTGCGGATGCACGCGCACCTCAACTTCGTACGATCCGATCTCTTTAATCGGCGCACGCAACACAATGCGTTTGCGTTCGATCGCATGGCCACGTTCTTTCAGCACCCGATAAATCTCGGCCACGTTGACGGAACCGTACAAACCGCCACGATCATCGACGCGCGCCAAAATACGCAACGAGCGGGACTCGAGCGCGTCTTTGGCTGCTTCGGCGCCAGCAAACGTCTTGGCTTCCTGAGCTTTGCGTGAACGCAGCAAACCTTCAGCCTGTTTCATCGCACCGGTCGTGGCAAGAATCGCCATGCCGCGAGGCAAGAGGAAGTTCCGGCCATAACCGTCTGCAACCTCAACAACATCGCCGGCTAGACCGAGATGGTCAACTTCACGGGTCAAAATGACCTTCATCATGGTCTCCTAGCGGGTCGTGTAGGGAATCAGCGCCATCTCGCGGGCGTTTTTCACCGCGGCGGCGAGATGCTTCTGGCATTTCGCGCAGGTGCCTGCAGTGCGCCGTGCTTTGATTTTGGCACGTTCGTTGAGGAAAGGCTTAAGCAGGCCTAAGTCTTTGTAGTCGATGTATTCGATGCCTTCTTGGCAAATCGGACACGGCTTTGGCTTACGGGGCTTGGCGTTGCGGTCTTTCGGTTTTGCGGTGCGGGGCGGCATGGGCGGCTCCTTTGAGGGGCGCGGCCGACACGGATGCGTCGGCGCCGATTCGGGAATAAAAAGGATGTTGGGATAACCGGTTTAGAACGGCACGTCATCGTCTGCAGGTGGTGCTGGTGCGGCAGAGTCGCCAGACCGTGCCGATGCGCCACCGCCAGATGTTCCGGTGCGTGACACTGAAGCGCGAGCCCAACGCAGACTTGGTGCGATTTCGTCGGCTTCAATTTCGGTAGTCCACACCGTCTGACCTTCACGGTTTTCGTAGCTGCGGACTCGTACGCGACCGATCACAAGAACGCGGTCGCCTTTGCTTAAGGACTCGGCCGCGTTTTCGGCCAAGTCACGCCAGCAGTTCACGTTCATAAACGTGGTTTCTTCCTGCTGGGCACCGCTGCGGTCGTTATACCGGCGGTTTGACGCGATACGAAACGTCGTCACCGGTACGCCGCCCTGCGTAAAACGCAGTTCAGGGTCGTCGGTGAGGTTGCCGATGAACGTAATAAAGTTTGACTCAAACGCCACGTGTCACTCCTCGCTTCAATAAATCACTTGTTGTGAATGGTCGGCGTGGAGGATCAGTTTCGGGTGCGGACGCGAACTTCAGGACGCACCGTCTTGAAGCGAATCACGTCGTCAACAATCTTTAGCTG
>JBBDST010000011.1:0-50366 GCA_040904765.1 Nitriliruptoraceae bacterium
TGATTCGAAGCGAATCCGACGGTTTTCGTCATCCACGACGTTTAGTCCTTATGACGGTGTCATTAGCGCAAAGCCTAACGCGCACCTACCGGTCATGTCCGTCCACGCGGCCGGCCCGCAACCACTTATCCACACGTCGTGAAATACAAAATATAATGAAATAACATGTAAAGTACTATGGCAGTGAAGCGGGTCAGGCTCACAAACCGCCCCCCTCCTGGCCCGCTCACCACCACCGAAAAGAGTCGCTATGGAGATCAACTGGGATGACGATGCAACACCTACCAACCGCCAACGCACCCAACGCATCCTCTTAACCGTTGCAATCGTGCCTTGGCTGGTCATCATCGCGGTATTTATTACGCAACGAAGCGCGCCAGCCCCAACCATGCAGCCGTCTGCCACCGTCAATGAACCAGCGACAGACAACATGCAGGTTGACCGCCTCGATCCGCCACAAACCACTCAGCCTGCCCCAACAGCGTCCCCGGCGGCTCCACTTGAACCCACCCCTGTTGCGCTGGAAGCATCTCAACGCACGGCAGTTGAAGCGTTCGCGCTGATGATGGCCAGCGAGTACCTGCACGATCCCACATGGAGACCTGACGACCTCACTATCGAGCAGCTCGCCATCGAACAAATCGATCTGACCTCGCCGTCGGTTGTCATCGTCATCGTGGTCGCGCAATACCGCACCGCAACCAAGACAGGCCTCTTTCGCATCGCTGTTCCTGTCGTGCCCAACGAATTCGGTGACCTGTCAGCGTTACCGCTCTACCCAATACCAAGCGACCCAGATCCCATTAGCTTGCCCGACCTCAGTCACCTCACACCACTAACCGACCACGAGCCTGCACTCGATGCGCTCAAAGCTGCTGGCTTTGGCGATATCACCGCCCTTGAGCTGTTAGGCGCACCCGACTGGCCGGCTTTAGCAGTAATCACATACCGAACGTCAAACGGTGACACCGAGCTTGCTGTGCTGCTGCACGAAACCGCCGATGGTTACGTCGTTGCCGGCTCAACTCCAAACAAAAAAGTCCACACAGGACCCCTAAACAAGGTGCTGAGATGAGTGAACGTTCACACATGCTCTATCGCGAAACGCCACCGCGACCCCCGAATAGTGACCCTAAACGCCTAGTTGTGGTCCTCGTATTAGCCTACTTCGACGTTTGTGCTGGCCGGCGGCCTTACACCCAGATTGCACCGTTGTTTTCACCAGCAGCGCGCATGCACCTCACCAAGACGCTGGCTCGTAAACAGCGACACGACACCTGGCAACCGACCACTATTCAACGAGTGGTTATGCAAGCGCCGCACCCACATGCGCGCGAAGCTTGCATACTGGTTGAACGGGCGGGGCGCATCACTGCAGTCACTGTGCGTATCGAACGCCATCAGGGAATGTGGCGCGTCGCTGAGCTGGCAAGTCCTGAAGCGCCGACAAGACCGTTACGAACCGCGTCATGTCCTGGTCAGGTACGTGATGCGTTTGATGCCGCTGCGGATGATGCCGACACCCTTACGCGCCGTGACAGCGCTTAAATTTTTGTCCACTGCCACAAGGACACGGATCGTTACGGCCGACCTTGTCGTCGACCACATGCGTTTCGCCAGCAGCGACCCGTCGTACCGTAGATCCGTCGTCACGCTTGACAACCGTCCGGCCTTGCGGATCCACCATTTCTTCGCCATTGGATGAAGCATCAGCAGAGCCGTAGAACAGTTTTGCCTCAGCAGATGGGTCTGCCAACGGCACGGCCTTCACCGCCACTGCAGGTGAGGGATCTTGTTCATCGTCAAGCACAACCTGTTCGACTGGCACGCGGAAAAAGAACCCAGTTGCTTCTTCTTTCACTCCACCCATCATCGCGACAAACGAGTTGTAAGCCTCACGCTGATACTCCGTTAATGGGTCACGTTGACCCACCGCACGCAAACCGATCCCGTCACGCAACGAGTCCATCTCGTAAAGATGGTCCCGCCATTTGCGGTCAATCACGGACAGAATGACGCGCCGTTCTAACTCGCGCATCACGTCTTCGCCACCAACCTGCTGAACTCGTTCGCCATATGCACGTAACGCATCTGTCGTGAGTGTTTCAACGAGATCTTCGCGGGCAAGCGTTTCCAGATCAACACCGACGAAATCGACCGTGCTATCAAAAAGCACATTCACGCGGGCGGTAAGCCCGTCAAGATCCCAGTCTTCAGGAAACTGACCGTCAGCACAATGTTCGTCGACCAGATCCCGCATCGTGTCAAGGACATAGTCTTGCGCCAATTCCATCACGATTGTCTGATCACCAGCAAGTAGACGCTGTCGTTCGCGATACACGACTTTGCGCTGTTCATTTAAGACATCGTCATATTTCAACACGTTTTTGCGTCGCTCAAAGTTGAGACTCTCCACTTGGCCTTGCGCATTGGCGACTGCTTTTGAGACCCACTTATGCTCAATTGGAACATCTTCAGGAATTTTTAGGCGCGTCATGATCTTTTCGACCGCATCGCGGTTAAACAGGCGCATCAGGTCATCGCCAAGGGAGAGATAAAAACGGCTTTCACCGGGGTCGCCCTGACGCCCAGAACGTCCTCGCAACTGGTTATCGATCCGTCGAGAGTCGTGCCGTTCTGTCCCGATCACATACAACCCGCCGGCGGCACGTACCTGTTCAGCTTCCCTTTTAAACTGATCTTCTAGGCGTGCAAACGCCGTACGAAACGCCTCTTCACGTTCTTCACGGGTTGCTTCAGGACCAAGTTCAGCAGCTTCCTGACGTGCCAGTTCTTCGGCATTCCCACCAAGCACGATGTCGGTACCACGTCCGGCCATATTGGTCGACACGGTCACAGCACCAAAACGGCCAGCACGCGCCACGATGGTCGCTTCACGCGCATGATTCTTGGCGTTCAACACTTCATGTTTCACACCACGTTTGGTGAGTAACGCGGACAACAGTTCCGATTTTTCAACTGAAGTGGTTCCTACCAACACCGGCTGTCCGCGTTCATAGCGCTGAAGGATGTCTTCGGCTGCCGCCTCAAATTTCGCCGGCTCAGATTTGAAAATTAGGTCGGGCGCATCATCACGGATCACGTCGCGGTTCGTTGGGACTTCGACCACACCAAGCCGATAGATCTCAAGAAACTCGGCTTCTTCGGTTTTCGCAGTACCGGTCATGCCGGCCAATTTGTCATAGGTCCGGTAATAGTTTTGCAGGGTGATGGTGGCCAGTGTCTGGTTTTCTTCTTTAACTGGAACGCCTTCTTTGGCTTCGATCGATTGATGGAGGCCATCGGAGTAGCGGCGGCCGCTAAGCACGCGACCGGTGTTCTCATCGACGATCTGCACTTCTTTATCGACAATGATGTATTCGCGGTCACGCAGGTACAACTCTTTTGCTTTTAAGGCGTTTTGTAGATGATGAATCAGCGGTGTGTTCACCGACTCGTACATGTTGTCGATACCAAGCAGCCGTTCAGTCTTGGCCACCCCTTCTTCAGTGATCGCGATGGTGCGCTTAGCTTCGTCAACGACATAATCGCCGCTGGCATCACCAGGACGTTCGCCTTCAACGCCGCGAGTCAGATTTGGCGCAACCCGTTTGGCAAACACCTGATAGAGCTTCGCCGATTGGGTGCCCATACCCGAGATGATCAGCGGGGTCCGTGCTTCGTCGATGAGGATCGAGTCGACTTCGTCAACCAACGCCATGTAGTGACCGCGTTGCACCATGCGTGACACTTCAAGCGCCATGTTGTCGCGCAAGTAGTCGAACCCAAACTCGTTGTTTGTCCCGTAGGTGATGTCCGCCGCATAAGCGGCGGCTTTTTCTTCTTTGCTTTGACCCGAATACACAACCCCGACGGTGAGCCCAAGGAACTGATGTACACGTCCCATCCATGCCGCGTCACGTTTGGCTAGATACTCGTTCACCGTGACCACGTGCACGCCGCGACCCGTCAACGCATTGAGATACACCGGCATGGTCGAGGTGAGGGTTTTACCTTCACCGGTACGCATCTCCGCGATGTTGCTGCCATGCAGCACGGCACCACCGAAAACCTGTACGTCGTAGGGGCGCTCTAAAAGCACCCGCGCAGCCGCTTCGCGCACCACCGCAAACGCTTCGACCTGCAGGTCGTCAAGCATCACCCCGTCAGCGAGTTGCTGACGGAACGTCACGGTTTTAGCGCGCAACTCTTCGTCAGTTAGCGCAGTTATCTCCGGCTCAAGAGCATTTACCGCAACAACGATTTGGTGCATCGTTTTCGCTTGCCGGCCTTCGCCTGCTCTCAGGATTTTGTCAAGCACATTTGCCACAGCGTCTAACCCTTCATTGCTTACACATCGACACTTCGGTCACGGTAATTGTCGGTGACTACAAATAGTACGCCGCCGGCGGCGCACAAGCCGCATACCGTCCTGACCGTCAGCCGATCAGCGGACCTAACGGCTCTTCACCTCGTCGAGTGATCGCTACCACGTCGATACTTTTGCTTGCTTCATCACGAAACAACTGGGCTGCAGCCCACACACTTTGACCGGTGTGAATCACATCGGTCACAAGCACAACATGACAGCCCGACAACCGTTTAGCTCCAGTCCTTCCGGTCGTCTGGTGACGTCGAAGGCGATATGGGAGTGTCGGACCCACGGGCAAGGTGAGCAAGGCAGCAAACGTGGTGGCCAGCAGTTTTCGCTGATCACAAGCTTGAGTGCGTTGTGCCCGTCGCGCCAACGGAACGGCATAAACAAACGTTTCACTCCCCTCACGCAGCAGATACTGCCGAGCAAGCATCGCCGCCAAGGCCCGCCAACTGTCTGCCGCTGCGTAGCGTGTGGCGGTTGCAAGCGAGCGTCGTAACGGCCCTGAATCAAGAAACACGGTCGTGGTGGAGTCGATCGGTGCGGTAGTCGACCAGCAGGCATGCCCGGCTTGACGCGAACCAGCACAACGATAACAACGACGATGTGCCGGTGCCATCATTGCCGCGCATCGGGCACACCACACATCGACTGAAGCGCGGCGGCGACACAACACGCACCGTTGCGGAAGTAGTAAGGCATCACATGCATAGCGATAATCCATGCGCAAGCATCGCGCACTTTGCCGCGCTATGCCGCCCTACCGGTGTTTCATTGGGGACAACGTGAGGTTTAGCGTGATCGAGTGGCTTCAGCGACAAGCATCACCGGAATGTCATCTTTGACCGGGAAACGCAGTTGGCAGGCCGCACAGATCACAACGTTACGGCGCGGTTTATATTCCACCGTTCCGCGACACTGCGGACACACCAACACATCGACTAGTCGTGAATCAAGCATGATGACCTCCGTCGGTTGAGTGTAGGCAGTGTGCGTCTGTGAGTGCACGCAGTGTCTCTGTACGCCAGTGTGCAACCGTTTGGGCATCGTCTGCTTCGATGTTGAGTCGCACGACCGGTTCGGTGTTGCTCGGACGCAGATTCAACCAGCCGTTGGGAAACGAGACGGTCACTCCGTCAAGAGTCGAAATCTCGGCATGCGACTGCCAGAAATCGGTGACAGCTTTAATGGCTTCAATCGGATCACTTACCGTAAAATTTTGTTCTCCCAACGATACACCAGTACGAAAAGGTGCCACCAGTTCGCTTACTGACAGACCGCTGTCAGCTAATGCGACAAGAAACATCACGGCTGCAATGACACCAGAATCAGCCCCAAAATGGTCCCGAAAATAGTGGTGACCCGAATGTTCTACCGCGTAGATAGCGCCGGTGCTGGCCATATCCGCTTTGATGAACGAATGGCCCACCCGGGTGCGTTGAAGCTGTCCGCCAGCGCCAACTACTGCTTGTTCAACACACCGGGCAGTGATCGCGTTGGCTAACACTGTCGCGCCAGATGATGACCGAAGCATCCACTGCGCTAGGACTGCACCCATCACTGACGCGCTCACCGGTTCGCCGTGCTCATCCACCGCAAACACACGGTCAGCATCACCGTCAAACGCAAACCCTACTGCTGCTTTGGTGCTCACCACGCGGTCACGTAACCACTGCAGATTGGCTTCTTCAAGCGGGTTTGCCGGATGGTTGGGAAACTGGCCGTCAAGCGCAAAAAACAGCGGGTCGGTAGGAATCCCAAACGCCTCACTGACCAACGGCCACACTAAGCCCCCCATACCGTTACCGGCATCCACCACTACCGTGAAGGTGACCGGTTCAACGAATCCACTGGCATGGCGAACATGGGCAACAAACCGGTCATAAATGTCTTGGGAAGTCATTACCCCGCGCGGTGAAGTTGCAGCAGCGCCTGCAACCGGCAACGTCGGGGTCAACGCCAGATCACGGATCTCTGCCAGCCCGGTCGTGATCGAAACCGGCTTCGCCCCTGCTCGACACAGTTTCAGGCCGTTGTCGCTTGGTGGGTTGTGGCTGGCGGTAATCATCGCGCCTGCCACCATCAACGCGCCGGATGCAAACCACACCATGTCGGTGGAGACAAGCCCAAGATCGATGATGTCACGGCCGGTGTCTCGCACGCCATCACAAAATGCTGCCGCAAGTTCTGGCGATGATGCGCGCATGTCATAGCCCACCGCGATCGGCGCATGCCGGTCTTCGAGTACTCGCGCCGTCGCACTGCCAAGCGCACGCATCACCAGGGGCGTAAGTTCGTCCGCAACACGACCGCGGATGTCATACGCTTTTACGATCTGGTGCAAAACTTCAGGTGTCAGCGTAGACATCATTGGTTCCTCCACAACAGCATCGCCATCGAGTCGTCTGGACCTGCCGGGTTGACAGGGCTTTATTAAACCCGTAACTACCGCAAGCCGTCACCACATTACCGCGGTCCTACCACTTGGCCGGCTACAACAGCTGTTACCGTCGCGGCCGTTGGGTCCGCTTCATATCATCGATGAGTGTCGTCAACGCATCAGCTTCATCGCTAAAGATGCGCCCTTGAGTCGCTGGCGTATAACGCTCATCGGTGAGTTTCCAGCCTCGTGGCGGTGACGTACGGTCTGCATGTGTCTCACACAGGTCATACAGCTCAGGGGTGAGATCGGCAATCAGTTGAGTGAGCACTGCACGTTGCGTGGCATAGTCAAACGACAATGTTGCGTGGGCAACTTGGCCACAGGTAGGGCGCGAACATAACCGGACGGATTTAATGGCAGAACCATTGTCGACAGCGCGTTGACGATCACCCCAGATATTCTCTGGGGAAGCACCGAAAAATACGGAAGAAGCCATAACGAAAGCCTACGATGCGGCGGCGTTCCTGCAAAGCATCGTCAACCTTGCAAATTTGGTGTAGTTCACATGATTGAACGTCACGGCCGGTATCGCAGGCGCCCCGTTGACCGACGGCGGCGCCCAACCGACGGTTTTCGTACGAGTACACCTCAAAGTTTTCGGCGGATCGTGCACAGTGCGGTGCTGTCGTTACCGCAAGAACTATTACAACAGCTCAACAACGTGCAAATAAGCATCGTTGATGTGCCGCCAGCCGAGTTCGATGACGAACTGCTCCTTGGGTTATATGAGGGTGTCCCACGTCCACAGCGGGATACCGCCGATCCAATGCTGCCAGACCACATCACGATTTTTCGTCGCCCTCACGAATTGCGTGCAACCAGCCGTCATGACCTGTGGCATCTCGTACGCGATACGGTCGTGCACGAAGTTGCACACCATTTTGGAATCGATGACGACCGGCTAGATGAACTGGGCTGGAGCTAAGAGCCAGCGCGGCCAGCAAAGCCACGAATCAAACCCGACTCATGCCGGATCGGAATCTGTGGCGTATGCACCAGCCAACGTTCTGAGCCGATGCCGGAGTCAAGCACCAGATGTTCATCGGTGGCCCCACTGGTATAGCCAAGGCTACTTACCACCACAGCGGCTTCGGGCGCCCGAACAAACACGGTGAAGCCAAACCCTGCACGCAGATAGTCGTCAAGCAGGATGACTTTGCTGGTACCGGCGGGAACGAGCTGTGCCTGCAGCTCTTCGGGTTCGGTTACGGTTTCACCATCGTAAAACCACAGGTCAACACTGACGTCATCCGTAGAAACATTGGTAAGCAACAGTCGCTCGCTGCGACGATCACTGCGTGGGCCAGAAACGACCCACAGTGCGTCAGGCGACTGGCCAGCCTGCAACGCGATGCCGCGTGGTTCTTCCCCGCCAGCAAGGTCGCTTCCCAAGGTTAGGTACACGGCTGGACTGTCGGTTCGTCCACTTAATCCGGCGATTGTTACGCCAGCGGGAAACGTTTCAGTCAACAAGATCCGACGAATTGACCGAGGGGGAATGCTTACTTCAGCCAGACCTTCAGGTGGCGTTGCCCCGTCTGGTGTATGCAGAACCAAATCGACCCGTGCGGCAGCGTCAGACACGTTGGTCAACCACAACCAACTCGTTGTTTCGTCACTGTCGAAACTGGCCGCGGCGGCATGCACAAACCGCCGTTCACCGAACGTGTCTGTAGAAGCTTCGGTTTCTTCAACGAGGGAACGTTCCCGTGGCAGCACCGGCAGCAAACTCATCCCGCGAGTTGCTCCTCCGGTAACTGCAGCGAACACGCTGCCTTCAACGGCAACCCGACCGGCGAGTACATCGATCTGGGCGCCGACGTCGGTTAGTTCGGGCAGCACATCGTTGACAACCGTCTCATACACCGAAAACGGTGAGATGCTTACGTTGCTCAACACCGCCGGTGCTTGGATGCCCTCTGCGGTGAAGAATTCCACTGACACGGATGCTGAGGACGGATACGGGTTGGCGATGCGCAGTCGTACGTTGGCGCCTTCTGCCGTGGAGAAGCCGGGCGCGACAAAACCGTAGGCGCTCGTTGTCTGACACGGGCCGGCCAGCGTTGCCGGAATCGGGTCACCTGGAAGCGTCCAGATGCGCGACACAGTGACCGGCGGGCCAGACCATGACACTTCAACGTATGTTGCTTCAGCATGATCGGTAACGGTGTAGCGAATTTCACTGGCTGCATCGGTTTCGTAGGTCGTGCGTTTTACTTCTGCGGCCTCAACAAATTCGCGGATAAGCACCGAACCGATGACATCCCACTGTGCATCGGGCCGGGTAATCACCAATTCAACACCGGCTGCGTCGCGAGTTTGCGGAAGATAGGCCTCGGCAGATTCACCGTCAGTTACGTCTTCTGCAGCGAACAGTTCATCGTCGAGCACTTCCTCGGCAGGCTCTACGCTCAACACAGACGTATCTGCAGCGGCTTCTTCTACGTCACCAAAGATGGGACGCAGCACGGCGTCTGCACCGCCGATCCCGGCCGTACACACCCAAGAACCGCCGCTGGGGGAAAGTGCCACGACCGGTTCAGTTGCCGGATCGGTCGCCGCTTGGTTGGGTACGACTATGTCAAGCATCAGCACAGTTGCGGCAACTGCCACCAGAGCTATGACTCCTTCAATCTGTTTGTTGCGGCGCCACATCATGTTTGCTGACCCCCAAGAGGCTGTCCGTGAGGATACGACCGTGCGAATTCTGGTGGGCGCAGCGCCAGTGAGATTGTGAGCAGCAAGGCAAACAGCTGACCTGCGACGGTCAAACCGCGGGCAGTGTCACCAAGATAGCTGATGCGCACTTGGCCAGGATCAAGGCTGGTGAATGCAACCAGCGGTTCCGTGCGGGTACGCGTATCGCCTTGCGCGTTAGAGGCGGCCCACAGTCCGTCGTTGAACTCGGCAATTTTTATCTGCTCACCTTCGCCAACTGTGCCCACAAACACACCAGAGTCCTGCTGCTGCAACAACCGCCAGTCCGCTGGTTGTTGCCCATCGCCGGGACGTCCAACAACGGCGTAGGGATGCCAGGTTGTGATCGCATACACCGCACCTGCTGTGACTGGACGCGGCTCAGCATCGCGTTGACGTGACAACGCAGCAAGCAAGTCAACATCGTCAACATCGGGGGGGATAACGATGAACCGAACGCCGGCTTCACCCAGACGGGTCGCTGCTGACGGGTCGGTGCTTTGCACTAGTTCTTGTACATCTGCTGCGATCGTGCGTCGTGCTGCATCGTTGAACGGCACACCGTAGGACGTCATGGTTACGCCGGTTCCCGCCGACACATCCCAGGCAATGCCGGTCTCGTCGGGACGCAGCATAAGGACCCGAAACGGTTCGGTTTCGGCGGCGGTTGTGATGTAAGACGGCAACGACGATTCGGTGTCGTGATAGGCGTCCAACGGGTGCCAGATGAGTTGGCCAGCCATCAGTAAAATAGTGCTTGAAACACCAAGCGCCGCTAGTCCTGCAGCGATCTGTCGCCAGCCAAACGCGTGCTGTGACAGACGAATCTGGGCGTTCGCAAACGCGACGGCAAACAGTCCTGCAAAGGCGCCTGCGGTGATAAAAAGCCCGATACCTGGCCAGACTGGGCCACCAACACGGTCAAGCATCCAGGCGAGCGCAACACCCATCAGGGCTAGCGACCACAAGAAGAACACCAGGCGAGATGCGCGCTGTACGCCTAATGCAAACCCCAACCCACCGGCCAGTAGAAACCCGATGCCAGCGACCACACCGCTGATCCCAGGAAGGACAGGCATAAACAAGATCCACTGCCATGCGGCTGCGTCGTAGCTTTCACCGGCAATGAATGCAGCGCCTGAGGTGAACACGTCGATCGACCAGGGGAACAGCAGTACGAACGGTGCCAAGGTGGCGACCGATATGCGGATAGTGAGCGCACGACGCCATGCCTTGTCCGTAATCCGCAGTCTTGCCAGCAGCAACGTGGCAACTCCGGCTACGACTAACGCGACTAGCACAAACGGTTCAAACGCGGCAGCGAGTGCCCCTAGAAGTGCGGCAGCGGCCACACTTCGCCAGGCTGTTGCTGCGGTAGTTGGAGGCCGGGTCAGTGACAATCCGACCAGCACAAGGCCGGGGAGTGCAGCAAACACAATCAGCGCTGAGAGCCGTCCTTCTGTCAGTGCTGCGATGAGTGGCGGTGAAAGCACATAGGCGGTGGCGGCAACGACGCGTGCGGGGCGGCGTTGGGAGTATTGGTGTGCGAGCCGCAGTGCAAACACCCACGCCATTACAACCGGCAGCACGAGGGCAAGGCGTGAGGCTACGTAGGCTGAGTTGAACACGAGAAGCTGCAGGAAGCCCAACACGGCTTGTGCGGGTGAGGGTGACTGGCTGGTGCCAAACGCGGCGGCTTCATTCCAACCGGAGGCGTACGCCGACAAAAATGCGGCGCCGTTGGTTGGCCAAGGAGCAAACTCGCCCCCACGTAACACGCCGGGTTCAAGTAGGGGCCACAGTCCAACAATCAGTAGCACGGCCAGCGCCACTGATGCGCTGCGGGTTGGGCGTTTGATAATCGGCGTGAGGAGCCACCAGGCGCGCTTTGCGACGGGATGGGTGAACGGGACGGGCATGTCCGTCTTGGAGGTCGTATCGGAACTTCCACCGATCCATTCACCGAGCACTTCGATGTAGGACTGAAGACGCGGCATGATGCGGCCAAACAATGCCAAGATCTCTCGGTCGCTGCGGACCCGCCGTTGTTGGACGACACGGCGTAAACGTAATGTGTCTGGCAGCATCACGATGTTGGCTACCCATGCACGGGCGGTGTCGGTGGCGTCGCTGAAGCGTCGGGTCATTACAAACCCGGTGATTTTTATCAGACCAAAAACCGCATACAGCACCAACACGGGCAGCAGGCGGCTCAGGGTATAATTCTTCAGCAGGGTCGCTAAGGCGTTTCGTTCGGTGAGGAAACGCACCGATACGTTTTTGTCGTCACGGTCAGTTGTTTGCGCTGTTCCTCGGTGGCGACCGATGGCGCCAGGGACCACTTCGACGTCGTAGCCGTACAGCCAAAGACGCCAACACAGGTCAAGGTCGTCACGAAACGCGAGGTAGCGCGTGTCAAAACCGCCGATTGCGTCAAGGGCGGAGCGTCGCAGCAGCATGCCTGCCGTGGACACAAAGAGAGTGGTGCTGTCCAAATCGTGCTGGCCTTGATCGAGTTCATTGTCATCAAGGTCACTGTCAGCTCGGCCGGTCAAATCGATTGTCCAACCAAGCGAGTGCAGTACGGCTGGGTCGTGCCAGTCCACCAGTTTTGGTCCGACCGCCCCCAAACGTGGATCTGCAGTGAGTGCGTCCACAAGCAGATCGAGCGCATCTGGTGCAAGTTCAAGATCGTCGTGCAAAAGCAGCACGAGATCATCTGGCGTGGTCGTGTCAGCGTCGATGGCGTAGGCGACTGCAAGCCCAAAACCGACGTTTTGTTCGGCAATGATCAACTGTTCGGAACCGTAGCGTGCCAACAGTTCTGCAGTAGTTCCGTCATCGCTGGCGTTGTCAACCACGGTCAAGTTCACATTTGGATAGCGCATCGCATCGACGGCAGCGAGTGTTCGCGCTAGGTCTCGACCTGAGTTGTGGCACACCAATACCACCCGAACAAGCGGAGTGGAGGTCGTTGCGGTGCTCAAACTGTGCCTCCCACAGCAGGGCGAACTGGTGCAGATGCACAAATGTGTCATCACGGCTGGGGTGACGTTATCGCGAAACTGCGTCGCGCCCTACATCAAGCCTGACCGAACGTCCGGGGCGATGCTTGGCGCCACTGGCACAGCTTAGGCGGAGTAGCGCTTCATCCGACGGCGTTCACGTTCGGACAGGCCACCCCAAATACCGAAGCGTTCGTCGTTGACCAGCGCATGTTCGAGACAGTCGTTACGCACCGGGCAGGCTGTGCAGATGCGTTTTGCTTCCCGGGTCGATCCACCCTTTTCCGGGAAAAACGCTTCGGGATCCGCATCCAAACATTTAGCTTCAAGCACCCAAACACGGTCATCAGCATCGAGGGCAAGCTTAGTTGTGAGTTCGGACAACACCGACACGAAAACTCCTCGATCGCGCAAGTTGCACACTGGTAATTACAACGGTGTCATCTTTACCGATTTTTGCAGTCAGGTCAAGTCTTGGCTATCAAAGTTTGCCTTTTTGTTTGGGTTTGATCTTCGTCAACGAACTCATACAGGGTCGTGCGCTGCTTTGGGATCCGGCCGACCGAACGGGCCGCCTGGCCAAGTTCTTCCACTGATCGACGCACACCGTGAGATGAACCGGCCATCCGCGAAATAGTTTCCTCCATTAGCGTGCCACCAAGATCGTCACAGCCACCGTTCAACATCTGCGCTCCCCGCTCAAGTCCAAGCTTCACCCAAGAGACCTGCACATGGTCGATCGCGCCTTGCAGCAATAGGCGAGCTACGGCATGCACTCGCCGGTCTTCTTCAACGGTCGACCCGGGACGTGCGATCCCAGCCAGATAGATCGGCGCTAACTGGTGCACAAACGGCAGCGGCACAAACTCGGTGAAGCCGCCAGTCTGTTCCTGCAGGCGACGAAGCAGTTTGATGTGTGCAACCCAGTGATGCGGTTCGTCCACATGTCCGTACATCATCGTGGATGAGGACGGTAAGCCGACCTCGTGCGCGGTGGTGATGACCTCGATCCACTGGCTTGCGGGCAGTTTGCCTTTGGTTAAAACCCACCGGATCTCATCGTCAAGAATCTCGGCAGCAGTTCCGGGTATCGACCCAAGCCCACGCCGTTTCGCTTCGGTCAACCACTCGCCAACCGAGATGCCAAGCCGGCTTGCTCCGTTCACCACTTCCATCGGCGAGAACGCGTGAATGTGCATCTGCGGCACCCGTTCACGTACCGCATCAAGCACGGCAAAATAGTAGTCGCCAGGCAGATCAGGATGGATTCCACCTTGCATACACACTTCGGTTGCCCCCAGCGTCCAGGCTTCTTCCACCCGGTCAGCAATCTGAGTGAGTGACAGCATGTAGGCATCGGGGTCATCTCGACGCTGCGCAAAAGCGCAGAACCGGCAACCCGTGTAACACACGTTGGTGAAGTTCAGATTGCGATTCACTACAAAGGTCACAACATCCCCGACAGCCGCCGCGCGCACCTCATCAGCTGCCTGCGATAACGCGTCAAGTTCAACTCCGGTCGTGTCAAAAAGCAGCAGTGCCTCAGCGTCATTAAGCACTGTGCCTGACTGGGCTTTCGCTAACGCGTTGGCAACGTCACGGCGAATGGTCGTGCGGGCGAGAGCTTCAATCCGCGGCGCATTGGCAGCTAGCACCCCATTAGCAATGACATGCACGTCCCCAAACACGGCGCGATGCACGTCATCGTCTTGCAAAGCGGAACGGGCATTTCGCCCATCGGCGGCTGAACTGTCAGCTTCATCGCCGGAAATCACCGCCGTAATTGCTTCAGACACAACGCCCGACTGCACGACTGGGTCCTGCCACGGCTGGCCCGTTGGTGCACTGTCAGCAACAGCAAGCCCAGCTGGGTCCATCACGGCCGCAACGACGCTACGCATCCGCCCGGCAAGCCACGGATCTGGGGTGAGCGCAAACTCGGGGTAGACGCACAGTCGTTGTGTCAGGGTGAAACCTGCTGCCTTGGATGCCTTGGCAAGTTGAGCCAGTTGAGGCCATGGCGCTTCGGGGTTCACATGATCGGGTGTCACAGGTGACACGCCACCCCAGTCGTCGATGCCCGCCTCAAGCAGACGCGGGTAGGCCTCACCGGAAAGATTCGGTGGTGCCTGCAGATGAACGGTGGGTCCTAGCACGATCCGCGATACCGCAATCGCAGCCAACAACTCGTCTAAGGAGGGTTCTTTCGCGTCACGCATTGCCGTGCCTGGCTTGGCCCGAAAATTCTGGACGATCACTTCCTGGATATGGCCGTAACGGCGGTGTGCGTCGCGCAACGCAAACACCGTCTGGGCCCGTTCGATCAGCGTTTCGCCGATCCCGATCAGCAATCCTGAGGTGAATGGGATCGACAACCGGCCTGCGTTTTCGATTGTTTCCAGCCGCACTGTCGGATCTTTATCGGGCGCCCCAAAATGCGCCTGGCCACGTTCCAACAGACGTTCAGAGCTCGACTCCAGCATCATCCCCATCGACGGCGATACTTGTTTTAAGGTGGCCAGTTCTGCCCAAGTCATCACACCCGGATTCAAGTGAGGCAGCAGCCCTGTTTCTTCGATCACGGCGATCGCGGCTGCCCGAAGATATTCAAGGGTGGTGTCATAGCCGCGCGCATCCAGCCACTCTTTGGCGGCCGGGTAACGCAGCTCAGGGCGATCTCCCAACGTAAACAGTGCCTCGGTGCAACCTTGCTGTTGGCCTTGCCGCGCGATCGTCAGCACTTCATCAATCGACAGGTATGCCGGGATTTGTTTTTTCGGTGCTGTCGCAAACGTGCAGTAGCCGCACGTGTCCCGGCATAGGTGCGTGAGCGGAATAAACACTTTGCGCGAGTACGTCACCCGCTTAGTGCCGTCAGGGGCGCGGCCATACCCGCCAGACTGAAACCATGGGGCCGCATCACGAACCCGTGAGGCAACCGCCACAAGACGTGTCAGGTCATCGTCGCGCGCACTAAACAAAGCGGCGACTTCCGCCTCCGACAAACTGCGTCCCTCTTCGGCTCGATGCAACGCACGCGGCAGTGTGCGCTGTGCAATCTCCCGAGTGAACTCTGCCATTATCTCTCCTGGGCGTGACAGGCCACAACCTACCGACCCGAACTATCTCTAGGATTGCACTTGCAACCGTAACAACACAAGGTGAACAGATGATCACAGTGCTAGCGGGAGGCGTTGGTGGCGCCCGCTTCTTAAATGGCCTTGTTCGCGTCGTAGATCCCAAAGACATTACGGTGATCGTGAACGTCGGCGACGACCTTGACTGGCTCGGTTTACGCGTCTGTCCTGACCTGGACACAATCACCTACACGCTTGGTGGGGTTGTAAACCCTACAAACCAGTGGGGGCGCGCAAACGAACAGTTCACGGTGCGTGACGAACTGGCACGTTTTGACCACCCCGACTGGTTCACGCTCGGCGACCGCGATCTGGCATTGCACCTACACCGAACCAAGCTGCTCAACGACGGGGTGCCCTTAAGTGCCGCCACAGCCATGATTACCGCTGCTTTTGGTGTCGAGGTCCGCCTGCTGCCCGCAACCGACCAGAAGGTTGAGACACGCATCGTCACTACGGACGGTGATGACCTGCACTTTCAGGAATATTGGGTGCGTGACCGCGCCCGCGCGCAAGTCGCCAACATTCGATTGCATGGGGCGATCAATGCAACCCCTGCACCGGGAGTATTGGATGCTTTGATCCACACGGATGCGATCCTTTTTGCTCCGTCAAACCCGGTCGTATCAATTGGCACCATCCTCACTATTCCCGGGATCCGCGACGCCATAAAACGTTCCACGGCACCGGTTATTGGCGTCTCCCCCATCATCAACGGCAATGTCGTGCGCGGTATGGCTGACCGCCTGCTGCCCGCACTCAACACGCCGGTCACCGCCGCAGGTGTCGCCACCTTGTATGAGGGACTGGTGAACGGCTGGATTATCGACACGAGCGACAAAATGCTCGTCGACACGATCACCCAAACGGGTGTTACCACGATTGCGACCGACACGGTGATGGACACACCCGCACGGGCTGCTGCGTTGGCTACACGCTGTCTTGAACTTGCAGACTACGTTGCAGCTTCGCCCGCATGACGGACACACCTATGGCACATAAGCCTTTCGCTCGCGCCGCCGACAGCGTCAGCGTTATTCCTGTGCCAAGCAAAACCACGTTCGCTTATGGCATCGATCTTGGCGACGCGATCGAAACGGCCCTGTCAAGAAACGATCTGACCCTTTTGCCATGCGACGTTTTGTTGGTGTCATCCAAAGTAGTAAGCCTCACCGAAGGAGCCACCGTAAGCCGCGATACGGGTGATCTCACTGCGGTCCGTCGCGACTATGCCCGCCGTGATGCCCACGAAATTGTTGCCGACTCCCCGCATGTGCTGATCACCCGAACGAAACATGGCTTTGTCGCTGCCAACGGTGGCCTAGACGCGTCAAACGTCGCCGACCAAACCCAACTGCTGCTCCTACCTGAGGATCCTGACCGCTCCGCAGCAGCACTGAGGCAAACGCTTTTCGCTCGCTACAACGCCGATATCGCCGTCATCATCACCGACACGTTTGGGCGGCCTTGGCGGATGGGTCAAACTGACGTTGCGCTTGGTGTCAGCGGCATGCGTCCGGTGCGTGACGAACGCGGCGCCACTGACCTTTACGGGCAGGTGCTCGACGTTACCGAAGCAGCCATCGCCGACGCGCTTGCTGGCGCTGCCGATCTGGTGCGTCACAAGGCCAGCGGCACCCCATTTGTACTGATTCGTGGCCTTGACCCCACCTTATTTGATTCCACCGTTGACGCCGGCGGGCAGGCACTTATCCGCGACGCTGACCGTGACCTGTTTCGCTTCGGTGGGCCGACTGCGATTGAACAAGGCCTCATCCAGCGGCGGACTGTACGCCAGTTTGAGGCCGACCAGACGGTGCCCGACACGGTAATTGAAGCGGCAGTGCGCACCGCCATCCAGGTGGCAGCCCCACATCACAGTCAACCGTGGCATTTCATGACGTTGACAGACGCAACCCGTAAAACCCTGTTAGACCAGATGGCGACCGCTTGGCAGAAAGATCTCGCTCAAGACGGCACCGCGCCAGAAGTAATCGCCCGCCGGCTCAAAAAAAGCGACGCCCTGTTACGACAAGCACCCACGTTGCTGGTGGCGTTTGTCGATGTTGCTGCGGCCGATACCTACGGGGATCGGCGCCGCCAACATGCTGAACATGAACTATTCATGCTTTCGGGTGGTGCCGCCATCCAAAATTTTCAAGTCACGCTCGCCGCTCACAGTGCCGCCAGCGCATGGATCTCAGCCCCGCTGTTCTGCGCCGACTTGATCAGATCAGTATTAGACGTCCCTGGCACCTATCGTCCGCTTGGCATGTTGGCGGTCGGCTACCCGGCCAACACCCCGCCGGTTCGTGCCATACCTGACGTCAACCTGTTTTTCACGCGCCGTTAAACGTCCACACTGTCTCGATGCACGCGTGCGCCAGCACGAAACGTGCGGTTTGCCGCAACATCAGTGACCACCACCACATCATCGTCACACGTGACGTTGTTGCCAAGCGTGACCTTGGCTCCGATAACGGTGTGTGCAAGATGGCACGATGCGCCCAGAGTGGCACCAGCATGCACGACTACGTCGGAGAGTACACACCCCTCGCCAACCGTTACGTCGGTGCCGATCACCACATTGGGACCTAACACTGCGCCAGAATGGATGGTGGCATTAGCCGCAATCAGTACCGGCTGGTGCACAGTGACGTCGGTAGCCACTGTCGCTGTGGGAGCGATCCGAACACCTGGGGCAACCTGAGGAAGGTTTGTTACTGCCGGCCATGTGATCGTCTCATCTAACACCAGACGATGACCGGCCCGATATCTCGCTGGAGTACCAAGGTCAGCCCATGCGTTGTCTGAAACGACGGGAGTCAGAACATCACCGCGCTGAATGGCCGTTGGAAACACGTCACGTTCAAACGAAAGCTCACCTGGCGGAAAAGCACGCAACAAAGCCGGTTCGATGAGGTAGGTGCCTGCGTTCACCAAGGCTGGGCCGGGACACTCGCCCACGGACGGTTTTTCGAGAAACCCGACGATCTGACCGTTAGTGATCTGGCACACCCCGTAAGACGAGGGGTCGCTCACCGAAGCGACAACAAGCGATCCAAGCGCACCAGAGGACGCATGTTTCTGTGCGAACCATGCAAGGTCCACGTCGGTGAGAATGTCGCCGTTCAACACGAAAAATGGCTGTTCCCATTCGGAACACAATGCTCGTACCCCACCGGCGGTGCCTAACGGTTCGGTTTCACACATCGTCTTGACCGCAACCCCAAGCGTTCGACCAAGCGCGTCAAGGCTTTGAAACGGGGTTGGATCTTTGCCGATAAGCACCCAAATGTCGTGCACTCCAACATGAGCTAACCGGCGAATTACTCCATGCAGGAACGGTTCGGTCGCAAATTCAACCAGCGGTTTTGGCACCGTTTCGGTCAGAGGCCATAGGCGACTGCCAGCTCCGCCGGCAAGTACAACGGCACGAGTCACAACTGCACTTCGAGCGGTAAGCACGCCTGAGGCTCCTTTTGCTGTCACGAGTTATCGGTCGGCTACAACCGGTCGTACCGTAGTTGACCAGACGTGGCCAAAGGACTAGGTCAGCGCGTCTGATCCGGCGGCGACCACTACATCAGCCGGCAGTTCGACGTCGTCAGTGACGGTGACAAGCGGTGCCCCCAACGTGGCTGCAGCAAACTGTGCCGCCACCAAATCTGCCGCTTTTGCGTACACCGTTGTGGTGTCATCTGGCGCCTCGAGACTGGCGGACAATCGTGACCGTTCAACACGAAACCCGGCCCACTGCAGGGTGGCTGCAACAATTCTGGTTGCATCGCTGCTGCTAGCAGAGGCAACTGCGACCGTAATCTGTTGTTTTTCGTCGCGAGTTCCCCGATCAGCAACAGGTGTGTCGCCGAGCAGTTCGGCATATAAGGCACGCGCGCCCGGACCGTATGCCGCCATGTATTCGATGCCGTCGATGCGGCGTGGATGGGCTGGCACGGTCGTCATGGGTAAGCCTTGACCGACGATCGTGCGCAGTTCGTCGGCGAGGCCAGCCATCGTTGAGACACGAAATTGACTGTCGGTGGTGACGTTGCGGGACACGTTTTCGACGATCCCGAGTAGCTGGCGCGGGTTGGTTAATACGCGGGTGGACACCATTTCTTTCAACACGGCCCGGATGAACGTCTGTTGCCGTTCGATTCTCTCAAAGTCGCCGCGCGGCCCTGACCGGCTTCTGACATAGGCGAGCGCGTCAGAGGCAGTCATGTCGTGACAGCCGGCCGTGAAATCGGCGCCAGCGCGGCGGTCCCGCAATGGCGTGTCAAGACACACTTCGACGGTACCTAAGGTGCGCACAATCTCGATGAACCCACCAAACGACATAGCCGCATAATGGTTCACGCCGATGCCAGTGTTCGTACGGATCACCCGTACAAGGTTGTCTGCGCCACTGTTAAACACGTCGGTGAGTTTGCGGTAACGCTCTCCGTCAAGCACAAGAAGATCACGGGGCATACTCACCAGTGAGACATGTTGGCGATCAGGGGTGATTCCCACCAGAATCATCACATCAGCACGTTCCCCGTCAAAATCGCCCAATGGCAGCTTGGCACGGTCTTCATCAGACAGGCCGTCACGGGAATCCGAACCGACCACCAGAAAAAAACGTGCGCCAGTCATTTCGGCGGCTTGTGAGAGTTCCGATAGCGGCACTCGTGTCAGGTTTCCTTCGGCACGTGACCACACCACTTGGGTGACGACAGCGGCTACCAGCAGTACCCCGGCCAGCACCGCGCCCAGCCCTAACGCAAATCGTCGAATCCGGCGAAACGCACGCCCACCTGGAACTTCAGGGCCCCAGGAGGTCGTTGCTTCAGGGGGAACAGTCATGCTGCTGCCTTTGCACCAAGAAGAACAAGCACGTCTACCGATTCTCGTTCGAACATGACCGTGTCTGTTTGGGGACGGAGAACGACATCACCCAGATGTTCGGCAATTTCTTCGGCGATGTACACCGCGCGGGGATCATCGGCGCGAAACTGTACTTCGGTTTGTTGCGCATCAAATCGGCTGGCGTTTCCGCTGGCAACGATCTGATAGCCGAACTGTTGAAGCTGTTCGGTGACTTTTGCCGCGAGCCCTTGAATGCCGGCAGCGTTGGCTACCGCAACTGCAACTTCGTCACGAAGTTCCTGCAAAAGTTCTTCCACGGTGACGGTTGCACTGTCAGAAAAGACCGTGCCTTCGCGCAACGCAGCGAACTGCAACATCGACGGTTCAGGGGCTGCCAGTACGGTCCCGTCGGGGGCACGCAACAGTGGGGTCGACACCCATTGGGTGTCATCGACCTCACGGATTGCCGCAAACGTCCGCAGTAATGTGCCGCCGCGTAGCGAGACGGTTGTTTCGACTGCGTCTGGCACGGCGGCGACGATGCGCCATGCGCGACGTGGATGGCGCATCACCCAGTTGCGATCGATGGTGTCTGCAACCGATCCAAGCACCGCCCCGAGATACTCGAGGCGGGCATTGTCGTCACGCACACCATACGCCGCTAAGAAACCTGCACCGTCAACCAACACGCATGCCGGATCGCAGTGTGTGAACTCGCCGATGAGGTCGATGAGTTTCGCCAGATTGCGCGGCGTAACCACAACAACGTCGTCGATCGCAACTTCGGTAAAGTCGATGACTGTTTGACGTAAACCGACAACGCCCGTGTCGGCGTACACGTCACCGATCGTTATCCGATCATCATCGACGGCTGCAACGGTCAGTTCGCGTGGGATCGTCACCACTACCGGGCGAGTGCGCGGACCGCCATACTGCACAATGGCCGGTGGCGCCTGGAGCGTGGCGTCAGATCCGCCCACCACGATCAGCAGCGTGTGGGTGCCTTCAGGTGTGCGTGGCTCTTGTGTGCCTACAGCCACTGTTGCCGACGGTGTGAGAAGATCTGGGCCTAATCGCAGCCAGGCAGCCCCGTAAGTGGCCGCCACCATCGTCGCCCACAGCAACGTCGCGACCACCAGCAACGCCCCCATCACCGCAATGATCCGCAGCCAAGTCGGGATACGGCGTCGCGTCATCGAGAACGAACTTAATGCGAACACGCGCCCTCCGTCATGAAACCGAACCGTCGCCCCAGGATGGTGTTGGGCGCCGCTGACGTCTAGGCGCCACGAAAGCGTACGGTGCCAGAAACGTTACCATCGCGCTGGCCCACTTTGACGGCGATATCCCTGGCCGATCGTGCAGTGACGAGGAGCCCATCAATGAATCTGCTCACCTTCACTTCGACCCAAGCGGGCCCTTCCACGTTGGCTGAAGCCGTGCGTGTGGCTGCTCGCCATGGTCAGCGGCCGGCGATCACCGCACTCACCAGTTCTGGGCGTTACGAGCAGTCTTACGTTTCGTTGGCCCAATGGGCAGCGAAAGGCGCACACTTTTTGCAGTCAGATCTTGGATGTGAATCAGGAACACGGCTGGCGGTGTGTTCCCGCGTGTCATGGCACACCACCGCAATCGTTCTTGGGGCATGGTGGGTGGGTATTGAAGTGTCGACCGACCCAAGCGACGCTGCGGTAGTGATTGTGAGTGACGACACCATGCCAAGTGTGCCGCACACGTACATGTTTAGTGTGGGTGATGCCATCGATGGCGCACCGGTTGAGCCGTTTGGGATCCCGGCTTGGACACAAGAAGTACGGCTGTTTCCTGACACCCCGCCGCCAGCAACCTGCACCCCCGAATCGGTTGCGTTACGCGACAACACCGGATATTTCACACACGCTGATCTGGTGGCACGCAGCGACAATGACGGGATTATCGGCTGTGATGTCACTGATCGGATCTCAACCAAAACGCTGTTTGACGTGGCGGCACGGCCGATGCTCACGGGCAAACGCACCGTAATCATCGACCGGGTATCGCGCGCCGTCGCCGACGCGGAACGGGTCAACGTTTGGCGTTAACGCCGCTTTACAGTGACAGGTCATCGGCCGATAAGGCAAATAACTGAGCTGCACCAGCCGTGACCTGTGCTTCCAAGCCATACACGCTTGGGAGCAGCTGTGCTGTATAAAACCGTGACGTGTTCACTTTCGCGGTTAAGAACGCTGCGCTAAACCCGTCAAGTTCGCCTGTATCAAGCATCTGCTGGGCTTTGTTCGCACCAGTTGCCAAAAACACCCCGGCAACGACGGTGGCCATGATGCGCAGGTAAGGGGTTGCCCCGGCAAGCATGTCGTTGGGTGTTTCACGTTGCGCCAGCAGCCACGTGGTAGTCCGGGCCAGAAGATCTAAGCCGCGGCCAAGTTCGTCGCGTTCAGCGGCAAAACTGGCACCAAGGTCCAAGACCATCGCCTGCAACTCACCCAAGAACCGTTGCGCAGACTGACCATGCGACAAGCCGATCTTGCGACCGACGAGGTCAATTGCCTGAATGCCGTTCGTGCCTTCATAGATCGGCGCGATCCGGGCGTCACGAAAGTGCTGGGCAGCGCCGGTTTCTTCGACATAACCCATACCGCCATGGACTTGCAACGCAAGCGATGTCAATTCAACGCCAAGATCGGTGCTCCAGGCTTTCGACAGTGGAGTCAACAGATCGGCAATGAACTGGGCATGGTCACGCTCGTCGTCATCGGAAGCATGCATTGCAATGTCGGTCGCGTATGCGTTGTAGTAGCAAAGCGCACGCGATGCTTCGATGTAGGCCCGTTGGGTGAGCAGCATGCGGCGTACATCGGCATGCTCGATGATCGCCGATGGGCCGGCTGGCGCACCGATGGCACGTCCTTGCTGGCGTTCCTTGGCATATGCGACTGCCTGCTGATAGGCACGGTCAGCAATCGCGACACCTTCCAAACCAACGGCAAGACGGGCATCGTTCATCATCGTGAACATTTCACGCATACCGTCGTTTTCGCGGCCTACCAGTTCGGCGTAGGCCCCATCGCCGTTTTCGCCGTACATCATCACACAGGTCGGTGAGGCATGGATGCCAAGCTTGTGTTCGAGTGAAACGGCATGCACGTCGTTGCGTTCGCCCAGCAAACCGTCGTCGTTCACCCGAAATTTGGGTACCAGAAACAGTGACAGGCCTTTCGTGCCAGCAGGTGCGTCAGGTAACCGTGCCAACACGAGATGGATCACGTTCTCAGCCAAGTCGTGATCGCCATAAGTAATGTAAATCTTCTGTCCGGTGAGCCGATAGGTGCCTTCGGTGTCTGGCGTTGCTTTGGATGTGACTTCCCCCACATCGGAACCGGCTTGAGGTTCCGTTAAGTTCATAGTGCCCGACCATTCACCCGTCACCATCTTTGGCAGATACTTTTGTTGCTGTTCTTCACTGCCGTGATGCATCAGCGCATACACCGCACCGGTCGTAAGCATTGGACCGAGCGAAAAACTCATATTCGCTGCGGTCGTGAACTCTTTCATCGGCATCGTTACCAGCAGCGGGAAGCCGCCACCCCCAAACGCTTCGGCATGCTGTGCCGCACCCCATCCAGAGTCGACATACTGGCGATATGCCGGCTTGAAACTTGCCGGCGTCACCACCTGCCCATCGATCATCTGGGAGCCTTCGAGGTCACCGTCACGATTCGTTGGGGCAATGACTTCTTCAGCAAACCGGGCTGCTTCTTCCAGCACCCCAAAAACGACGTCAGGGTCAAGCTGTTTCAACCCATCAAAGGCCGCCAGTTTGGACAGCGGCGTGACGTGGCTGAGCAAGAAGCGCACGTCAGCTATCGGAGCGGAGTAGTGAGTCATGATCCGAAGTTACCTCCCGGGCAAGATGCGAAACATCTCAGTGTGTAGCACAGTGCTACCAAGTTATCGGGATGTGAGGGTGCGACGTACACCGGTGAAGTCTTGACGGAAGCGGCCAAACCGTTTGGGATGCAGGAGCGACAAAGTGGCGCGTGGACCGTCGAGACCAACGCCACGCACTTGGCCGGCCCGTCCGATGCCTGGCCAATCGAGTGACAGTTTCATCCAGGCATCTCGAACCGGCACGAGATACACCGGTTCGCCTGACGGCAACGAAAGCCCGGTTGTTATGCCGCGGTCGATCAGTTGCTGATGCATATGACGCAGCACGTCACATGCCGGTTCAACTTCGTCACGGGTCAAGCCGTACAGTTCAAGGTCTGGCACACCAAAACGTGCCGCGCCGTAAGTAAAGGCCCAGCGCACGCCAGTGCCATCGACCATCGTGGTGATCGCATCGGCAAGTTCGCTCTCACCGGCGGCAATACGACCAAGCCAGGCAAGGTCATGTGCTGCTTGCGCGCCAAGGTCGATGACGCCAATAACCGTTTCAAGTTGTGCGGCGATTGCTTCAAGTAGTTGGGCCTGACGAGTAAAACCTGCCGGAAAGCCGTCTTGACCGATGTAGGCCTCGACTCGGATCAGCCATTCGTCTGCCTCAGACACGATCCGAACCACGGCCCGCTGCATCCGTCCACCCCAGGCAACTTCACACGCTTGGCCGTCACTGCCGCTGACCGGGGTCACCCGATCAAGCGTTTTGGCAGCAACCGCAGCAGTCAGTATCTGCGCGAGATCTGCCGGAGGCGCAGGCACAACCAACGCCATCTTTGACGTGTACTTATCCGCCACCGAAGTGTCCTTTACCGTTGCCGCAGGGAGCTGCCGTATGCCACCGCACGGTGACGCGTTATCCCACGCCATGCCACACGTCGCCGCTGGTCACGGTGATCAGTGTGCCATCACGCTCAAGGCACAGTTGACCGGCGTCGTCGATCGCCACAGCAACCCCGTGAAGTTGACGGGAGTCAGCCAGATTGACGGTCACCGGCTGGCCAAGTGTGACGCAGCAAGCCCGATACTGCCGCAACAAACGTTCTAACCCGGCGACAGTAGCCAGTTCATCAAGCCATCGATCAAGCGCCACCAGATAACTGCTGAGCAGCACGTCTTGATCAACCGTCGAGCCGGCCTCTTCGGCAAGTGATATCCAGTTTTGATCCGATTCACGTGTCACATCACGCCAGTCCACGTTAAAACCGGTACCGATCACCACGAGATCGAAATTGTTGATCGGGACGCGTTCGACCAGAATGCCGGCAGCTTTACGGCCTGACAACAGCAGATCATTGGGCCACTTCAATGCCGGTTCAACCCCAAGAGCAACACACGCATCATACGCCGCCAGTCCGGCTGCAAGCGGCACCACGGGGGCGTTTTGTGGTGCCAGAAGTGTTGCGGTCACGGCTAGTGACTGTGGTGTGACGCCAGTTTGTATGGTGTGCACCCAAGGACGTCCAAGACGGCCGCGTCCTTGCGTCTGGCTGTTCGCTGTCACTACCACGTGGGCCTGGCCGGTGTCTGCCACCATACGTAACGCCACATCGTTGGTTGAGTTCACCACCGAATAATGGGTCACCGTTTCCCAGCGGGTCTGTGCCGGTGCTGCATATACGCCTGCACGTGAATCGTCAGACACTACGGCGCCTCCATGGTTTGCTTTTTGTAACACTAGAATGTCACAGTCACTCCGTCACACCCGAATGAACCGTCGCCATGTATTTCCGGCCCGTGCACGGTTGAGGAGACGCACCTGTGGAAACCACCCGCGACAAACTTGCTGAACTTGAGCGGCGCCGCGCCGAAGCGGCCGCCGGAGGCGGCGAAACAGCGATCGCAAAACAGCACGAGCGGGGCAAACTCACCGCACGTGAACGGATCATGCTGCTGCTCGATGAGGACAGTTTCACCGAAACCGACGGGTTTGCTGTGCATCGCGCCAACGGTTTTGGCGTCGAAGAACAACACATTTTGGGTGATGGTGTCGTCACCGGATATGGCACGGTTGACGGCCGTCGGGTTTGCGTCTTCGCGCAAGACTTTACGGCGTTTGGCGGGTCGCTAGGCGAAGTGTTCGCCGAGAAAATTTTGAAAGTAATGGCACTCGCCGAAAAAATGGGAGTGCCGATAATCGGACTCAACGACTCGGGTGGGGCACGCATTCAAGAAGGCGTGGTGAGCCTTGGCGGTTACGGGAAAATTTTTCGGCAGAACGTTGCCTGCTCAGGGGTGATTCCACAAATCTCGGCGATCATGGGCCCTTGTGCCGGCGGTGCCGTCTACTCGCCGGCCATCACCGACTTCGTTTTTATGGTCGAAGACACCGCGCATATGTTCATCACCGGACCAAGCGTCATTAAAACGGTCACCGGTGAAGACGTCACGATGGAAGAACTTGGCGGCGCCCACACCCATGCCAGTACCTCCGGAGTGGCCCATTTCTCGGTAGCTGACGAGCAAACATGCGTCGAAGACATCAAATATCTCTTAAGTTTCCTGCCGGCCAACAACCTAGAAATGCCGCCACGTGTCACACCGACCGACGATGCCAACCGTCTGGTCGAAGAACTTGACACGTTCATCCCCGACTCGTCAAACACCCCCTACGACATGCGAGATGTTGTCCGGCACATCGTCGATGACGGCGACTTTTTTGAAGTGCAAGAACAATTTGCGGCCAACATCGTGATTGGCTTCGCACGTCTTGACGGGATGCCAGTTGGCATAGTCGGCAACCAGCCGCAACATCTTGCCGGGGTGCTTGATATCAAGTCATCAGAAAAAGCGGCCCGGTTCGTACGTTTCTGCGACGCGTTTAACGTGCCGATTGTGACGTTTGTTGACGTTCCCGGCTTCATGCCCGGCACAGACCAAGAGTATGGCGGCATTATCCGTCACGGTGCGAAACTGTTGTATGCCTACGCTGAAGCGACCGTGCCAAAACTCACCGTCATCACCCGTAAAGCGTACGGCGGCGCCTACGACGTGATGGGTTCCAAACATATTGGTGCCGACCTGAACTTGGCCTGGCCGACTGCTGAAATTGCGGTGATGGGCGCCAAAGGTGCTGTCAATATCTTGTACCGACGCGAACTCAACGATGCCAAAGATCCCGCGGCGATGCACAGCGAGTTTGAGCAGCGCTACGCCCGCGATCTTGCCAACCCGTGGCGTGCCGCCGAGCGCGGTTATGTCGATGCGGTAATCCTGCCCTCAGAAACACGGCGGGAACTGATCCGGGGCCTGAACTTTACGGCCACCAAACGTGAGCCAACACCGGCACGGAAACACGGAAACATTCCGCTATGACTCCTGCCCCCGACCAACCGGCCTCACCACGCATCGTGGTGCATGCAACGCGCTGCGACACGGAAACGATTGCTGCTGTCGTTGTTGCATTAACCAGCCACAACACGTCGCACTCCCCACCAGCAGCGCATGATGCCTGGCAGTTGGCAGCACTGCACGAAGCCCGTTCTGATCAGCGCATCTACCGGCCACAGCAGTTACATATCCGTGGCAACCAGCAGTGGTAAGGCCTGCTTTACGGTCACAGCATGGCGTGCAGCAGTGTCACAATTTCTGCTTCACGCGGCACTAAACCAGGCTGTTCACGTGCTGACTCGCGAGCCGCCTGTGCGGCGTGTTCGGGCTTTACGCCAAGCTCACCAAGACCGGTCGGTAAGGAAAACGCCGCCAGAAAATCGGCGATTTCTGTCGCGAACGTCTCGACATCGTCATAGCCCAGCGCATGGACGAGTTCACGCACCCGGGCTGGCTCATCATCGGCGTGAAACCGCAACGACCAGGGGGTGATGACAGCCGACAGTTTGGCATGGTTCGCGCCGGTGATTCCCCCCAATTGATGACGCAACGCCATCGCAAGCCAAGGTGCCTGAGTGCCCGGACCTGCCACACGGGGCGAAAGGTAACACGCTGCTTTTGACACCCATGCGGCCCGATACAACGCGACCCGGTCATCGGCGGTGTCGTCGCCTGCAGCCAAACGCCGCAGACCGGCCATCATTTCGCCGACAGCTGCGACAGTCGGGGCATCACCGATGGGTTGCGGGACGGCTGAAAGCACGTACGCCGACAGGGCACTATCGAGTGCTTTCAACGCGGTGCTGACCCAAACGTCGTGCGGAGTGGTGATCATCAGGTCCGGTTCGGCAAAAATCATTTCGGGCGTAAAGCGCCGATGTTTGCGCAGATGTTTCACCCCTGATGCTTCATCGGTGATACCGGCCAGATCAGTGGACTCACCCAAAGACACGGTGGTTGACACCGCAAACAGCGGCACGCCAGCTGGTACCTCACGGTCAGGAGTAACGGTAAACAAGTCCTCTACCGGACACGACGCAGCAGCCATGAACCGAACCAGTCGAGCGACTTCCACACTGCTTGATCCCCCGACAGCAACAATCGCATCAGCACCGCTTGACACAAAATCGTTGTAGCAGCGCTGCACGATAGCTGACGGGGCGTGCGCCACGCTGTGCGGCCAGACGGTGACTGGCATGTCAGCGAGATGGCTTACGACGGTGTCGCGCAATACGCCGGTGCCGGTCGTCGCTCCACCGACCAAAAAGACGTGCGTAACGCCACGTTGCACCAGTGCTGGCTTTAACTCAGCCAAACAGTTGCGCCCAAAGTGGGCTGTCTGCGCATCCGAAACAAACATCTCAGCCACATCGCTCCCTTAACTGACGTTGAGGCGTGCACAATAGCAACGACCGTGAAAGATATGCCGAACGAGGTTTTTGCTGTCGGAGTGAGTCAGCTACCCATCATCGATGCCGCATCACGATCAGCATCGGTTGTGCCTGCTTCGATCGCAGCTTCTGCTTCTTCTTCGGTGGCATACACGGTGACCGTGGATTCCATCCCGGCGGCACGGTGACCCGGCACGGTGCAGATGACCGTCCATTCGCCTGGGAACAAGAGCACCGACCCGACACCGGTCTGCCCACCATCCGCCTCAACAATCTCTGAGCCGTCGGCTTTACCGAGAACCTCAAAGTTGTGGTATGCGTCTGAGACGTTGGTGGCTTCAACGACAACTCCACCGGTGACCGCAACGCCCCCGGTGAACGTGAAAAAGAAGTTGCCCATGTCAACCGAGATGCTGCCGCCAGGTCCGACCGGCAGGATCTCTTCACAGCCTGGCTGCCCGGGCGGGCAAACGAGCGCTTGTGCGTCAACCGCACCGTCAGGAATGTTGGCACAGCCAACAACAAAAAATGCCGCAACGGCGGTAACCAGAATTTGACGGCGCACGACTTGCTCTCCTCAGCGAGAATCACGATCACAGTACGTGACAGGATAACGAGTGGAGACCGCCGGCTGCTAACTCAACTAGGCTCTCACCACACACGACTACCCTTACCTGCGCAGCGTACGCGCTTTTACGGGCCGCTGCGAAGCACCGCCAGCAATCCCCATCATGTCACCGCGGTCGTCTTTCTATCGAGGTCGAAATATGTTCGAAGCCGTCTTAATCGCTAACCGTGGCGAAATCGCGATTCGCATCGCACGAGCCTGCCGAGAATTGGGCGTGCGTAGTGTCGGCGTATACAGCGAGATCGACCGCGACGCGCCACATGTCCGAGCTTGTGACGAGGCGTATCTGCTGGGTGCCACAGCCCCGGCCGAGTCCTATCTGAACATTGAACGCATCCTCAAAGTTGCGCGCGAAGCAAACGTTCAAGCGATTCACCCGGGCTACGGTTTTCTGAGCGAGAACGCTACTTTCGCTCAGGCAGTAACCGAGGCGGGTTTCACTTTCATCGGCCCACCGGCTGCAGCGATCGAAACGATGGGTGACAAACTTTCGGCCCGTGCAATCGCTGAAAAAGCGGGTGTTCCGGTTGTGCCCGGAACAGCTGAACCAACTGATGATCCAGACGTCGGCATCGAGTTTGGCGACAAGCATGGCTACCCGGTGGCGGTGAAAGCAATGTTTGGTGGGGGCGGACGCGGCATGAAAGTCGTGGCTTCCGCAGGTGATATGCGTGACGCTTTGGAAGCGGCACGCCGCGAATCAGAAGCCGCGTTTGGGCGTGGCGAGTGCTATCTCGAACGCTACCTTGAGCACCCGCGTCACATCGAAATTCAGGTTTTGGCTGACCTTGATGGGTCAATGATTTATTTGGGTGAACGCGACTGCTCGCTGCAGCGTCGCCACCAAAAACTGGTTGAAGAAGCCCCAGCTGCCGGAATCACCCCTGAGCTACGCAAACGAATGGGTGAGGCGGCATTAAAGGTCGCCCAACAGATGGGTTATACCAATGCTGGTACCTGCGAATTTTTACTCGACAGCGACGGTGAAACGTTCTACTTCCTTGAAATGAACACGCGGCTTCAAGTCGAACATCCGGTGACAGAAATGATCACTGGAGTTGACCTTGCCCAGGCACAGCTACGCATCGCTTCAGGCGATGGCATGAACCTGACGCAAGAAGACATCACCCTTAACGGTCATGCGATCGAAGTGCGCATCAACGCTGAAGAGCCTGCTGCCGGTTTTATGCCGACTCCTGGGCGCATTGTCACGCTCGTGCCACCCCTTGGTCCTTGGGTGAGGTTTGATACCGGCGCTGAATCTGGTTACGAAGTGCCGCGCGATTACGACTCGATGATTGCCAAGCTCATCGTGTGGGCACCAACACGCGACGGCGCACGTGCCCGTATGTCCCGTGCGTTAGATGAACTGGTAATTGACGGCATTCCAACGACCGTAACGTTTCATCAGCTTGCGATGCACCACGAACAGTTCGCTGCCGGCAAACACTCGACCAACTCGGTTGAAACGGAATGGGACCTGACAGGTCTCGTGGCGCAAACATCCGCCCCATCAGACAGCGACGACGACACCCCATCACGCAACGTCACGGTTGAAGTCAATGGCCGCAGGCTCGCCGTGACTGTGTATGGCGAACTGGCCGGCGCAGCTGAGCCCAACGGCACCCGTAAGACGCGTAAAGCTCGTGGGGCACGGGCTGTCGCCGCGTCTTCAAACGATCTTGTCGCACCGATGCAAGGCACCGTTGTAAAGCTCGCTGTTGAAGTTGGCGACACCGTCTCGGTTGGCGACACCGTTGCCGTGCTTGAAGCCATGAAGATGGAAAACGCGATCCGAGCGCATCGCGACGGCGTCATTACGGCACTGAACACGAGCCCCGGCGACGTGGTTGAGTCGGGTTCCGTGATTGCCAGTATCGAAGACGCGTAACGTCAGTCGTTTGCCCGGATATTTGCCAGAAAGCGCACGTCCGGTGTTCTGCGGATGCTGCGTTTAAGTTCGGAAAAACCGGCGATGCCAGACAGTGCAGTCACCGCGTCATACACCGCAAGCGCATCTTCATCCGAGAAGTTCTCGGAGATCACCGGCCCAAAAAAGCCAGGACCGTCAGGCGGGTTGAACACCATGACTGGCGTACCAACATCATGGCCAGCACGATCACGTGCCCGTTTGGTTTCTTGCTGGATGATCGCATCGAAACGGTCATCGTCAGCAGCAGCAGCTAGTGCCGGATCAAGTCCTGTCTGGGTCAGCATTGCGGCGATATCGAACCCTTCACCGTGGACTCGACGGATAGCTGAACGGTCGATGCCTGCCGGCGGTTCGCTCTCCCACACGACGTTGCCCATCGTGTGATACAGCTTTCCGACGGTGTCGTTACCGTGTTCAGCACGGGTAGCGGCAAGCACACGCAACAGCCGGGTGCCTTGTTTGTGCGCCAAACGAAAATCGTCGTTGTTTGGCCCATAACCGCGTTCTTCATTGACGAACCGAAGCGAGATGAAGCGCCAGCCAACAGTCAGGTTGCGCAACACTTGCACTTGACGCAGCCATTTTGCTGTCGCCCAGCAATAGGGGCAGATCGGATCAATATGGATGTCAACGTCGGTCATGCCATCCTCACTTTATTCAAGCGTCGCTGCGATTGGTATCGAGACGGACCATCAGCATACGGGCAGCTTCAGCGACTGAACCAGTCATCGACGGGTACACGGTGATCGTTTGTGCTAGTTGTGACACGGTGAGACGGTGCTGCACGGCAAGCGCTAAGGGCTGGATCAGTTCACTGGCACGCCTTGAAACGATCACACCGCCAAGCACCGTGCCAGAACCCACCATCGCGTGTACTTTCACAAATCCATCCAGCGCGTCGATCATTTTGGCGCGTGGATTGGCTTTAAAATCAAGGCGTGCGGTATCAATGGGTAGACCGTTTGCTTCCGCGTCACGGGCGGACATGCCAACGGTTGCAACTTCAGGTCCAGTGAACACGGTCGCCGCAACAGCATCCCAACGGATCGGTTGTACGGCTTCACCCAGCGCATGCCACATGGCCGTTCTGCCTTGCATAGCGGCAACCGATGCAAGCATCATGCGGCCGGTGACATCCCCAGCGGCGTAGATCCATGGGCAACTGGTCCGCCCGACTGCATCAACCGTGACAAACCCGCCAGCATCATGAGTAACCCCGAAAGGTTCAAGTCCCAACCCGTCCGCCGCGGGAACTTGCCCGACGGTGAACAGCACATGCGAACCCACAATGTCGACGCCGCTATCCAAGGTGACGGTGACTGAGTCTTCGTCACGGCCACAGGCAACGGCTCGAGACTCACGCACAATGGTCATACCGCGCCGTTCAAACACGCGTTCGATAACTTCAGCAGCGTCAGGATCTTCAGTTGGCAAGATCCGATCCCGTGAGGAGACAAGCGTGACCTTAGAGCCTAAATGTTTGAAAGCATGCGCAAATTCGGCACCTGTGGCGCCTGACCCCACAACAATGAGATGTTCTGGCAGTTCAGTGACCTGATACACCTGCGAACCGACCAAGACGCGATCACTGTCCGGTACGAAAAAGGGCAGCACACGCGGACGTGAACCGGTAGCAATCAGCACATAGTCTGCCGGCAGCACCGTCGTTGAACCGTCATCCGCGGTCACCGTTACTTCATGTTCGCCGGTAATCGCACCGATTCCGGTGATAATGCTCACCTGTAAGGCGTTGATCCGTTTTTCGATGTCGCGGGACTGTTCGGCACCTAATCCGAGCACGTGACGTGCCAATTTGCCGTAATCGACCGCTTCAGCGATCCCTGCGTCAGTAGCTGAACCAATTTGGGCGGCAACTTCGACCGTTGCGCGGGCTTCCGCGGCAACAATCAGCGCCTTAGATGGCACACAGTCCCACAACACACAGTTTCCGCCAAGACCTTCGTTTGACACGATGATGACATCGGCCCCGAGATCACATGCGACCAACGCCGCTTCATAACCGGCCGGTCCACCACCAATAATCACAATACGTGGTCGCACGAACACCCTCTTGATCGACTACGCCGCAGTGTAGAGGGTCTCCAGGGGGTGTTTGGACCCTCTAGAACGCTGCAGACGGCGTGTAGGAGCCAAATTCGTCACGCAGAACATCGCACACTTCCTGCAACGTTGCGCGCCGCACAAGGGCGTCACGCATCGGTGGCAGGATGTTTTGGTCGCCTTGCGCAGCAGCCCGTAAGTCAGCCAAGGCCGCATCTACGCCGGCCTGGTCACGATTGCGCTTCACCTGATCGATACGCGCAATCTGTTCGGCGCGGATCGCCTCATCGATCTTTAACAGTTCCGGTTGCGGATCGTCACCGATCTGATAGCGGTTCACGCCGACAACGACGCTTTCTTCACTGTCGATCGCCAAAGCCAGTTCATATGCCGACTGTTCGATTTCACGTTTCTGGTAGCCCTCTTCGATCGCTCGAACAGCGCCACCCATCTCGTCGATCGCGTCAAGATACTTGCGTGTTTCCGCTTCTATCTGATCGGTCATGCTTTCAATCAGATACGAGCCAGCAAACGGGTCAACCGATGCAGTGATGTCGGTTTCGTGGGCGATGACCTGCTGGGTGCGAAGAGCAAGACGTGCGCTTTTTTCTGACGGTAACGCCAGAGCTTCATCAAACGAGTTGGTGTGCAGGCTCTGCGTTCCCCCAAGGGTGGCTGCAAGGGCTTGAATGGTGACCCGTACCAGATTTACTTCCGGTTGCTGAGCCGTAAGTTGCACCCCAGCAGTTTGGGTGTGAAACCGCAACATCAGGGATTTCGGGTTTTTGGCGCCGAAACGCTCACGCATGATCGAAGCCCAAATACGTCGTGCCGCACGGAATTTCGCGACCTCTTCTAAGAGCGTGGACCGTGACACGAAAAAGAATGACAGCCGTGGCCCAAACTCGTCGATATCAAGGCCGGCTGCTAACGCCGCTTCGACATAGGCGATGCCGTCGGCAATCGTAAACGCGACCTCTTGCACCGGGGTCGCCCCGGCTTCACCCATGTGGTATCCAGAGATTGAGATGGTGTTGAACGAAGGCAATGTTTTGGCGCAGTATGCGAAGGTGTCTGCGATAATGCGAAGGCTCGGTTTGGGCGGGTAGATGTATGTTCCGCGTGCGATGTACTCCTTCAGCACGTCATTTTGGATCGTGCCGCGCAACTTGTCTGCGGCAACACCTTGTTCCTCACCAACGATTTCGTACATCAGCAGCAGCAGGCTTGCGGGAGCATTAATTGTCATCGATGTTGACACGTCGCTCAGTGGAATGCCATCAAATAATGCCCGCATATCTTCGACCGTGTCGATCGCAACCCCAACCTTGCCAACTTCGCCTTCAGCGATTGGCGCCGACGAGTCATAACCCATTTGGGTTGGCAAATCGAACGCGACCGACAGGCCGGTTGTGCCTTGCGCTAACAGGTATTTGTAGCGTGCGTTTGACTCGGCAGCAGTCGACATCCCGGCGTACTGACGCATCGTCCACGGTCGCCCGCGGTACATGCTCGGGTGAATTCCGCGCGTGTATGGGTATTCGCCCGGAGCGCCCAGACGCTTGGTTGCGTCAAACCCGCTGAGATGCTCAGGGGTGTACACGGTGTCGATCGGAAACCCGCTGACAGATTTGCGTTCGGTGTCGGACATAACTTCCTCACCCGCTCAGCGTACGATCACACGCACGCGTAGTAGTTCAGGCTGAACGGCGATTCCGAAACTTCGCTTTGCGATAATCTCGGTTCATCGCTGCGATGAAGTCGATCGAAATGCCTTTGGGGCATGCCGCTTCACATTCACCCATGTTCGTGCAGGACCCGAAGAACTCTTCCATAACTTCGACCATGCCCTCCGTGCGCTGGTAGCGCTCTGCTTGGCCTTGCGGAAGCACATTCAGGTGCATCAGTTTCGCTGACGTGAACAGCTGGGCGGCACCATTAGGACATGCTGCGACACAGGCACCACAGCCGATACACGCTGCCGCATCCATGGCAATGTCGGCAGTTTCTTTAGGAATCGGCTGCAAGTTCGCATCCGGCGCACTACCGGTACTTACGGTGATGAACCCGCCGGCCTGAATGATCTGGTCAAACGCAGAACGGTCAACCACAAGGTCTTTGACGACCGGGAAGCCCGAGGCACGCCACGGTTCAAGAATCAGTTCGTCGCCATCATTGAAAACACGCATGTGTAACTGACAGGTCGACGTCTGAGCCTGAGGGCCGTGCGCCTGCCCATTGATCATGATGCCGCAGGTCCCACAAATACCTTCACGGCAATCGTGCATAAACTCGATCGGCTCTTCATTCTTGTCGATCAGTTCTTCATTCACCGTGTCGAGCATCTCAAGAAACGACGAGTCAACCGAAATATTTTTCGCTTCATACGTCTCAAAACGGCCCGGAACGTCAGGACCGGCTTGACGCCATACGCGCAAGGTCAGATTCACTTGTAGCTCCTCTGGGCGAGCTCGAGCGTACTGAACTCGAGTTTCTCACGATGTTCGTTCGGGGTGGACGGGTGTCCGGTCCATTCCCATGCGGTGACATGCGCAAAGTTGCTGTCGTCCCGTTGCGCTTCACCATCGTCAGTCTGGTGTTCGGCACGGAAATGACCGCCACAGGACTCTTCACGCACCAGCGCGTCGCGACACATCAATTCACCAAGTTCAAAGAAGTCGGCTACCCGTCCCGCTTTTTCAAGTGATGAGTTGAGCGTGTCGCCTGAGCCAAGAATACGGACGTCTGCGTAAAACTCGTCACGCAGGGCCGGAATCTCACTTAAGGCTTTTTCGAGCCCTTCGCGGGTACGTTCCATACCGCAGTAATCCCACATAATCTTGCCTAGTTCGCGGTGGAACCAGTCCACACTGCGGGTGCCCTTGATGCTCAAGAACTGGTCGATGCGGCCACGCACTTCGGCTTCAGCCGTATCAAACTCAGCTGCGCTGGTGTCCACTTTGCTTTCACCAAGCAGCGGCGCCAGGTAGTCACCGATGGTGTACGGCAAGACGAAGTAGCCGTCGGCAAGACCCTGCATCAGCGCTGAAGCGCCAAGGCGGTTTGCGCCGTGGTCTGAGAAGTTAGCTTCACCTAATGCAAACAGGCCAGCAACGGTGGTTTGCAAGTGGTAATCCACCCACAACCCGCCCATCGTGTAGTGCACCGCAGGGTAAATACGCATCGGGGTTTCAAAGGGGTTTTCACCGGTGATGCGTTCATACATTTCAAACAGGTTCGAGTAACGCTCGGCAACCGTGTCGCGCCCGAGGCGTTCAATAGCAGCCGCGAAGTCAAGGTAGACACCATTTTTCAGCGGACCAATACCACGGCCTTCATCCACCACAACTTTGGCGGCCCGTGATGAGATATCACGCGGAGCCAAGTTTCCATACGACGGATACTTGCGTTCCAAGTAATAGTCCCGGTCTTCTTCAGGAATGTCTGCAGCAGCACGTGTTTCGTCCGGGTCGTTTGGCACCCAGATACGGCCATCGTTACGCAACGACTCTGACATGAGCGTCAGCTTGGACTGAAACTCGTCGTTAGACGGGATCGCCGTCGGGTGGATCTGCGTGTAACACGGGTTACCGAAGTACGCGCCTTTGCGGTGCGCACGCCACGCAGCGGTGACATTGCATGTCATCGCGTTGGTGGAGAGGTAGAACACGTTCGAGTAGCCACCGGTTGCCAGCACGACCGCATGGGCCGAGTGGCGCGAAATCTCACCGGTTTTGAGATTACGAACAATGATGCCGGCAGCTTTGCCATCGACCACAACCACGTCAAGCATTTCGCTGTCGGTGTGCATCTCGACGGTTTTCAATGCGACCTGCCGTTCCAACGCCTGGTAGGCGCCGATCAGCAGCTGCTGGCCAGTTTGACCACGGGCGTAGAACGTCCTGGCCACCTGCGCGCCACCAAAGGACCGGTTGTCCAGAAAGCCGCCATACTCGCGTGCAAACGGCACACCTTGAGCGACGCACTGGTCGATAATGTTGTTCGATACGTCCGCTAGCCGATAGACGTTGGCTTCACGTGAGCGGTAGTCGCCGCCTTTGACCGTGTCGTAAAACAAGCGAAACACGGAATCGCCGTCGCCGTGATACGACTTGGCCGCGTTGATGCCACCTTGGGCTGAGATGGAGTGTGCCCGCCGCGGCGAATCGTGGAACGTGAAGGCTTTCACGTTGTAGCCGAGTTCACCGAGGGTGGCGGCAGCTGACGCGCCGGCAAGGCCTGTACCCACGACAATGATGTCGAATTTGCGCTTGTTTCCGGGTGCGACCAAGCGCATGTTGAACTTGTGGTTCTCCCACTTGGTCTCAAGCGGACCGTCAGGAATTCGGGAATCCAGAACCGTCATTGTTTCTCTCCCTTACTGCACGGGGCGTTTTTGGGTGTCAGCTGATGAAGCCAGTTAAGACGGCAATCGGAAACGACAGGTTGCCGCCGATAACAACCGCGGTAAAACCGATTGCAAGTCCGCGGCGCCAGTGGTTAAACCGCCGGTTGTTCCAGCCCATTGACTGAAACAAGCTCCATACGCCATGAAACAGGTGCACGCCAAGAGCAAGGTTCGCCACAATATAAAACCCTGCAATGAGGGGTTGCGAGAAACTAGCGATCACTACCTCGCGTAACGTCGCTCCAGCAGGAGCTGTATTCACCGTCTTCCAAGTGAAGTCAGACAAGTGATACACCAAGAACAACAGCACAATGACACCGGTCCAACGCATCGTGCGAGAAGCAAAGTTGGCAGCGATATAGTCACGCGTCTTGTAACGCGTCGGGCGTGCCAGCCGATTCATGCGTGTCAGTTGGACGGCCGCCAGCACGTGAAAGATCAGCGCCAGAACCAATACTGCCCGCAAGCCATTCAAAATGGCACTCTGCGGCACAATCGGGTACAGCAGATTCTTTAAAAACTTGGCGTAATCGTCGAGCGCTTCAGGACCTTGATACAACTTGAGGTTCCCGACCATGTGGGCGAAGATGTAGCCAAGGCCGATGATGCCCGTAATCGCCATCACATATTTTTTGCCGAGCGCAGAGCGGTACAGCTCAATAAAGAACGGGGTGCGGCGTGACCGCGTGGCCGTTGCACTGCTTGAACGCATCGTTGCCATAGTTATGTCGCTCCTCATACGGCACGCGTGACCCCCAAACGGCGCCACACCCTTCCATCAAGGGTAGTACTCGTGCTGAACGTGCTATCAATCTGCTCCGCAAGTCGCACAAATAAGTCTTGTGTGACACGTTTCACGTGGTCAATCGTATCAGCCTTCAGGTCATGACACGGTGCCAAGCGTGCTCGGTCGAGGTCATGAGGCTGGCAGTAAACCCATTGCATCTTTTGCTTTGGCTAGCGTCGGAGCGGCGATAACCCGCGCCCGCGCAGCTCCTGTTGCCAACACACGTTCCACTTCGGCCGGATCGGCCGCCAATTCGTCATACCGTGCCGCAATCGGGCTCAATGCGGCAATCACTGCGTCAGCCACTGTGTTTTTCAACGCGCCATAACCTGACCCAGAGAACTGCTGTTCGGCCGCCTCAAGTGACAGGCCGGTGACTGCAGAATAAATCTCAAGCAGGTTAGAAACGCCCGGTTTGGTGGCCCGATCGTGACGGATTTCTCCATCCGAGTCAGTAACAGCAGTACGAAACTTTTTCGCGATCGCATCCGCCGAATCACGCACATATACGATGCCACGTTCGCTTGATGCTGACTTTGACATTTTGGTGGTTGGATCAACTAGGTCCATGACGCGCGCCGCTGCGGGCGGGTGAACGGCCTTGGGCAAGGTAAATACGTCCCCGTAACGGTGGTTAAACCGAGCACCGATGTCGCGTGCCAGTTCAATGTGGTGACGCTGATCTTCGCCAACGGGCACTTCATTGGCGTGATACAGCAAGATGTCGGCCGCCTGCAGCACCGGATAGTCGAACAGTCCCACGCTCACTGACTCTCCATTCCCGACCGATTTTTCTTTAAACTGTGGCATCTTGCGCAGTTCTCCAAAACCGGTGACACAGTTGAACAGCCACGCACATTCGGCGTGTTCGTGCAGATGTGACTGCACAAACAAAATGGAGCGCATTGGATCTACCCCAACGGCAAGCATGCCGGCTGCCAGTTCGACGGTACGCCGTCGCAAAGCAGCCGGGTCATGCTCATTTGGGGATGTGATCGCGTGCAGGTCAACAACGCAGTAGATGCACTCGGCGTCGTCTTGCATCGCCACCCAGTTCATCCACGCACCCAGCAGATTGCCTAAGTGCGGATCCCCGGATGGCTGCATGCCTGAGAAAACACGTGTCACAGCATCGACTCGACGGCGGCGCGTTCTTCTTGGAGTTCAGCCACGCTGGCGTCGATGTTCTGTCGGGCGTACGCCGAAACCGACAGGTCAGCGACGATGCGGTAAGTGCCGGCGCCGTCGGTAGTCACCGGAAAGCCGCTGATGATGCCTTCTGGGATCCCGTAAGACCCGTCTGACGGCACGCCCATCGATACCCAGTCACCTGCGGGAGTCGGCCGGCCACCGGTCCAGGATGCGACGTGGTCGATCAGGGCGTTGGCTGCTGATGCGGCCGACGAGGCTCCTCGGGCGTCAATGACGGCTTTGCCGCGCTGTTGCACGACCGGCAGAAATTCGTTTTCAAACCATGCACGGTCAGTGATGACTTCTGTCGCCGGACGTCCCTTGATTTTTGCGTTTTCAAAATCGGGAAACATGGTTGGCGAGTGGTTGCCCCACACAGCCATGTTTGTCACATCGCTAATGTCAACGCCGGCACGTTTTGCCAACTGAGATTTTGCACGATTTTCATCTAGGCGCACCATGGCGGTGAACCGTTCGAGCGGCACACCTTGAGCGTTGGCCGAGGCGATCAGCGCGTTGGTGTTCGCAGGGTTTCCAACGACCGCAACTTTGATGTCAGACGCAGCGTTGGCAGCAATCGCCCCACCTTGACCGGCGAAGATCTTGCCGTTGTCTTTCAACAGGTCGGCACGTTCCATGCCCGGCCCACGCGGTTTTGCGCCCACGAGGCAGGCAACATTGGCGCCGTCAAACGCCGCAGCAGGATCATCGGTGAGTTCGATGCCAGACAACAATGGGAACGCGCAGTCATCGAGTTCCATGGCGACACCTTCAAGCGCACCAAGCGCAGGGGCGATCTCCAACAGACGCAGTTCGACGGGAGTTGCCGGACCAAACATCTGGCCTGACGCAATACGGAAAACGAGGGCGTAGCCGATTTGGCCGGCAGAACCGGTGACGGTGACGCGAACAGGCGCAGTCATAACAATACTCCTCAAGATAAACGTTTAGGGACAGACCCACTTGTTGACCAAGCCTAGCGAGGTACGCCAGGTTGCATCACGTTGACATGCCACGACGCTTGCGTGCTGCTTCAAGCGTGTTCATTAACAGCATGGTGACCGTCATCGGACCAACGCCGCCAGGCACAGGGGTGATTGCTGACGCCACTTCTGACACTTCAGCAAACGCCACATCGCCTTCAAGACCGCCGCTGTCGGTACGGTTGGTGCCGACATCAATCACGACTGCACCTTCACGCACCATGTCTTTTGTGATGGTGTTTCGCCGTCCAACCGCTGCGACAATCACATCGGCACTGCGGCACACTTCAGCCAAGTTGCGGGTGCGTGAGTGTGCGAGGGTCACCGTGGCGTCAGCACCTTTTAAGGTCAGCATGATTGACAGTGGCCGACCGACAAGATTTGACCGTCCCACGATAACGACATGGCTGCCGGCAAGGGTCACGCCGGCATGTTCAAGCAGTTTCATGACGCCATAAGGGGTGGCTGCAAAAAACGTGGGATCACCCGCCGACAAGCGACCGGCGGTGTAGGGATGCAGCGCGTCCACATCTTTGGCTGGATCGATTGCTTCTTGCACCACATTTGGTTGCAGATGATCCGGCAGGGGTAGTTGCACGATAATGCCATCAATCGCATCATCGGCATTGAGTTCAGCCACCACAGCCAGCAGTTCTGCTTCGGTTGTGGCTGCCGGCAACACGACCTGTCGCGAATGCATGCCGACCGCTTCACTGGCACGGTGTTTCATCCCGACATACACCGCAGAGGCAGGATCATCTCCAACGATCACTGCGGCCAGGCCTGGCACGACACCATGTTCGGCGCGCAGTCGTGCCGTCTCGTCGGCGATCGTTGCTCGCACTTCTTGAGCTAACGCTTTGCCGTCAATAATCTGTGCAGTCACGCGCATACCTTCCGTGGATGATCTAGTGACGGAAATGCCGTCGTCCCGTGAATACCATCGCGATCCCGTGCTCGTTAGCGGCGGCGATCACTTCATCGTCACGAACCGATCCGCCTGGTTGAACGATGGCGCCGATACCAGCCGCTGCGGCCGCATCGGGTCCATCACGAAATGGGAAAAACGCGTCGCTGGCCAACACGGAGCCTTGGTGACGGTCGCCTGAACGTTCAACGGCGAGCCGTACCGAATCGACGCGACTCATCTGGCCCGCCCCAACACCAACGATGGTGGCGTCTTTGGCGAGCACAATCGCATTCGATTTGGTGTGTTTGCAGGCGATCCACGCCAGTTTCAAGTCGGTCATCATCGCCGGATCAATTGGTGTTTCGGTGACAACCTGCCAGTCGTCCCACGGCTCATCACCGGCGTCGAGATCTTGAACGAGCACGCCACCGCCGATGGTGCGAAGCGACCGGGTAATTTCGCCTTTAGTGGCGCTCGGCGCGATGAGGACTCGCAAATTTGGTTTGGTGGTAAGGACGGTCAGTGCCGCGTCATCAATGGCAGGGGCGATCACTACTTCGGTAAACACGCCGATGATTTTTTCGGCGGTTGCCGCATCAAGGGGCCGGTTGACGGCAACAATGCCGCCAAAGGCACTCACCGGATCTCCCGAAAGTGCCCGATCGTAAATTTCAGACAGGGCCGTTCCAACCGCAAAACCGGCCGGGTTGGTGTGTTTGATGATGGCGACAGCCGGTTCTGTACTGTCGCACACCAGTTCCCATGCGGCATCGGCATCAAGCAGGTTGTTGTAGGACAGTTCTTTGCCATGCACTTGTGTGGCAGAGAGCACACCAGTGGCTTCTGCCATGCGGTAGGCCGCTGCTGCCTGATGGGGATTTTCACCGTAACGCAGTGTGCTGACTCGCGGTAAAGCTACCGACAGCTGTTCGGGGAATCGTTCTTCTCGAGTGAACCAGTTGGTGATCGCCGCGTCGTACGCCGCAGTGTGTTTGAACGCGTCGCTGGCGAGCCGCAACCGCAGATCGTCATCAAGCCCGCCATGCATGCGGATTGCACCAAGCACGTCGGCGTACTGTTCTTGACCAGTAACGACACCAACGCTGCCAAGATTTTTTGCGGCCGCACGGATCATCGTAGGCCCACCAATGTCGATCATTTCGATGATTTCGTGATCCTTAGCGCCGCTTTCGACCGTCTGGGTGAACGGATACAGATTCACCACCACGAGGTCAATGGCAGTGATCCCCATCTGCTCGATCTGGGCTACATGGTCAGCGTTTTGCCGATCGGCGAGGATGCCCGCATGAACGTGTGGGTGCAGTGTCTTCACGCGACCGTCTAAACACTCGGGGAAACCGGTGATAGCGCTAACGTCGGTGACATTCACGCCAGCCTCTCGCAGGGTTGCCGCCGTCGATCCGGTCGAAATGATCTCGACGCCAAAGGCTGCCAGTTGTTGCGCGAAGTCACCGATACCGGCTTTATCAAAGCAACTGATGAGGGCCCGCCGGACTGGAGTAATCACGCGTTGTCCTTCCGTGTACGGACATGCCGTCCGTCAAGAGTGAGTTCCCCGCGGCAGAGTGAAGAGACACAATGGGGAAGCAGTTCGTGTTCGCTTGCCTGAATACGGGTACGTAACGACGCTACGTCGTCATTCGCATGGATCGTGACTGCCTGTTGGGCAATGATTGGTCCGTGGTCAAGTTCTTCGTCGACAAAATGCACGGTACAGCCGGTTATCTTGGCGCCGTACGCAAGGCAATCCTCGATCGCATGCGCGCCGCGAAATGCCGGCAGTAAAGACGGGTGCGTGTTGACGACCCGCATCGGCCAGTTCGCCAGGAACGTGCCTGACACCAGCCGCATAAAGCCAGCCAAAACAATCACCTCAGGTTTATACGCTTTTAGGTCAGCGATCATCGCTTGTTCCCACGCGTTTCGTGTTTCAAACGCGCCAAGTTCGTGGGCGAACGTAGTAACGCCATGTTGGGCGGCCGCGTCAAGCCCCGGTGCGTCGGCCCGATCTGACCCTACGACGACGATCCGCCCGCCAAATGCCGGGTTGGTGGTGATCGCAGTCAACAGCGCACGCAGGTTTGATCCGGTACCGGAGATGAGCACGCCAATCGGCGTTGGTTCTCCTAGACGCGACACAGACAACTCCTCAAAACTTTGCATGCTGCCTGCCAGAAATCCTAGCGTGGCCAGAGGTGCGCACACTACGCCTCAACGACGCTGTCTGCGAGTGCCTGGGCGGCAGTGTGCGTGTCGCGTCCAACAAAGATTCGCACCCCCCATTCGCCCATAAAAAGCGACTGTGTAAGGGCACCTGCACGCGTTATATAAAACGGGATGCCGGCTGTTTCGAGCGCTTCGGCGACAATAGCTGCATTTGGGTCTAAGTACTGACCCAGCAGCACAAATCGCTGGCTTCGCCGTCGTCGCATCATTTGTCACTACTTTCCTGCTTCGCGTCGTGCCCGTAGGCTACTGAGACTTATCAAGTTATGGCGGGTGATGTGGCGACCGTAAATGACGTCGTGGTGGTGGGCGGTGGGCTTGTCGGCTTAGCTGCCGCACACCATCTGCTACGGCTTTGTCCCAATCTCAAGGTCAGTGTTCTCGAAGCGAACAGTTCCGTTGGGAGTGAACAGTCGAGCCGCAATTCTGGGGTTGTTCACGCCGGCGTGTACTACCCGCCCGGGTCAAGAAAAGCTGTCTTGTGTGTGGCTGGTCGTCAACAGCTTGAAACGTTCTGTCACCAGCATGGCCTGCCTTACGTCATAAACGGCAAACTGATTGTCGCGCTTGATGCGCGTGAACGTGACGCGTTGGTGACACTAGAACAGCGTGCTCGGGCAAACACGGTGCCGATTGAACGGCTGGGGCCAAGCGAACTTGCCAGTTTCGAACCGCGTGTAAGGGGGATCGCTGCGCTGTATTCGCCATCGACTGCGATCACCGATTTTGGGGTGGTCGCAGAAACGCTTGCGGCAACTTTAAACGCGCGTGGCGTTGGCCTTCACACCAACACGCGGGTGACTGCCCTGGCACAAGACGCATCCCAGGTCACGATTACCACCACGAACGGCACGTTTCAGGCCCGCAACGTGATAGTTGCTGCCGGTCTTGCTGCCGATCGGTTGGCTCGGATGAGTGGTTTGACGATCACCGAACGCGTCGTGCCGTTTCGCGGTTCTTGGTTGACGCTGGCACCACATTTAAACAATATCGTCACCCACAACATCTATCCGGTGCCGGTTGGAAACGGCCTACCGTTTCTTGGGGTGCACGTAACCAGACGCCCCGACGGTGGCCTGTGGGTCGGCCCAAACGCCGTTTTGATGGGGGCCCGGTCAGGCATCCGCCGGTTTGGGGTTAACCGCACCGATCTTTTTGAAACGTTGACTTATCCGGGGATCTGGCGCTTAGCGCGCACGCATCTTAAAACGGGGGTGGGTGAGCTGGCACGTGACGTAAGTCGTACGTTGATGACTCGTGCGGTGCAGCAGTATTTGCCAGAGATCACGCGTGCAGACCTTGCTGAAGGCCCGTTTGGGATCCGTGCACAACTACTTGGTCGTGACGGGCGATTGATCGACGATTTTGTGCTGCGCACTCAGGGTCGCATCATGCACGTGTTGAACGCACCGTCTCCGGCAGCGACCGCTTCGTTTGCGATTGGTGAGGAGCTAGCGCGCGGTGTCATCCTCGCGCTGTGACGTTCTACACTACCGACGTTAGAAAGCCGGGGTAGCCCAACTGGCGAGGCAACCGATTTAAGCTCGGTTCACGTGCGGGTTCGAATCCCGTCCCCGGCACCACCCCACACGCACGCTTGAATACTTTCTAGCGGTCAGCGTCGCCAAAGCGGTAGCCGACTGTTAGTTCATCAAGACGTGCCAACAGATCCGCATCGAGTGTCACGTCGGCTGCTGCGATCGTCGCGTCGAGCTGCTCTGGGCGGCTAGCCCCAAGAATCGGTGCGGTAATCACCGGGTTTGCCATCACCCAAGCGACAGCGAGGGTGGCCATCGGCAGGCCCGCGTCATCCGCCACACCACGAATCGCCTCGACCGTGTCAAACACTCGGTCGTGCCAGTAGCGCTCTTGATATCGCCAGGCAGCGTTGCCCAACGTAAAGCGGGTGCCTTGCGATGGTTCGCCGCTGACGTGCTTGCCGCTCAACATCCCGCCCGCGATCGGATTGTAAGGGATAACGGCGATGTTTTCGCTGGCACACAGCGGGAACAGTTCACGTTCAAATTCGCGGAACAGCAGGTTGTAGCGCGGCTGGATCGAGACAATACGGGCAACCCTCAACGCGTCTGCGCGGCCAAGCGCCAACGCCAAATGCCATGCCAGCCAGTTCGATACGCCGAGGTAACGCACCTTGCCGGAAACCACCAGCGTGTTCAACGCCTCAAGGGTCTCATCGAGTGGCGTGTTTGGGTCTGTGCCGTGGAGCTGATACAGGTCGATGTAGTCGGTGTTGAGGCGACGCAGGGACGCGTCAACCGCGTCAAGGATGTGTTTGCGTGAGTTTCCCCGGTTCCACGGCTGGGGTCCCATCGGACCATTGCATTTGGTTGTGATGACGAAATCGTCGCGGCGGCCTTGCATCCATGCGCCAACAATTTCTTCGGTCCGCCCGACTGTTTCGAGGCTTCCACCGACCGGGTACACGTCAGCTAAGTCAAGGAAGGTGATGCCTTTGTCCAGGGCATAGTTCAAGATCGCATGCGACGATGGAACGTCACATTGCAAACCAAACGTCATGGTGCCAAGACAAAACTGCGAGACCCTCAGCCCGGTTGACCCAAAGTTGACGTACTCCATCTGCATCTCCCCACTTACATGGCGCCTTCGCGTCTTGCGGTTATCGTGCTGTGAAGCCTAGCCGGGCAGCACATCGTTTAGCAGCGCCGGGTATTAACGGTTCCAAACACCCTGATCGGGCGTACCGGCGTCAGCTACGACCGTTTCGCCGGTCAGGCGCACCAGCGACGCGTCACTAAACAACGTGGCCAGTTGTTGCGTGTCAACGTCACAGGCAGCCCATGCTGCCGCCGGGATACCTAGGTCGCACACCAACAGTTCCCCGAGAAACGGATGCACGATACGTGGGGTAAAACCAATTTTTGGTAGCCCCAACGCCACGGTCACGTCAGCTGTGATACAGGCGCCATACAACCCGTGATCGGCCGAAATGCCGCTCGGAAGATCTACCGCCACGACTCGCGGGGCGTAGCGACGCATCCACAACGCGGCAGCTTCAGCCACCCCATACAGCGGCGGGATGGCACCCACCCCAAGTACCGCATCGATCACCACGGAACCTGGCGGTGGAGCGTCAACAAAGCCAGCCGTGTCGATTGGTTCAACGCGGATACCGCTGTCTGCAAACATTGCAAGGTCGGTCGCGAACGGTTTACCCAACATCCGCACATCAACCTGCGCGCCTGCAGCCGCACACAGTCGTGCAGCCGCTAGTCCCACGGCACCGTTGCGTGACGGTCCTGCCAGAACGGTCACCGTCATACCCTCAAGTGAGCGGCCGGTGAGGTGACGAACGGCGCTGACAACCCCGCGGGCACCCTGTTCACTTAACGCTTGAGTACCAACCCCACGGGTTTCAAGCCAGTGGCGTACCGAACGCATCTGTGCCGCACTGATGTGAGGCACATCAGCGGCTCGCCGTTCAGCGACCGTGCCAGACAAGCGAGACTCACGCACGAGTTGCGGCACCGAATTCCATGGTGCTACTTCACTTTGTGGGCCAAGGTCTTCGGGGGCACGCCCGTCATTCCAGCCCGGCAGCACCCGGTCAAGTAGGCCGGTTACGGCCAGCGCGGTCGCACCCCAGAGCATGTCGCCGCCAAGATCCCACGCCCACGACGAACCGTTCACCGACAGCGGCACAAAACGCTGTTTGCTTCGGTCGAGCAGATGCGCCACTGAGACGTCTAGTACGGCATCTACTTCCCACGGACTTGGGTCAAGGGGGTGTGGGGTATGCCAGCGGGCAACCACAGGCACCAGCCAGAAGCGTGACGGGGGGATGTAAAGCACTTCGGCAACGCCTAGCACTTCGACACTGTCTTGGTTCAAACCGATCTCTTCGGTTGCCTCACGCAGCGCGGCTTGCGTCAGGGTTTCGCCGGCATCGACGCGACCGCCCGGAAAAGCGATCTGGCCAGGATGTGCCCGCAAATCGCGCCGACGACGCGTCAAAATCAGTTCTGGGCCGTTGGGGCCATCTTTGAATAAGACCAGTGCAGCCCCAATGCGGGCATCGGGTGGCGGGGTCGTTTGAGCTTTGTCTAAGCCCGTGAGTGCAGTAGTTAACGCAGCCCAAAATCGGTCCCGGTCAAGGAGTGGATGCGGGTTGACCGTCATTGCAGTGCCGTTGCGACACCATCTAACGAGTCCCGCTCACTGACGATCACGCCGTCACTGCCAAGTGCGTCAACGACGGCTTTAAGAATGAGCGCACCTGCATGCAACACATCTTCTCGGCCTGCTTGAACAGGACCAAGCGCGCGCCGCTGAGCCGAACTCATCGCGACCAGTCCGTCGGCGAGTAGCCAAAGGGCTGCGGTTGGAATGTGAGTGCCATGAATGGCATCTTCGTCGTAGTCGGGCAGTTGCCGATGGAGCGCCCCCATGGTGGTGACGGTTCCGGCGACACCGACAAGCGTTGACACGCCGCGTTGTTTCGCCGCGTTAAAGACAGCTTCAGCACCGCCAAGCGCACGCGCAATATCGTCTTTGGCGGCAGTAATCTGTTCGGCAGTCACCGGGTCAGATGTAAAATTTCGTTCCGTGATGCGCACACAACCAAGCTGTAATGATGTGCTGGCGACCACCTGCTGGTTGGCATCACCTAGCACCAGTTCGGTTGAGCCACCGCCGATATCAACGACCACACAGGCATCAGTCAAGCCAACCCCGTTTACCGCCCCGTAAAACGCCAGTGCAGCTTCTTCAGATCCGCTAATCACTTCGGCTGCGTGGCCGGTCACCTGTTCAACGCCAGCAAAGAAACGGTCACGGTCAGTCGCATCACGCACCGCAGAAGTGGCGATGATGCGGACCGTGTCAGTCACCCCAGCGTTGATCCAGTCGGTACGAAACTGCGCTAGAACGGTGAGAGTTCGCGCGAGTGCCGCGTCATCAAGCTTGCCGGTGCGATCCACGCCATGTCCAAGCCGGGTAGTGACAATGCGCCGCAGCACTCGCGTTCCGTCGTCGTTCATGATTAACAACCGAACCGAATTGGTGCCAACATCAACGGCTGCCACAGGACTCATGAGACAACTGTTTCGTTCGTGACACACGGTGCCGAGCACTTCACCGGTTCGAGCATCCCAAACGTTTCTTCCCCGATGGGATTGTCTCCTGTGGCCAGGTAATGCCCGACATGCACATGCAGACATTTGACGTAGCCGGGCATGCCTCCGCTTCCTGGTGCACCATCAAGTGGTGGGCCCAGGGTGTCACGAAACGCGACGTAACGTTCGTGGGCAGCGGCGTAGTCGTCTCGCAGCGTCTCGTCGGTGGTTAAGCGCTCGTTGAAGCCGACCATCACGTGGTCAGCTTCAAGCGTTCCAACCCGCGAGCGCAACAGTGGGCATGCCAACCAAAACGTGGTCGGAAACGGTGTGCCGTCGTCAAGTCGCGGTGCAACCCGAACTACCGTGGGCAGACCGAAACTGCAACGGTGCATTACCGCTGGCTGACCCCGTGCGGGACGTCCAAGCTGTGCCGAGATGACAGCGACGTCATGCGCTGACGCTTCAGCTTGAGTTGCCGCTTGTTCGTACGACGCGTTGGGGTCAATAACGACGTAACCGGGAGTGTCGTTGTACGGTGACGAAGGTTGCGTCACGTGCCGACACGCCCACGCTTTTGCCGCCGGGCTTCGCCCTGAATCATTTGGGACTTATGCATAAAGCGGCGCAGACGCTTGTTAAAGTCTTTGTCGAGTTTTGAGCGTAATTGGGGCGTTTCGTCGTCTTCCCATTCAGGGTCGGCGCGCTTAATTGAAAGATCAACTTTGCCGTCGTCTTTCACATCAAGAATTTTGACGTCGATTTCATCACCTTCAGCTAAGAAGGCGTAGATGTTGTCGACAAAGTCGCTGTCCACTTCAGATACGTGCACCAGACCGGTGATAACCGTGCCGTCGGGAGCCTTCACTTCAACGAATGCCCCATACTCCTCAATACGTACAACAGTGCCTTTTACGATTTCTCCACGCAGGGTGATCAACTCCTTGTGGGTGC
>JBBDST010000012.1:0-9313 GCA_040904765.1 Nitriliruptoraceae bacterium
ATCGATGCGACGATGACGATGACGTCAGCGATCAGGTGACCTCGCGACATTTCGTCGGCGGCCTGCAAGTTCACGAAACTGGGGTCGCGGACATGTACCCGGTAGGGCTTGTTTGTTCCCGCCGAGGTGAGTGCGTATCCAAGTTCGCCGCGGGGTGATTCTACGGCCGAGTACACCTGTCCGGCTGGGACAGTGAACCCTTGGGTGGTGAGCTTGAAATGGTTGATGAGCGCTTCCATCGATTCGCCCATGATGTGGCGGATGTATTCGGGTGAGTTTCCGATGCCATCCGCACCAAGTTCCTGCTGTGAGGGCCACGCGATGCGTTTGTCGGCAACCATGGTCGGTCCGCTCGGGAACGTGTCGAGTGCTTGGGCGATGATCCGCATGGACTGGCGCATCTCTTCCATGCGCACGAGATAGCGGGCGAAGCTGTCACCGGCAGTGTCGGTAACGACGTCAAAGTCGTACTGTTCGTACCCGGAGTAGGGGCGAGCTCGCCGAAGGTCCCACGGGATTCCTGAGGCGCGGGCGAGCGGGCCGGTGACGCCAAGTGCAAGTGCACGTTCGGTGGAAAGTACGCCGATGCCCCGCAGCCGGTCGTTGAAGATCGGGTTTTTTAACAGCAGATCTTCATACTGTTGGAGCCGTTCGGGCAGCATCGCAAGCAGCGCGCGGCAGCGTTCGACAAAGTCGTCGGTGACGTCTGTTGCCAGCCCGCCTGGACGGATGTAGGCGTGATTCATCCGAACCCCGGATTGGGATTCGAACAGGTCAAGAATATGTTCGCGGTCCCGAAAGCCGTAGGTCATGACGGTGGTTGAGCCGATCTCCATGCCGCCGGTGGCGAGCCACACGAGGTGGCTTGAGATGCGGTTGAACTCCATCAGAATGACGCGGGTGGCCTGGGCCCGTTCGGGCACGGTGATACCGAGAAGTTCTTCGACGCCAAGGCAGTAGGCGGTCTCGTTGTAGAAGTTTGACAGGTAATCCATGCGGGTGACGAACGTGGTGCCTTGCACCCATGTGCGGTATTCGGCCGATTTTTCGATGCCGGTGTGCAGATAGCCGATGATTGGGGTGAGTTTGCGTACCACTTCACCGTCAAGGTCTAGAACGAGCCGCAACACCCCGTGGGTTGACGGATGCTGTGGGCCCATGTTGACGGTGAGTATTTCGTCTGTGACGGCATCGACGACGTTTTCCCAGTCGGCACCGTCGACATACACCTCACCGGCAAGTTCGGCTGCTGTTGCGAGCGGGTCGGTGTTCATTCCACCACCTCGCGCAAGCTGCGTTCCTGGGGTGAAGGAATTAGCAGGTCGTTTTTGTATGCCACTTCGATCCCACCAAGTGGGTAGTCCTTGCGGTGTGGGTGACCGTCCCAGTCATCTGGCATAAGAATCCGTTCAAGCCCTGGATGGCCAGCAAAGTCGACTCCAAAAAAGTCGTACACCTCGCGTTCGTGAAAGTTCGCCGTTTCATACACGCCAGTAACACTTGGCACACGCGGGTCGGTGTCGGGGGTGGCGACCACGATGCGCACAAGATGGTTGCGTGCTACGGATCGTAACGTGTAGGTCACTTCGATCATGCCGATTTCGCGTGACAGCCGGTAGTCCGGCCAACCGGTCGTTGACACTTGCCGCTGCACGTCATGATCGCCTGCCGGCCAGTGCACCCCTGAAAGGTCAGAGAGCAGTTCGAACGCAAGTTCGGGGTCGTCACGAAGGGCAGTGAGCGCAGTCACGATTGTCTCGGGTGTGATCGTGACGGTGAGGGTGCCGTACTCGCGTGTCAGGGTTGCGTCTGGCAGAACTGCGCTGATGTGCGTTTCAAGTTCCGCATCGTCAAGGCTTGGGTGAAGTAGCCCGTGTGCGCGTGTAGGAACGTTGTAGGGGCCGTTCATACTTTGGCCTCCTGATCGACGAAACGTTCGCCTTCGATTTGGGCGTGAAGTTTCAAAATGCCGTCGAGGAGCATTTCTGGCCGTGGCGGGCAGCCAGGCACATACATGTCAACCGGCACAATATGGTCGACGCCTTGTACAAGGGCGTAGTTGTTGAACATTCCCCCAGAGGTGGCGCACACGCCCATCGACAGGACCCATTTCGGGTCAGACATTTGGTCATACACCCGTCGCAGCACCGGTGCCATCTTGTGTGACACTCGTCCTGCCACGATCATTAAGTCTGCTTGGCGGGGGGAGGCACGAAACACTTCCATACCAAACCGGGCCATGTCGTGTCGGGGCGCACCGGTGTGCATCATTTCGATTGCGCAGCATGCCAGACCGAAGGTGGCCGGCCACAGTGAGTGGGCACGGCTGTAGTTCACAAATTTTTCGAGGTTTGTGAGCAGAATGCCGTTTGGCAGATTGTTCTCTAATCCCATTCGAGACCTCCCCGTCCGATCTCGTATACGAACGCAACTGCCAGCACTCCAAGAAATATGAGCATCTGGGTGAAGCCAAACCAGCCAAGGTCACGCAACACGACCGCCCACGGATACAAGAACACCGCTTCGATGTCGAAGATTAAAAACAGCATTGCGACCATGTAGAACTTGACGGAGAAACGGGTTTCTCCGATTCGGGCGAGGGGTTCATTGCCAGACTCGTACGCGGCAAGTTTGGTCGGGTTGGGTTTACGCGGCCCAACCAGGCTGCTGATTGCAATCGTGCCCACAGCAAATGCGACCGCTAGGAACAGCAGCAGCACGATCGGAAAATAGTCAGCTAACACGGTTTATGCCTCACACGTTTCGCCCAAGCGGGCACGGTACTTCGTTTGGCGCGGCGTTGCGAACAGCCCCTCAGTGACACGTTGGACCTTTGCCGACCTCATCATGCGGCCGGTGCGAGCCGTTGCAGCGTGTTCAAAAACACATCTTTTGCGTCGGTCGGAGACGTGTCTGTCAAATGCGCCATCATCTTCAACACGAGCAGCATCAACGGCCGATACGGCATCCCGTAGGTGGTTGACAGGTGCATCACCATCGGATCGCCGACAAGTTGCACGAATGCGCGACCGAGCGTGTAGTAGCCGCCGATCCGTTCTCGTAACGCCGTGTCGTACCGGTCAAGATCTGCCGTGCGTTTCGTTACAAGTGCCCGGTCGATAACTTCGGCGGCGAGTTGGCCGGCTTCCATCGCATAACTGATGCCTTCCCCGTTAAACGGATTCACCATACCGCCGCTGTCCCCAACAAACACGACCCCGCGCTGATGCAAAGGGGTGCGGTTGAAACCCATCGGAATCGGGCCAGTACGGATTGTGCCTTCACAATTCTCGTCGGTGGTTTCCCATTCGGCCGCCATCCCGCCAGCCCAGGATTCGAGCAGTTTGCGGTAGTTCACTGTTTGAAATTCGCGCGACGTTGAGATCAGACCCAAACCGACATTCAACGTGCCATCGTCAAGCGGGAACAGCCATCCGTATCCGCTCAGCAGTTCCCCGTTGGCGTCAGTGAGATTTAAAAACGATGAGATCCACTCGTCATCTGACCGGCTTGAGCGGTAGTAGGCCCGGGCACCGACAGCCATGGGCCGTTCCAATCGGCGTGGCGAACCAAGCTGTTTTGCGATCGGGCTGCCCGCCCCATCGGCAGCGATCACAATCGGTGCGTGGATCTCGTAAGGAAGGTCATCTTCGTCGCGATACCGAACGCCACGTACCCGTGTTTGGGCGGCGTCGCGCCACACGAGACCGGTGACAGTCGCACCTTCGATCAGCTTTGCCCCGTTGCTTTTAGCTTTCCGGGCGATCGTTTCGTCAAATACCATCCGACGCGCGGTCCCGCCCCAACTTGGCCAGTCGTCAAGTTCAGGCCACGGCAGTTCCATGATCGTATGCCCGCCGTGAATTCTCAACCCTTTTTGCACCGCGAAGCCTTCGGCACGGCCGTGAGCTTCATCGATTAAACCAAGGTCAAGCAGTTCGCGGATAACGCGAGGGGTAAGGCCATCACCACAGATTTTGTCGCGCGGGAAACGGTCTTTGTCTAACAAGACGACGTCACGTCCTCGGGCAGCCAGATGTGCGGCTGCGGCAGCTCCACCAGGTCCTGCGCCCACCACCACTACATCGGCATATGTCACCGGTAGGTGAAGCGTTGACGACGCTGACGACATATGTGGATCCTCGTATCCCAGAATACGACTACGGCACGTGCGCTTGTGAATTACTTCACGAGCGATCAGTGTAGCGCTGTGACACGCAACACTCACTCTTGAACGCGCACTCCTCGATGCACGGCCACGATGCCGCCCGACAGGTCTCGTACCTGCACATTTGCAAACCCTGCCGCCTCAAGCCAGGACGCAACCACTTTGCGATCGGGCCAAGCCAGAATCGAATCGGCGAGATATTGGTATGCCGCTGGCGACGAAGACACAAGCCGCGCAATTTTTGGCAGTGCCCGCACCAGATAGCGTCGATATATCTGGCGAAACTGCGCGTTGGTGGGGGATGCAAACTCGCAGATAACGACCCGCCCGCCAGGTTTCAACACTCGGGCAAATTCGCGCAACACCGCTTCGGGGTCACTGACGTTACGGATTCCAAACGAAATCGTCACCGCATCAAACGTCGCATCGGCAAACGGCATTGTGTTCGCGTCCGCATTCACCCAACTCAACCGCGCGCCGCGACGTTTCGCACCGGCCAGCAACATATTGAAAGACAAGTCAAGTGCCACAACATGCTCGGCACCGTCTTTGACCATCGCGCGAGCCACGTTGCCAGGGCCAGCTGCGACATCCAGAATAAGCCCGCCTTTGGGGCTTGCCGCTGCCGCGGTCACCCTGCGCCACTGGCGGTCTTGTCCCAGCGAAAGCACCGCATTTGCCACGTCGTAGCGTGGCGCGACCCGGTCAAACATCGCCTGCACCAGGTCGGCTTCTTTGCCGTCACGACCAGCAGGAGGGAGTGGTTTTTCAGACACCGTTGGCCTCGCACGTCCACAAACGACAGTAGAATTGGGGTTAGGTCTGAGGCTACCGCCTTGAACCGTTACCTTGTGGCACAACACAAGTCATGCCCCCATCCGCTTGCGCGTCGGCGAAAATATGTCTTCTTCAACACCACCGAAAGACACCGGCAACGCCGAACTTCAGCGGGCCGTCAGCCTCGACGACGACGCGGTGTATGACTTGGCCTCGCTGGCTGAACTGGTCGGCACCACTCCAACACTGTTACAAGCACTCGAACGCACTGGTTTGCTCTTGGCTTATCAGCATGACGCCGACGGCACCGCTCACTACAGCGACGCTGACGCCCAGGCCGTACGTGCCGGCTTGACGTTGCTGGATGCAGGCCTGCCGCTGGCAGAACTGCTCAACCTCGCGCAGCACACTGACGCGGCCATTAAAGATATCGCCGTACATGCCGTTGATGCGTTCATCGCGTTCGTGCGCGATCCTGTGCACGGCACGTCCACATCACCTTCGGAAGCAGTTACCCGTCTGGTCACCGCCTACGAGCAGATGCTGCCGGCAACGGAAACGCTGGTGGCGCATCACCTGCGGCGCCGGTTGATCGGCGAGGCGTTAGAACGTCTCTCTGCGTCCGAGTCGTAACGGTGGCGCTCACGGTAACCACGACGCTGCTGGCCGATGATCGGCCACTGCTTGACTTAGCTCCTGATCGTCCAGACACCATCGCATGGCTGCGGCACGGCGACGGGTTCGTGGCTTGGGGCCACGCAGCAGTCCTTGACCCGGCGGATGTCACTGAACGTTTCGACAACGCTGATGCGCTGCTGCGTGACGCAACCTTGGATGCGACGATAAACGACGCGGTTGGTGTGCCTGGGGGTGGACTGGTCGCGTTTGGTTCGTTCACATTCGATGACGTCCCCGGCTCAAAACTGCGTATCCCTCAAACAATTGTTGGCCGCCGGGACGGTGTCACCTGGCTGACGGTGATCGAAGACGGCAACGGCAGCACGTACGAACCGCCAACGCCGCCAACCGTCGTGAAGGCAGCCCATATCACCCACAAGCCACGATTTGCCGGTTCAACCAACCCCGATGTGCACTGGCTTGACGCGGTCGCGCGTGCTCGTGATGCGATCATTGCCGGCGAACTCGACAAGGTCGTGTTGGCACGTGACTACGCCGTATGGTCGTACGAACCGTTTTCGCCGCTAGCAGTTGCCGCACGTTTAAACGCGACATTTGCGGAGTGTTACACGTTCATTCTTGATGGGCTGGTTGGTGCTACGCCGGAATTGTTGCTGCGCCGTAGGGGTATGACCGTGACGTCTCAGGTGCTGGCCGGAACGGTTGGCCGTGATGACGATCCGACCCGTGATCGTGAACTTACCGACATGCTGTTGGCTTCGACGAAAGATCGTGACGAGCATGCGTTTGCGGTGACGTCAGTCGCAGATATTTTGGCGGGTTATGTCACTGGCCTTGATGTCCCAGACGAACCTGAAGTATTGAAACTTGCCAACGTGCAACATCTGGCGACAACCGTGACGGGCACACTGATCGAACCGGTTCGTGTCCTTGAACTAATCGGCGCGTTGCATCCAAGTGCGGCGGTTGGTGGTACCCCACGCGCTTTAGCGTTGGCGTTCATCGCCGCGCACGAAGGGATGCCGCGTGGCCGTTATGCCGCTCCAATTGGCTATGTCACCGCCGATGGGGATGGCGAGTTTGGGATTGCATTGCGCTGTGCCGAGTTGAGCGGTGCGAGGGCACGCCTGTTTGCCGGAGTGGGCGTTGTTGCCGAATCACTGCCGGAAGCTGAACTGGCTGAAACGCATCTAAAACTCCTTGCGATGCAGCGAGCGTTAGGCTCTGCGTAACCGTTTGCAACTCACGCTAACTGTGCGTTGGCCTGGTGACGTAACGCCCGATGCACCGCCACATTCTGTGTGCGTTCACTGGGGATCCCAATCACAGTGACACCTGGCGTGTGGCGGGCATCATCGAGCGCGTCACGTAACTCTCCAACTGTGGCGCAACGTGCGGTCTTAGCCCCATAGGCTGCGGCGATGGCACACACGTCACGTCCGTGCGGCATCGCAAACACTGCTTCGAGCGCATCGGTGTAGGCGGCTTGCGGCAGAAACGAAAAGATCCCACCGCCGTCGTTTGCCAGGACGACGATTGCCACCGACAAGTCATTATCGTTGTGCAACAGCCCGTTAATATCATGCAAAAAGGTCACATCCCCACACACGCCAAGCGTGAAGCGGCCGGTAGCGTGCGCCACGCCACGCGTGGTCGACACAAACCCGTCGATGCCTGATGCTCCACGGTTGGCAACTACGGTCATCTGCCGCTGACGTGGCCCATAACTGTCAAGGTCACGGATCGGCATCGACGAACCAACTACGAGCGTGTCGGACTCCTTCAGGTCTTTGGCTAACCACCGTAACGTCGATGGTTCGGTGAGTGGCTCCGCTTGATCGTCGGTCATCACCATGTCAAACAGCGCGTCAAGGGTGCGATCGGCCGCGTCAAACCCTTCAGCCCAGCTGCCATCAGTCACACTGCCGTTGGCCTGCAACGCCGCATCAAGGGCTGTAACAAATGCCATCGGCTCGGCGATCACACGGTCGGTCACATGCCGATCCGGATCGAACACGGTGCCGTACGCATCAACCAGCAGGTCGGTTGTGGCCGCCTTGAGATACGCGTCAAGTCCGGCAGTGATCCCGGTACGTCCCAGCCGAATAACAACCTCTGGGGTGTGCGTTGCAACAAAACCAGAATGGGCAATCAGTAGTGGCGTATGTGCGATCGCACGACGACAGCGCGCAAGATCACTTGCTGCCTCTGCCAAGACTGGCCAACCCAACCGGGTCGCTAACTGATCAACTGCGGCGACCAGCGCGTCATCCCGCACAGCACCGTCAAACACCCCGGCAACAATCACGCCGTGACGGTTTGGCAGTGACGCAGCCAACGTGGTGATAAACGACGCATCAGGTTGGCGACTGGGGGCGACAAGCCGTACCCACGGCGTGCCATCACCCCGGCCGTCAAGCGGCTGCTGCCACGGTTGGGCGGCCGGTGCACGCCCGTCGTCACTCAGCGGCACCGTCGGTTCACGAAATGCAAGGTTGAGTTGGACTGGCCCCGGCCGACCAGCCCCTCCACAGGCAGCTGCCAACGCCTGCTGCACGACACTTCGCACATACCGGTTGGTGCTGGCGTGGTCTTCAAGCACTTCGATAGTGGCTGCCATACGCACCGCATCGCCAAACAGACCGGCCTGACGGATCGTCTGGTTTGCACCGGTGTCGCGCAGTTCAACCGGCCGATCGGCACTGAACACCAGCAGCGGTACGCCGGCAGCGTCAGCTTCAATCACCGCCGGATGCAGCTGCGCAACCGCACTGCCGCTGGTCACGACGACCGGCATGACTCGGCCGGTGATTTTGGCGTAGCCGAGCGCAAAAAAACCGGCGCTTCGTTCATCAATCTGGGTGTGCACAAAAAACCGCGGGTCAGCGTGAAACGCCAGTGCCAGCGCAGTCGAACGCGACCCGGGCGCAATCATGACGTCAGTGATACCGCTACGGGCTGCTTCGTCGAGCACCAGCCGGGCAGCAGCAAACGACGGGTTCGCAGGACTAGAGGTTGTCATGTGGAGCCTACCTCGAGCACGCCGGCGGCCAACTGCATCCGCTGAATGATGCCAGCGGCATCTTCTAATCCCGGTTCAGCCTGGGTAAGAAGCGCTGCATCTGGTGTGACCCGGCGAACCGCAACAAAGCCGTCTTCGGGGATGAGCGGTCGGTCGGTTAAATCTTGCGCGAGCAGCGTTGCTGTGCCCAACCCGCAGGCGTAGGGCAGTTCTGGCAGTGCGGCAGCCAAGGCGATGCCGGCAGCTAAGCCCACTGACGTTTCAACGGCCGATGACACGACGACAGGCAGACCTGCCGCATCAATAATCTCAAGCGCTCGCCAAACACCACCCAACGGCTGCACTTTGATCACCAGTACGTCAACGGCGTTAAACCCTGCGATTGTCCGCGGATCATCGGCGTTTCGTATCGACTCATCGGCGGCAAGCATGACCGTGGTTTTGCGACGCAGTTCAGCCAGTTCACTTAACGTTTGGCAGGGCTGTTCGACATACTGAAGAAAACCGGCGGCCTGTTCAAGGCGTGTGATGGCCAACTGTGCGGTGATGACATCCCAGGCACCGTTCGCGTCGATGCGGATGTTTGCGTCCGGCCCAAGCGCGTCGCGAACAGCCGCGACCCGTTCAATGTCGGCTGCTAAATCTTGGCCAGGTTCGGCAACTTTCACTTTGGCGGTGCGACACCCAGATGCTCGCGCCAACTGATA
>JBBDST010000013.1:0-2800 GCA_040904765.1 Nitriliruptoraceae bacterium
AACTCCCGCACCAGCCGTACGGCCGTTTCAATATGGTCGTCAAACACGACATCCACATGCGGTGTGGCGGAACCCTCATAGCCATCAGAGCCGGTGAGTTTCACACTCGTGGCCTGTTCAAGCAGATCAACCGATACGGGGGTGCCGACAATCAGCCCCCCATTCACCATCCCGTCGACAATCATCGACGGAATCCACCCGTCATGATCTGACGCCAGACGCAACTGCAAAATCTCTAACGACGGTGCGATCTGGGTGAAATATTCGTGTGCGTTTGCAGTCGTAATGTCTGCAGGAACGTCACGGCCTGCGATGAGACACAGTTCTGGTTCCACCCCGACTGCACATGCCTGCGAGTTCAACGTGACGGTCGCGCCCGAGTCAAAAATCAAGTCGTCAAGAATGTAACCGTGCGGCCGCACACCAACGCCCATGCCGTCAAACGCCGGACCGGACGTCATGCCAAGCTTCCAACCGCCAATTTGACGGCCATTTTGGGCAAAACGGTCAGCGACCCGCATCTGCACGGCCAGTGCCTCTTCGACCGACAAGTCACGTACGAGCGGAATCTCTGGTCTGCGACCAACCGTACGGGCGTCCACCAGTTCGTCAAGGACCGCGTCATCAATAGCGTCAAGCGGCATAAGTGTTCTCTCCCAAAAAAGTTTTTTACGGCGCAAGGCCGGCACGTGACACACCTGCTCCTGCTCCCACAGGTGAGCCGCGCACACTACCGGCTTTACACCCTTTGTGGCGATGTTCGCCTTGAACACAGATGTGTCAAGCACAGTGATGCCTTAGGCTTAAACCTACGCATCATGTTCTAAAGGAGAACCCATGACTTCGGTCGAAACGATTGTCAACGCTCACTGGCTCAATGACACGCTTAAGCGTGAACCGCGCGACCTGGTGGTGATTGACGCGACCGTATATCTGGATCCAAACTCGTGGGGGGTGAACTCGGGCCACGTGGCCTACGACGCAGCCCACGTGCCAACGGCCGTTTTCATTGACCTGGTCGCCGAACTGTCCGATCAGGACGGTAACGCCGATCTGCCAGACGGCGCGCACGCGTTTGCGCTGCCAAGTGCCGAACAGTTTGCCGCTGTCATGAGCCGCTATGGCATCACCAACGACACGGCCATCGTGACCTATGACACTGCCAACGGCATGTGGGCAGCCCGACTGTGGTGGATGCTGCGCGTGTATGGTCACGACAACGTCGGAGTGCTTGACGGCGGCTACGCCAACTGGGTGTCTGAAGGCCTACCAGTGTCAAAAGACGCTCCAACGTTGCGCTCAGTCACCGACTACACGGCAACGTTTCGCCCCGAACTGTACGCCTCAACCGAACAGGTGGTGGCTGCGTGTGAAGACAACGAAACGGTCGTGCATTCAGCTCGGCGCCGCGAACTGTTCTTAGGCGAAGGGGTAAGCCCGCTTGATCGGGTCGGACGCATCCCAGGTTCAGTAAACCTGCCAAGTGACGACCTGTTGAACAGCCGCGGCCTGTTGCGCCCGTCTGGTGAACTGCGCCAAATGTTTGCTGCCATTGGCATTACCAAGTCAACCCCAGTCATTTCTTACTGTGGGCTTGGCATCAACGCCTGCCTTGGCGCATTAGCACTACACACCATCGGCATCGACGGGGCCGTGTATGACGGCTCGATTGCAGCGTGGATTGCCTCAAACGACCTGCCAACTGAAGTTGGCGAACCGGTTTAACGGATAAAGGACTTGTGTGATGACTGTCTCAACAATCGGCCCGATCCTGCTGTTTTGCCCGGGTCAACGGCCCGAACGGTTCGCGAAAGCCATCGACGCTGCCGATCAGGCCATTTTCGATCTTGAAGACGCCGTTCCGCCCCATCAAAAAGACGAAGCCCGCGCACACGTCGTTGCAGCGTTAGCGCAGTTCGACCCGGAAAAAATTGTGGTACGGATCAACCAGACCCACACCGAACACGGCAAAAACGACATTGCCGCATTAAAAGGTACTGGCGCCAAATATGTGATGGTGCCAAAAGCCGAAGACCCTGCCGCACTGGCTGCACTCACCGGCTTTCGCCTGATTGTCATTATCGAAAGTGTCAAAGGCTTGAAAAACGTCGATGCGCTCTGCGCGGTCGAACATGTCGACGCGGTCGTGTGGGGCGATCAAGACTTCGCCGCCGACATCCCCACCGCCAGCACCCGCGATGCTGACGGCAACTATCTGCCGATGATCACCCGACTGCGCGTCGACACCCTCTTGGCCGCATCGTTGGCACGCATCTTGCCAATCGATGCGATCTATCTTGACTTAAACGACGACGAAGGTCTCACCCGCGCCACCAAAGAAGGTGTCGCTATGGGATTTCGCGCCAAAGTTGCCCTGCATCCAAAACAGGTGCCGGTGATGCGTCAAGCCCTGCGCCCCGACGACGACACGATCGCATGGGCCAAACGGATCGTTGAAGCAGACGCGAAGGCAGCCGGGGGAGTCACCACCGTTGATGGGACGATGGTTGACGGGCCAGTCGTGCTACAAGCAACCCAGATTCTGCTGCTCGCCGGCGAATCGATCCCCAAACGTCTGGGGACCTAACACGGTTGCTGCCTGCTACCCGCGGGCCCCAAAACTTCGTCGACAACGTCGGACGCGCTGCACTTCGTGACCTGACCGCTCACGGGACTGATCGCTATCGAGGCATAGATGGCCCGTTTGCTGCGGCGGGCAGGCCATCCATGCCGTGCAAGCCGCCGTGGTGCGCGCGTTCGCCCGTGACGCTGGCTTCGTCACTCGCGGTCGGTGTGGTGC
>JBBDST010000013.1:2900-9285 GCA_040904765.1 Nitriliruptoraceae bacterium
AATGGCCACCATGAACAGCTGGTGGCCGAGGTCATCGAGCTGCTCAAACCGCTGGGTGAACGGCACGGTCAGCAGGAACGCGAGGAGGACCTGCACGCCCGGAAGGATAGTCCGGTACTGATCCAGAGCCTCGCGGTACCGGTCGCGGAGCTGTTCCTCATCAGCCTTGCTGGAGCCAGCGGGACTCGCGGTGCCCGCCGGGCGATCGTTCAAACGTTCCACACCACACCCTTTTCAAGATGTTTCGAGCGTAGTTAGGGTGAGCTCGCCGATACCTGTCTCTACGTTCAGTACCTACGAAAGTCTCGACCGTCTCGTTGAGCCGTTTACTCGTCTTGAGCCAACCACCTCAGGAACATGAGCCGACAAACCCCACGATCAACCAAAGAGTATTCACTAACGTTTGGGCATAACCGCCTTCCTACCTCGTATTCTTGCCCCTCACCCATCGAAAGAGGCAACAGCCATGGCTATAGGCGAGTACAGCGCCACGACGGCGCTGCTGGTGATCGACGTGCAGAATGACTTCGCAGATCCCAACGGCAACCTGTACGTCGCTGGGGGCGAGACGATTATCGACGGCATCAATCAAGAAGTGGCCGCTGCCCGTCAGGCCGGCGGGCTGGTGGTCTACACCCAAGACTGGCATCCCGAGTCCACACCGCACTTTGACAAAGACGGTGGCGTCTGGCCGGTCCACTGCGTGAGGGACACCTGGGGAGCGCAGTTGCACCCCGCCCTTGAGGTGGACGGTCCTGTCGTAAAAAAGGGCACAGAGGGCGGTGACGGCTACTCCGGTTTCAGCGTCCGTGACCCAAACTCGGGTGAAAAAAACACCACCCGCCTTGGATCGATTCTTGACGAGCACGGCATCGAGCGGGTTTACGTCGTCGGTCTCGCGCTGGACGTCTGCGTAAAGGCGACCGTCATCGATGCCTGCGAACGCGGCTATGCGACCACGCTGCTGTCACATCTGACCCGGCCGGTCGATCCCGACGCTGGCCGTGCGACGCTTGAGATAGTGGCCGACAAGGGCGCCGCGGTCAGCTGACTCGCTGCCAAAAATCCGTCGTACACATCGGATTCGAAGAGCCCATGCTTTGCGATCCCGCCACACCCAATCAGGATGGCGGATGCCGTCCCTAGAGCGCTCGGAACCGCACCAGGTTTTGCCATCGGCTCACCGGCCAGCGTCCATGGGCTGGTAAGTCTCCAGCTGGAGACCGGCTCCGGTCTATCGATATTCGGGACTTCCTTGTCGTGATGGAATGAAACGAAAAAGCCCCTGCGCAGCGTGCCCTTTTGGCATCAGGTACAACGCCAGACTTAGGGCAAGATCAAAACCGTTGCTCCGTGACTTGCCACCACCGCATCCAGTTTTTGAAGTTTTCGCCCACCGCTTGAACCGATGACTAGTTGCGCATGCGGGGCCGCACGCCATAGGTGCCCCAGCGCCACAACCATTCAAACGGCCCATAGCGAAACCGTGCGGTCCACCAAGGCGCAAAAATCAGCAACACCGTCCAGACGCCACCGACAAACACCAGCATCCCAAGGATTGACTCACCAAACAGTGCCACCTGGCCGTAGCGGCTCAACCCGAAAAACACGAGAAGAGCCAGCATGCTCTGCGACAGATAACCGGTGAGTGCAATCTGGCCTAATGCCGCCAGGCGCCGATAAATCCCGCGGGTCACACCACGATCAACAACCACCACGGCAAGTGCACTTAAGTAGCCGATGGCTAATAGCGGTGCACCAACGCTGTCGGCCATGCTTGCTCCCATAAGCAGCGCCACACTCACGTTGGCACTCCCGGCGCTTTCAGCGACCGGACCGGTGAACAACAGCGGCAAATTGACGAGCAGCCCAAGCGGCAGCGCGAGTCGTGCGATACGCACCAGTTGTGTGCGATGTTTTGCCGGATCAAGCGCAAACCCGCGCCGCATCGCCAGCATGCCGATAAGAAACAGCGCCAAAGTCCAAGGCAAAGCCAGCAGCGAACTTGACTGGATGAACAGCGCCTGCAACGCCTGCCAGGTGACAACGCCAACATAGGAGCCGGCGGCGTAGGCACGCTTGGCTTCGGCCAGCGCATCAGTTATCAACGCGACCGTTGCGCCGTCCACTACAGCGTTCATTTCTGCCAGCGCAAAAGCGGTGAACATGAACGCAGCCACACCCAACAGCGCGACGATCCACACGGTGAGCGTACGCTCAGACACGTGCAAAAAAGCCAGCAGCACAAGTCCCGCAACGCCGTACAAAAACAGCACATCTCCAGGGAACAGCAACACCATATGGGCTAGCCCGGCAAGGCCGAGCAGGACATAACGCCGGAGCAACAGGCAGACCGGTGCACGGCCACGGACAGTTGCACGTTGAGCAATTATGGCCGCACCGACACCAAACAGGATCGAAAACGACGCGATGAACTTGCCTGCGACAAGCCAGCCGATCAACCCGCCAATCACTTGCTCAAGCAGACTGACGGGGGCTTTGGTGGTGACAAACAGCGCCTCGAACAGTTGCGGGCCTGCCATCAGCTGCACGTTCACCAGCAAAATGCCAAGCAGCGCAAAACCACGCAGCACGTCCAAAGAAGCCTGCCGCTCAGATGGGCTTATCGGACCAACCCGGACATGCGGTGTTGGTGGTGGTGGTGGCGGTGGTGGCGGGGGCAGAGCGCTCATACGACACGCGCCAAAGAATTGACGTTGACCTGCCAAACCGGCAGCGGTTGGCACACTCTGGCATGCCAGAAACTGCTGCGATGATGTTTGAAACGGTTCAACGGTTCACACATCCAAAGACGTCAAGTTTCTCACCCACCACGTCGCTTGCCGCAGTGGTAAGCGCATCCAGCAACCCGGCATAGTTATCCCCGGCAACAAACGTCTGATGGGTTGCTGTTACAGCGGACAGAATGCCGCGCCGCACCTCCGTATTCACGTTAATTTTCACCACCCCAAGGCCAATGGCTGCGCGAAGTGTGGCATCATCAACTCCCGATGCGCCATGCAACACCAGCGGATGACGGCACGCCTGCTGGATTGCGGCAAGCTGGGTCAAATCAAGCGTGGCCGGCGTGTTTGACATGCCATGCACGTTGCCAACCGCAACCGCCAACACGTCAACACCCGTCGCATCAATAAACGCCCGCGCTTCACTCGGGTCGGTGTAACTGCCGGCAACCACATCTTCAGACACGTCTTCACCACCAACAATCGCGCCAAGTTCCCCCTCACACCACGCCCCATAACGGTGCGCCAACTCGACTGCTTTGGCAGTGTGCGCAACATTGTCGGCAAACGAAAGATGCGAACCGTCAAACATCACCGACGTGTAGCCGTGATCAAGACAATATGCGACCTCGTCAAGATCCCGGCAGTGATCCAAATGCACCCCGACGGGCACCTGTGCCGAGCGGGCTGCTGCCAACACCAACCCGATCAGCGTGTCACGTCCACATCCACCAAACGCCGAACTGCCTGCCTGCACAATCACCGGCGCGCCAACCTGTTCAGCGGCACGAATAATGCCGTTCGTGGTGACCGTGTCGTACGCCTGAAACCCGCCCAACGCATACCCGTTTTGAAAGGCGTCGTTGAGACGTGCCGTATCAACCGTGCCGACCATGTGCAATCTCCCGCAGGTGGTGGAACTACTAAAAAGGACGCTACCGGCTTGCAAACGCTAACGTCACAGAAACTGGCGCACGTCAGCAAAACTGAGCAAATATGACCCCGGTGAAAGGCAGATCCGGTGGCAACACAAACCCTGATCGTGCTTGACGACGACCCGACCGGCACCCAACTGGTCACCGACGTGCCCGTGTTGCTTGACGCGTTTAACGACACCGCGCGCGCCTCTGCGTTTGCCAGCAACCCGCCGGCCGTACATGTCGTCACCAACTCGCGCGCCGCCGAACCAACCACGGTCACCAAACTGATTCGTGACACGCTCAACACGTTGGCAGACGTCGCACCCACCAACCCTGTGCTGCTGCGCGGTGACAGCACCCTGCGGGCCCACCTGTTAGAAGAATATGTGGGGGTGTGCCAAGCCCGTCACGCCGGCACAACCCCGCCACTGCTGTTTGTTCCCGCATTACCCTCAGCCGGCCGGATCACCAAAAACGGGGTGCATCTGCTTGAGCGTGACGGCACAGAAACGCCACTTCACGCTACCGAATATGCAACCGACGGGGTGTTCACCTACACCGACGCGCACCTGCTGCGCTACGCCCAGCAACGCTCTGACGGTTTCTTTCAAGCACAAGACGGTGTGACCTGTGCCACCAAAGACCTTGAAACAGGCGGTGCAACCTACGTGTGTGAAATTCTCACCCGCCTTGCCGAAAGCCACAAACCGGCCGTGTTCGCACCAGACGTCACCGAACTTTTACACCTTGGCATCATCGCCGACGGGCTTGCCTTAGCAACCGCCAACGGCGTGCCGGTGGTGGTGCGGGCAGCGCCAGCGTTTGCAGCCGTTCATGCCGGCACCCTGGCACAACAACTCATCGAGGTGACACCAGCGAACGGCATCATCGTGATGGTCGGCTCATACGTACCAACAACCACCCGTCAACTGGCACACCTAGCCAAAACCCGCGCGCTCCAGGTGATCGAAGCCGACGTCATCGCGCTTGCTGCAGACGAACAAACGGCGCAGGCGGAAAGCATGCGGCTTGCCAACGCAATCGATGGCGCGCTTACAACCGGCGGCCTCGCCGTTGTTGCCACCCCACGGACACGCCCCAACGAAACCATCAACCTGGCAGCCGGTGAACGCATCGCCACCAACTTTGCCGCCACGTTACGACACGTCACGGCCACCTTTGACGCGCTGATCGCCAAAGGCGGCATCACCTCCACATTAACCGCCCAGATCGGCTTAAACGCTGCCCATGCCCACGTCGTAGGACCAGTAATAACCGGCGTGTCGCAGTGGCAGATAAAACGAGACCGGCTGCCGGCAGTGGCCTACTTCGTGGTACCAGGAAACGTCGGCGACGACGCATGTCTGACTGATCTGGTGGCGCTACTTGACCCAAGCCAAACCGCAACTCGGTAGGCTCGTGAAACGTTTGGGAGAACAGTGCACGCTTGCGATGTGCACCACACGATGCGCACGAGGGACCTATGACAACCAACCCGTCGTGGACACTCATGAACGGCCTGGTCGGGCTGCACCACCAGCCGTTTGAAGAGAACGTTGCTGTGGCTGCCCGCAGATCACTGTTCAATGTGCTTGGTAACGCCATCGGTGCCGCTCACGCAGACGCGGTAACGATCACGGTCAACTATGCCACCGCCACCGGCCAGAGCGGCAACCGGGCGGTACTAGGCCGTAGCGAAACGTTCAACCGGCACGCCGCGGCACTCATTAACGGCATTGCCGTACATTACGACGATTTTGACGACACCCATCTTGAAACCGTGATCCATCCCGGCGCGGTTGGACTCGCCGCACTTATCGCCGCCCCCAGACACACCCCCCTTGACGTCGCGTTACGTGCCTTTGGGCTGGGTATCGAAGCGCAGCTACGCATCGGTTCAGCCATCTCCCCGTCGCACTATCACCGCGGCTGGCACATCACCGGCACCTGCGGCGTGTTTGGCGCTGCCGTCACCACCGGCCTTTTGTATGGCCATGATGCCGACACGTTGACCCGAGCTTTAGCGTTTGCTGCCCCACGGGCTCTTGGGGTGCGTGAAGGGTTTGGCACCATGACCAAACCGTTTCATCCTGGCCGCGCCGCGGTCAACGGCATCCGCGCAGCCCACCGGGCCATCATCGACACCGACACCGAAACGTTACGCGAACCGTTAATCGGTGACGGCCTGTTCTGTGACGTGTACGCCGATCAAACCGACGTCACCCGCATAACCGGCGACATCGGCACCCATTTTGAACTGTTCGACAACGCCTTCAAACCCTATCCGTGCGGGATCGTGTCCCACCCGGGGATCTATGCGGCAACCCTGTTGCATCCGCGCATCACCGGCACCATCGAGTCGGTCAAAATCATCTCGCACCCGCTCGTAGTCGACCTGACCGGTAACCCCGATCCCACCGACGGGCTTGAAGCCCGCTTTAGCACCATCCACGGCGTATGTGCCGGCCTGATTGACGGCGAAGTTGCGCTCGCTCAATACACCAACGAGCGTGTCACTGCAGCCGACCTTGTCGCCCTGCGCGCCAAAACAACCCTGATCGTTGACGACACCATCGCCCGCGACCAGTCACGCATCGAAGTGACACTGTCAGGCGGCGACACCCTCATTGAAGAAGTCCAGCACGCTCCTGGCAGCATCACACGTCCACTTACCGACGACGAGCTGTACACCAAAGTCGACACCCTCATCACCCCGGTGCT
>JBBDST010000014.1:0-9114 GCA_040904765.1 Nitriliruptoraceae bacterium
TAGCGGTACTCGCCTTTGGTCAACGACGGGCACGCTGCCGGTTCGACCGCAAGCACGTGAGGGTTCATGTTGCCCGCCATCTTTTCGCGCAAAAACGGAAACACCAGCCCGGCAAAGTTGGAACCCCCACCGGTGCAAGCGATGATCAAGTCCGGTGACTCGTCGATCTTTGCCATCTGTTTCAACGCTTCTTCACCAATCACCGTCTGATGCAACAGCACATGATTCAACACGCTGCCAAGCGCATACTTGGTGTCTTCACGGCTCGCAGCAATCTCTACTGCCTCAGAGATGGCAATACCGAGCGAACCGGGCGAATTCGGATCTTTTGCCAGAATGGCGCGACCAGCCTCAGTAAGGTCTGAGGGAGATGAGTGCACTGTCGCACCCCATGTACGCATCATTGATGCCCGGTACGGTTTGGTCGCAAACGACGCAGCAACCTGCCACACTTCACAGTCGATGCCGTACTGGGCGGTCGCAAACGCCAACGCCGAACCCCACTGGCCGGCACCTGTTTCGGTCGTGAGTTTCGTCACGCCTTCCTGGGCGTTGTAGTACGCCTGAGGTACGGCCGTGTTTGGTTTGTGTGAACCGGCCGGCGATACACCCTCATACTTGAAATAGATTCGTGCTGGCGTATCAAGCGCCTCTTCTAACCGTTTCGCCCGGTAGAGCGGGGCAGGACGCCACAACGCATACACGTCACGTACCGCCTGAGGAATCTCAACAAAGCGGTCAGTGGTGACTTCTTGACGGATCAACTCCATAGGAAATAGTGGTTGCAACGCTTCAGGACCGATCGGTTCGTGCGTGCCAGGATGTAGCGGCGGTGGTGGTGGGGCCGGTAGATCCGCGATGATGTTGTACCAGTGGGTAGGGATCTCCGACTCGTCAAGCAGCACCTTGGTCAGGGCGGTTTCGCGGGCATGCCTGTTCGTCACGCTGGACTCCGATCGGTCACTTTCGACAGCGCTACATCGCCCCCGCGACGTCGCGTCTTGCGACGCTTACGCTACATCGCTCACCGCAATATCGCTCACTGCAACGGCGAAAGAGTCTGAGTGCATGTTTTAGGCAACACCAGCTGCGCAAGCTCACGTAGTGAACCTTCATCGGCGCCAGCCACAACCGCCCCCTGCCGCACCTGATAGTCACTGTTGGCCAAAAGGGGCAGCAGTACGTCCGTTTGGGCTAAGACGACCCCGCCGGCTTCGCGTACCAGCAGCACCCCGGCTGCGATGTCCCACACGTGTGGCACCAACGCGACCGATGCGGCGGCAGTGCCGTCTGCGACCAACGCCAAATCAAGTGCAGTAGCGCCAAGGACACGCTGACGAAGCACGATCTTGTGGTTGCGTGCTGCTACCAGCGTTGAAGGAGTGAGCATCAACGGAATCTGCTGGTTGGCGTTATCAAACAGGTCAACGGCACCACGGACCGAAACTTGACGGGCACCGGTGCCATCAGTTACCCAGGCGCCCCCGCCGGTAACCGCCATAAACCGGCGGTTTAGATCAGGTGCGTCAATCACGCCAAGCACCACGTGCCCATCGCACGTCAGTGCGACCGACACGCACCAAAACGGCAATCCAGACGTAAAATTGGAGGTGCCGTCAAGCGGATCGATCACCCACCGCCAGCGCGCCGAGCCACTTTCACGAACCCCTTCTTCGCTGATCACTTCATGGGTTGCAAACGTCGCTGAGATCGCTGCAGCAAACCGTGCCTGAATCACATGATCAGTCGCGCTGACCACTGACCCGTCGGCTTTGCGCCGAAAGGTCACATCGCGAGACCCAAGCATGTCACGCATTGCATCAAGTGTGGCCAGTGTGAGTGCCAACGCATCAGCAATAACCCTGGCATCTTCGTCAGGGACGTTCGAGCGTGTCGCAAAGGCGGTCATATTCCAAACGGTAGCGTTTCAAGGCTGTGTTTACGGGCCGGCCAATGGGTCAAGGCCGCAAGATGACCGAACAAAAAGCGGTTCTTGACCGTTTTTGGTTGACAGAGCTAGCGTAAATGCGTGGGGAAGACATCGCGAGTGACGCCAATACACGGGGGTTGGTCCCTGCATGCAGCGAGGACTTCAACGGCACGCCGCAACAGCTTTCACTGACCACCCCCACCAACACGTTTACGTTAAGGGCCTTTGATGGATGATTCGCACAGCGCAGCCGCGAGTGAATATCTGATCCGTTATGGCGGCGACAAGTATTTCCAGGCTGCCGGCGGCATGTTTAACACCCTGTTTCACTCGGCCCGCGGCACCATTGTCACCGACGTCAACGGCCGCGAATATCTTGACTTCACTTCCGGACAGATGTCGGCCACTATCGGGCACAACCATCCAGCCATCGTTGAAGCAACCCGGCTGGCTGGCGAGAAAGCGTTCCACCTGTTTAGTGGCATGATCCCTGAAGTTGTCGCACAACTGGCAGAAACGTTGGCGCGCGACTGGCTCCCTGGCCAGTTGCGTCGCTCCATGTTCGTCTCCACCGGATCCGAATCAAACGAACTGGCATTACGCATCGCCAAGCTTTACACCGGCGGTTACGAAGTACTCGCACTTGGCGGATCTTGGCATGGCATTACCAGCGGTGCCGGTGCCGTATCGATCCTTGGCGACCGGAGAGGCTATGGCGTGCCGCTTGCCGGCGTATCCATGATCCCTGAAGCCGACATGTATCGCCCGTACCTGCCAGGTGTGGATCCTGAAGAATCGGCACTCACCGTCCTTGAGCTCGCACTGAAAATGTTTGATATGCAAACGACCGGGCAGGGCTCAGCGATCATTGCCGAACCGGTGTTGAGCGGCGGCGGCGTCATTGTGCCCCCACAGTCGTTTCTTGCTGCCCTTCGCAAAGCCGCCGATGAGCGCGGCATGCTGCTGATTTTCGACGAAGCACAGACGGCATTTGGCCGGATCGGGGCCCGTACCGGCGCCGCCCATTTCGGGGTCACCCCAGACATCATGTCGCTTTCGAAAACGCTTGGCGGGGGCCTTCCGATTGGTGCTGTGGCCACCACCGCCACTATCGAAGACACCATCCATGACCGCAACTTTGCCTACTACACCAGCCACGTTTCTGACCCGCTCGCCGCCGAAGTTGGTTTAGCTGTACTGCGCACCCTCGAAGAAGAACGACTCATCGAACGTGCCAACGAGATGGGCGAGTACATGATGGCTCAACTTGACGCGTTGCAGCAACGCCATGACGTTATCGGTGACGTGCGTGGCCTTGGCCTGCTGATCGGGGTCGAACTGGTCAGTGACCGTGCCACGAAACGCCCCGCCCATCGTCTGGGTCCGCTCGCAACCGAAAAATGTCTGGCGGCCGGTTTGAACGTAAACATCCGGCGCAAAGCAGAACGTGGCGCCGTCTGGCGCATCGCTCCACCATTAACCGTCAGCCACGACGAGATCGATCAAGCGATCGCCATCATCGATCGTTCGCTGGCCGACAGCCTTGATGAACTCGCCCGCACAAACACCGAACTGTGAACCTGATAACAAGATGCAGCGGGTGCAAGACGTGGCCTACGTTGGGCTACTTGCACACTCGAGCGCTACTGTGAAGCTGCTGCGCAGTGACAGGACGTTCAATCGAGGAACCAGTAAATCAAAAGCGGGTGCGCATGAGCGCACGAGAACGTCGCGAGCAACTCGTTGGAGTAGCGCGCAGCGTCTTTGCTGAACGGGGCTACGAAGCCACCACCATCGAAGAAATTGCGGAACGTGCTGGCGTATCAAAACCGGTCGTGTATCAGCATTTTGGCGGCAAAGAAGGCCTTTATGCGGTCGTCGTTGACCGCGAAGTGCGTTTCCTTACTGACTCGATCGCGCATGCGTTCGCTGCCCGTAACCCCCAAGACGTCGCTGAAGCTGCCGCCGAAGCGTTCCTTGCTTACGTTGAAGAACGCGAAGAAGGTTTCCTCATTCTTATTCGCGACGCCCCGATTGGCATGACCGGTGGCACGTTCGCATCGGTTATATCTGACGTTGCTGCACGTACCGAACAGCTGCTCATTGACGAGTTTTCTAGACGCGGCTTTGATTCCAATACGGCACCCATGTACGCCCTGATGCTCGTTGGCGCAGTCGCCCTTGTGGGGGAGTGGTGGCTTGAACATCGCTACCTGCCACGCGAACAAGTCGCGGCCCATGTCGTGAACCTGATGTGGAACGGCTTGCGCGGCCTTTCGCCCACACCGACTCCACGCAGACGGCGCCGCACCGCCGGCACGACCTTGCCACAATCAGACCTTCAACACGGTGGAGACCGGTGACGTGAATCTAGAAAACACCCAGCTAGTGCCCCGTATGCGCATCTTTGGCACCACCATCTTTGACGAGATGTCGGGCCTTGCCCGCAAACATGGTGCCGTCAACTTAGGTCAAGGCTTTCCGGACGCCTCACCGCATTCAGCGATCCTCGACGCAGTCGAAAATGCGCTTCGGACCGGCAAAAACCAGTATGCGCCAGGTCCTGGCATCCCCGAACTTCAGCAGGCAATCGCCACTCACCAGGCCCGCTTTTATGGTCAAACATACGACCCAGACACCGAAATTGCCGTCACGTTTGGGGCGACTGAAGCGCTCGCATCGGCCATCCTTGGCCTGTGTGAACCAGGCGACGAAATCGTGATGATCGACCCGGCCTACGACGCGTACCCGGCACTTGCCGCACTGGCTGGTGCACGCATGCACCGGGTGGCCTTAACCCCGCCTGCCTACCCCAAAGACGGCGGCATCGTGGATGCCCCCTGGACGCTTGACGTTGATCGTCTTGCGGCCGTCATCACCCCCAACACTCGCCTGTTGATCGTCAACACCCCCCACAACCCGACAGGGGCCGTTTTTGATGACACCACGCTGGCACAGATCGCCGCACTTGCGATCGAAAACGACGTCATTGTGGCCTCTGACGAGGTGTATGAACATCTGGTGTTCGACGGACGCACCCACAACAGCATCGTAAACCTGCCAGGGATGCGCGAACGCACCATCGTGATTTCTAGCGCCGGCAAAACGTTCTCGTGCACCGGCTGGAAAACCGGCTGGGCCTGCGCACCAGAACCACTGGCAACCGCAGTGAAAGGCATCAAACAGTTCTTGACCTACGGGGGAGGCACCCCACTGCAGCATGGGATTGCTTTTGGCCTCACCTTGGAAGATGAAGTGTTTGCGGCTGAAGCAGCTGATCTGCAACGCCGACGTGACTATGTCGTTGGGGAACTGGCAGCCTTACACATTCCGATCACCCGCTCACCGGCGACCTATTTCGTCACCGCCGATTTCGCATCGGTGGGATTCGCTGACGCTGAAGCGTTCTGCCGTTGGGCGCCAGCAGCCATCGGCGTAGCAGCCGTACCCGTATCGGCGTTTGTCGCCGACAAAGAACCAGTGAAATCGCTTGTACGCCTCGCCGTATGTAAAGCCGACACGACACTTGAAGCCGGCATGGAACGACTCACGGCCGCGTTTACGAAAGCCACAACATGAAGCTGGCTGCGGTACAGCACGAGATTGTTTGGGAGCAGCGCGACGCCAACCTGCCGCGCTACAGCGAACACCTTGCCCAAGCCGTTGATGACGGTATTGACCTGGTGTTGTTCACCGAAATGTTCGCGGTCGGATTCTCGATGAACACGGCCGTCACCGCCGAAGCGTTCGACGGGCCAACTGTCACCTGGATGCGAAGCGAAGCTGCCAGACGCAACGTCGCGATCGCCGCATCGGTACCACTGGTTGATGTGACCGCAGAAACCCGGCCCTACAACACCTTTGTGCTGGCTCGAGCTGACGGCACCTGCGAGACCTACCAAAAAATGCATCCGTTTACGTTCTCGAACGAACATCATTATTTCGCGGCTGGCGACACTGGCCACATCACGACCATCGCCGACATGCGGGTGGGCATATCGGTGTGTTACGACCTAAGATTTGCTCCGCTGTACTGGCAACGGGCCGCTCAAGTTGACGTGGAAGTGATCGTCGCCTCCTGGCCGGCGGCGCGGCGCGAGCACTGGCTGACATTGGCACGTGCCCGTGCGATCGAAAACCAGACGTATGTGGTGGCGGTGAACCGCACCGGTGAAGGTGGCGGGCTTACCTACAGTGGCGACTCGCGCATCATCGACCCCTACGGGCAGATCATCGCCGCTGCTGATGACGAAGTAACAATTCTCACTGCATCCCTTGACCCTGAAGTTGTCAGTGCATGCCGTGCGGCGTTTCCGGTGTTTAACGACCGGCGTGACACGTATCCACACGGCGAGGCGTAAAACTGATGCGGCTTGCGCTTATCACCAGCCAAACTCACCGTGGGGACGCGTTGGCGGTTGATGCGCCCTTGATCGCGGCGCTCAAGGCGCGTGATATCGACGTGGCTTTTCCCGCCTGGGATGATGACAGCCTCGACTGGGGCATGTTCGCTGCGGCTGTGGTGCGCACCACCTGGGATTATCAGCACACCCGCGATCGGTTCGTTGACGTGCTCGACACGATCGCTGTCAGCACACAACTGATCAATCCGGCACCACTGATTCGCTGGAACACCCACAAAAATTATCTGGTTGATCTTGAAGACCAAGGGGTGCCAGTGATTCAAACCGTGGTTGTGCCACGCGCTAGCAACATCACGCTCGACGTGCTTGCTGCAACGCACAATTTTCATCAGGTGGTGATCAAACCGGCCGTAGGGGCAGGCGGGCGCGACGTCATACACGGCAGTGTGACAGCACCATCGTTAGCACAGCAGTTTGACGTTATGAACCAACACGAAGATGTCATCGTGCAGCCCTACCTTGAAACGGTCACGTCACACGGTGAAACGTCGTTGATTGTGTGCGGCGGAGAAGTCACCCATGCGGTGGTGAAAACCCCCGCTGACGGCGATTTTCGGGCGCATGAACGCTACGGCGCCCGCTACCTTGCTGTCGCACCAAACCACAACCAAAACGCGCTTGCTCGCTGGGTTGTCACCACCTTGCATCCACACACCCCGATCCTTGCCAGGATCGATCTGTTAACCGATCGAAACGGCACGCTGTATGTCAGCGAAGTAGAACTCACCGAACCAAACCTGTATCTGACTGTGGTACCTGATGCCGCCCACGCAGTCGCTGAGGCACTCATCAAAGCCGTCAACACACGCAGCAACCCATAATCCAAACGCGGGGTAGTGACCGTGCAAGAACAAAGGACAACCCTGTGGCCACCATCGCGGTAACCGGTGCAAGCGGACTGATCGGTACCAAACTTGTCGCAACGCTTGCCGCCAACGGGCACACCGTGAAACGGCTTGTACGTGGCGACAACACTGGTCCGGATGCGATCCGTTGGGACCTAGATGCCCACACGATCGACCAAGACGGGTTGAATGGTGTCGATGCGGTGGTGCATCTGGCTGGCGAACCAATCGGTGCGAAACGCTGGACGGCCGCCACCAAACAACGCATTTTAGATTCGCGGGTCACCGGCACCACCTTGATCGCTTCTGCGTTGACCCGGCTCGACACGCCCCCAAGCGTGTTTGTGTGCGGCTCAGCAATTGGCGTGTATGGCGACCGGGGCGATGAAGAACTCAGTGAAGATAGCGCTCGCGGTGACGGCTTTTTAGCGGACGTGGTGGTCGCCTGGGAAGCCGCCGCACAACCGGCAATCGATCACGGCATCCGCACGGTATTTGCCCGCACCGGTGTGGTGCTCGCCGAAGGCAGCCCATTAATCGACAAAGTTCGTCTGCCGTTTTTGTTTGGCGTTGGCGGGCGGATCGGCACCGGCCGACAGTATGTGCCATGGATCTCGCTGGAAGACGAAATCCGGGCACTGATCTATCTGATCGAAAATGACCTTTCGGGTCCGGTGAACCTGACCGCACCAAACCCGGTCACCAACGCCGAACTCACCCGAGCAATCGGCGAAGTGTTGCGCCGCCCGACAGTGCTTCCCACACACGTAGCCGCTTTGCGTGCCCTGTACGGCGAAATGGGGGAGACGCTTGCAACCGTCAGCAACCGAGTGCTTCCGACCCGCCTAACCACATCAGGTTTCACGTTTACCCACACTGACGTGCGCGACGCGCTTGCGTTGGCATTCAACAAGTCATGGCCACGCTAACCCCAATTCGCTGGTATAACGCTGTTGCGTAACCCGCCAAAGGGAGCTTATGTTTGCCGCCACACAAGCTGCAGCCAGTGCGGTAGGGCTGGTCATGCTGGCTACCTGGATTGCCAGTGTCATACGCCGCGACGCAAGCCTGGTTGATCGTGTCTGGGGTGTGACGTTTGTTGCGGCTGCGTTCGCTGCCGCAACCAGTGCCGGTAGCTATGACTTGCGCACCGTTGTCTTGTTGGTACTGGTCACCAGCTGGGGTGTACGCCTGAGCGTGCATCTCACGATCCGAAACTTCGCACACGGCGAAGACAGCCGCTATCAGGCAATGCGTGCCAAACACCCCGACAGTTTCTGGTGGCGCAGCCTCATCACCGTCTACCTGCTCCAAGCAGTCCTCGCCACCCTCATCGCCGCACCACTGATCTACACGGTAAGCGCAACCGATGCTCCCAACTTTTTTTGGCTTGACGCCATCGCCGCAGCCGTCGTATTGGTTGGGGTGACTACCGAAACGTTGGCGGACTATCAGTTAGCACAGTTTCGCCGCGACGAAACCAACCGCACTCGCGTGCTAAACACCGGCCTGTGGGCCTACTCGCGCCATCCCAACTACTTTGGTGACGCTGTCGTCTGGGTCGGTTTTGCGCTGTTTGGTATCGCCGCCGGCGGCTGGTTCACGGTGTATGGCACCATCATCATGATCGTGTTCCTGCGCCGCCTCTCTGGCGTATCACTCACCGAAAAACGGATCCTTACCGAAGGCCGCCGCATCGGATACGCCGACTATGTCGCCAACACTCCGGCGTTCATGCCACGGTTACGCCGTCCCAACAACCCCTAGCCAACAAAACGGCGTAGGCTTTCCCCATGGATCCTCAAACGACGCGGCTGACCGCCTACAGTCATGGCGCTGGCTGAGCATGCAAGCTCGGTCCAGACGACCTGGCGCAGGTCTTGCGCCCCTTAACCCCTGCCACGCACCCTGACCT
>JBBDST010000015.1:0-45579 GCA_040904765.1 Nitriliruptoraceae bacterium
GCGTCTCAACAATTGCCTGCGAACGGTTCGCTCCGACGACCACAAAATCGTGCGCCAACAGTTGACGCACCATGGGTTGACCCATCGCGCCAAGACCGACAAATCCGACGACTGGTGCTGTCATATCACTCTCCTTCGAACGAACCGGCCCGTCACCCTATCGAGTAGGCAGCTCAGTTTGAATCGGCGCGTCCAAATCGTTCACCACAACCGGTTCACCATCGATATACGACACGGTCGGTTGCATGCGCCGTACCGTCACCGCACCAGAACTGACCGCATCCATCACCGCCTGAGCCGACGCGTACGGCAACAATGCTTCTAAGTTCCGTAACGTCGGGTTGCGCATACTGACCCTGCCGGCTTCATACTCTTCAAGGGCGGTTGCTGGCGCAAGCCAGCGCATCGACGTGGTCTCGTAGTCATCGACGGTGGCCTGCTGTCCTGCTGGCAGCATCCCAACAAAAAAACGGGTGTCAAACCGGTAGGGGCGGTGCACGGGCGTCACCCACCACGACCACAACCCAAGCTGATCAATCGACAGCACTAGTCCTTCTTGCACTAGCCAGCCGGTCCAATCAAAATTGTCTTCGCGCGACACCAGGCGCGCTCGGGCAGTCACAAACGACGGTGACAACAAATCCTCTTGTGTTACTGGCGTGCCATCCCGGTGGTTGGCAAGGAGCACGCCGGCTTCTTCGAACGTTTCACGCACTGACGCCACCAAAAAACCGCGTGCCGCCTCTTCATCATCCGACCCAAGACGTTGCATCCACTGTTCAAGATCGACGTCAGCAACACACAGCGGATCCATCCAACGGTCCGTGTCATCTACTTTACCGCCAGGAAACACAAATGCTCCCGCGTACGCTTTCGATTTTTTGTGGCGTTCCAGTAGCAACACTTCCATAGGTGCAGCCGCATCATGTTCTGCCGTGCGCAATAACACGACCGTTGACGAGTCAACCGCATCCGACGGTGTTGCTGCCTGTACACCGCCACGTGCAAGCTGCTGGTTTGTTTCCTGATCCACGACTCTGCTCCCCTGCCCGAAAAAAATTTCCCCGCCACCTTAGGCTAGTTTGTGCAGACCCTGGTGAGGAGTTGTCATGTCAGTTCACGCAGCAGTGTTAGAAGGCGGCACCGTATCGATCGTTGACGACGTCGAGATTGATTCTCCACGTGCTGGCGAAGCGCGAGTACGTATCGTCACCGCCGGCGTGTGCGGCAGTGACCTTGCCCTCCTTGACGGCAAATTTCCGTTCCCCACACCAGCGATTCTTGGCCATGAAGCATCCGGAGTGGTCACCGAACTTGGACCAGACGTTGAGAACCTTGCCGTTGGCACACGCGTCACCTTGTGGATGCGCCCACCGTGCCGCCACTGTCGGGCGTGTGTCCGCGGCGAAGCAGGCTTGTGCGAAACCAGCGGTTTCATGTCAGCCAAAGGCACCCTGCTCGACGGACGCACGTCATTTTCTCGCGGCGGCAACCCGCTGTATCGAGCGTTTGGCATCGGTGCTTTTGCCTCTGAAGTCATCATGCCGGTAAACGGCCTTATCCCCGTTCCTGACGACGTCTCTGACGACATCGCAGCGCTCGTTGGCTGCGGGGTAGCAACCGGGGCAGGCGCCATCCTCAACGTCGCGAAACCTCAGGTAGGCGACACGGTGCTCGTGTTTGGCGCCGGCGGGGTCGGTCTGGCTGCCATCATGACCGCAGCAGCAGTTGGTGCCGGTGCAGTGATCGTGGTTGATCCGGCAGAACACCGACGCAACGAAGCGCTGACGTTAGGTGCGACCCATGCGATTGCCGGTGGTGACCGCAAGCAGGTACGTGCGCAACTTCAAGAGGCCATCGGTGAATCAACAGTCGATATTGCCATTGATGCGGTTGGTCGACCGGAACTAATTGAGACCGGCTACAGCGTGATTCGCCAAGGTGGCGCGATTGTTGCCGTTGGGCTGCAACCGCCAGATGCGACGATCAGTCTTACTGCTCCGGTGCTGCCGATCAGTCACAAGCGAATCCTTGGCTGTTTCATGGGAGGTATCGACCCACAGCGTGACTTGCCCCGGCTGTTTCGTTTAACTCAGGCAGGCCGTTTCCCAATTGACCGTCTCGTGTCGCAACGGCGCCCGTTGAGTGACACGATTGCGGCACTAGACGACCTAAAAGAAGCACGCGGTCTGCGTACGTTGATTGATTTCCCCCAGTAGTTGACCGGCGGGCGTTGTCTCGCGGCGTGACTGCGATTCACACCGGTAAACCAAGGCCTTCAAGTTCGCTTAAGAGCAACATCACACCAAACGCGGTCCCGTTATAGACCGCGTGCATGACAATGGCGACGTGCAGGCTTTTGGTGTAATGAAATGCGTAAGCGAGCAGCACACCTGCCAGAGTGAGTCCGCCGAGTGCTAACGGCTGTGACGCCAACACTTCAACGTGGACCATCGCAAACACTGCCCCCGACAACAGTGCGGCCGGGTGCATGCCGATCTTGCGGCGTAACGAAGCGAACAGCACCCCGCGAAACAACAGTTCTTCGGTGATCGGTGCAACCACGATCACCAACACTGCCAACACCAGCACCACTCCAAGACTGTCCGATGGGGACGGCAACAAGCTTTGTTCAACCGGTGTGCTCTGCCCGAATGTTCCAATGAGTAGTGCATTGAAAACTAAAACGATGACAGTGATCGCCACCCCCAAAACGAGACCGACACCGGTAAACAGCACCGAACGTCGCGCCGAACCAACCGCCACTTTCAGCGGGGTGCGTGACAACGCAAGTGGCACCAACGCGAGCCCAAAAATTGCCAGTTGCAGCACGAGGGTGGCCAAGGTTTGAACCAACCCAAGGGAACCGTCAGACGCGGACTGTTCGGCAAGTTCGCCCAGTGAGCCGGTGAACAGCACGATCAGGTTCGGGCCGGTAAAAATCGCCAGTGCGATCAAGGCAATCCATAGCGGAAATGCCGCTGGAGTTGACCCGTCACCGCTGTGATCAACCTCAGCGTGGGCTGGTGGAGAAAAAGGGTGCGCCATACCGACCTTAATGTTGGTGTTACACGGAGTTTGTAGGGTATGCGACTACAGCGATTTGGAACTGACACGGCGTATTTGTGCCCCTAATGCCTGCAGTTGCGGCACAAACTGGGCGTAGCCGCGGTCGATGTGATGCACATCTTTGACGACCGTTTCACCGCTCGCGACAAGACCGGCCAGCACCCCGGCGGCTCCCGCACGAATATCAAGCCCTGCGAGGGTCGTGCCGGCAAGCTCGGTTGGCCCGTGAATCACCGCATGATGCCCATCTAACGTGATGTCGGCTCCTAGGGCGCGCAGTTCGTTCACGAACGAAAAACGGGATTCAAACACGTTTTCGGTGCACCGTGAATCTCCCACCGCTTGGCTGAGCAGCACCATCATTTGCGGCTGCAAGTCGGTGGGAAACCCTGGATACGGCAGGGTTACGACGTTCGTTGCCGCAAGTTGGCCGGCGCTGACGCGTACCGACGACACGCCTTCGGTTATGGTGATTCCGGCAGCCCGCAGTTTCATAAAAGGCAACGTGAGATCTGCCGGTGCAACGTTGGTGAGTTCGATATCACCGCCAGTAATGGCCGCAGCAATCATATATGTTCCCGCTTCGATGCGATCCGGGCAGGTCACCCAAGTTGTGCCAGACAGGGCTTCAACGCCAGTAATACGTATCGTTGGGGTACCGATACCGCCAATGTGTGCCCCCATCGACACGAGCATCCGGGCTAAATCTTGGATTTCTGGTTCCCGGGCGGCGTTTTCGATCACGGTTACACCGTCAGCCAACACGGCAGCCATCATGAGATTTTCGGTGGCGCCAACCGACGGAAAATCAAGGGTGATCATGGCGCCGTTGAGCCGATCTACGCTGACACGTACTTCGTCGTTATTCTCCTTGACTGTGGCTCCCATCAATTCAAGGCCACGCAGGTGCAAATCGATGGTCCGCGCGCCGATGCGGTCTCCCCCGGGAAAAGCAATCTGTGCTCTGCCAAGCCTGCCAACGAGCGGACCAAGACATGCGATTGATGCCCGCAGCCGCATCACTGCATCACGCGGCGCATGCGACTGTGGGGTGCGTGCCTGAATCGTTACGGTTGCCTGATCCAACGTGACATCAACGCCAAGGCCCTGAAGCACACCTGCCATCATGGGGACATCGGCGATCATTGGTAGTTCGCTGATCGTTACTGGTTCGTCAGTGAGTAGCGCAGCTGCCATCAGTTTCAACGCCGAATTTTTCGCACCCGAAACGCGCACTGCACCACGTAACGGCGCACCACCGCGCACGACGAAAACGTCGTCAACGCTGGCTGACGACGTGGCAGATGGCGAAGGGATTGACGACATGCATGCCATGGTAGGCGCACAGCAAGCAACCCGGGCAGTGCACTACTGGCAAACGGACATGTTTTAGTCGCGCGACCTCATCGCGGCAGTTGCGCGTGCGGCGACATCAAGGCGTACCTGCTGTTTCTTAAGCGATGCGGCGAGCACAGCCGAGTCGCTGGAGGCCTCTGATACTCGTCGTTCTAACTCTTGACGTTTCGCATCAGCGCGAGCCACATCGATCGTTTCGGCCAGCTCGGCGATGTCTGCCAGAACGATTACTGTGCCGTCTTTGCCGACGTACAGCACCCCTTGGTGCACAGCAATGACATCGGTAGAACCGTCTGGTTTTACCAGTTTCATTGCGCCGATATCGAGCGCTACCAGCGCAGGCTGATGTCCTGGCAGAATGCCGATTTCACCTAGGACGCCGCGCGCATACAGCTCGCTTACGTCGCCGGTGAATACGTGGCGTTCTGCCGATACGACTTCAACATGCATGGTGGCTGCCATTAGCGGCCCAGTTCTGCAGCTTTACGCTGAACGTCGGTTACGTCACCAGAGTAAAGGAAAGCCTGCTCAGGGATGTCGTCAAGTTCACCCTTCACCAAGGCGCCGAAACCTTCGATGGTGTCCTTGACTGGCACATACACGCCGGGGTTACCAGTGAACTGTTCTGCCACGTAAAAGTTTTGTGAGAAGAACCGCTGTGCTTTACGGGCACGCGACACGGTCACTTTGTCTTCTTCAGAAAGTTCATCGATACCCAAGATGGCGATGATGTCTTGCAGGTCTTTGTAGCGCTGCAGCACCTGCTGAACCGAGGTCGCCACGTGATAGTGCTCTTCACCCAAAATGGTCGGGTCAAGGATTCGTGAGGTGGAGTCCAGTGGGTCAACCGCCGGATAGATACCAAGCGATGCAATGTCACGTGACAACACGGTCTGAGCATCAAGGTGTGCGAACGTGGTGTGCGGTGCCGGGTCGGTGATGTCGTCAGCAGGGACATACACGGCCTGAAGCGACGTAATCGAGCGGCCCTTCGTTGAGGTGATGCGCTCTTGCAGCTGGCCCATTTCGTTTGACAGGGTTGGCTGGTAGCCGGCTGCAGAAGGCATGCGGCCAAGCAAGGTTGAGACTTCCATACCGGCCTGAACGAAGCGGAACACGTTGTCGATGAACAACAACACGTCTTGGCGCATTTCGTCACGGAAGTATTCGGCCATGGTCAATGCTGAAAGGGCGACACGCAGACGAACACCTGGCGGCTCATCCATCTGACCGAACACCAACGCAGCTTTGTCCAGCACGCCAGATTCGCGCATTTCGAGCATCAAGTCGTTGCCCTCACGGGTGCGTTCACCTACTCCGGCGAACACCGACACACCACCGTGCTGCTGGGCGACACGGTTAATCATCTCTTGGATGACGACCGTCTTGCCAACGCCAGCACCACCGAACATGCCGATTTTTCCACCCTGAACGTAAGGCTCAACGAGGTCGATGACCTTAATGCCCGTTTCGAACATCACCGCTTGAGGTTCAAGTTCATCGAACGCTGGCGGCTCACGGTGAATTGACCAACGAGTGTCCGCATTGATTTCGGACTCGTCGACGTCAAGCGGTTTACCGAGCACGTTGTAGATGTGGCCAAGTGTCCCTAGTCCAACCGGCACGCTAATCGGCGCGCCTGTGTCCACCACACCCGAGCCACGCACCACCCCGTCGGTGGGTTGCATGCACACGGCTCGCACCCGCCGATTACCCAGGTGCTGGGCGACCTCGGCTGTGATCGTCGTGACCTCACCCTGGTATTCGCGTTCAAACGTCAGCGCGTTGTTGATCTCGGGGAGGTCGCCGGGAGGAAACTCGACGTCGACGACCGGGCCGATGACGCGGACGATACGCCCGTCAGCGGTTGAGGTGGCCATCCTGCATGTCCTTTGTGTCGTGCCACCCTGGTGAGGTGCGGCAGTGTGAAGCGAAAAGGTTGTTATTTGGCGCCAAGCGCTTCGGCGCCGCCAACAATTTCAATAATTTCGGTGGTGATCTGTTCTTGTCGTGCCGCGTTCATGACACGTGACAGGTCAGCCGCGACAGCTTTCGCATTGTCTGTAGCCGACTTCATGGCACGTTGACGTGCAGCATGTTCTGACGCGGACGATTCCAACAGCCCGTGGAAGGCTTTCGCCTCGACGTAACGTGGAATGAGTCGTTCGAGCAATTCGGCCTGTGAAGGTTCGAAGATGAACTCTGGTGCGATGGCTTCACCGCCACCAAACTCTTCAGGTTTCACGGGCAACAGTTCCATCCGCACAGGGGTCTGTGCCAATGAACTGCGAAAATCGGTGTAAACAAGCCATACACGGTCAAGTTCGCCGGCCGCATACGCCTGCATGACCACGTCAGCGATCTCGCCAGCTGAGTCGATCGTGGGAGCATCCGAGATTCCTTCCCACTGACGCACAGCGTTGCGTCCGCGGTAGGAAAAGTAGCCTTTGCCTTTGCGACCAACGACGTACAGGTCGACACTGCGACCGTGCGCTTCTTCCTCGTTGATGGTGCGTTCGGCTGTTTTCAACACGTTCGCGTTATACGCGCCAGCAAGCCCCCGATCTGAGGTGTACACCAGTACCGCGACACGCTTTGGATCGCGTACGTGCAGTAGCGGGTGGTTGCGGACATCGTTTGAGACGGCAAGACCTTTAATTACTTCGAGAATCTGTTCAGCATAAGGACGTGCAGCACGGACGCGGCCCTGGGCACGCATAATCCGCGACGCTGCAATCATCTCCATCGCACGCGTAATTTTTTGCGTGCTCTCGACAGAGCGGATGCGCCGCTTCAGTTGCCGGATCTGGCCACTACCTGCCACATCGTCCTCCTCAACATCTCAGTTACGAGATGTTTACCGATGATTACTCGACGGTTTCGCTCGATGCTGACATCGCATCCCAGCCTTCGTCTGAAGGCTCAGTGTCAATCACCTCAGACGGCACGAAACCGGTGTGGAACTCTGCCAGCGCAGTAGTCAACGCACCGCGCAGTTCGTCGCTGAGCTTTTCGGTACGCACACGCTTCAACAAGTCAGGGTGGCGTGCGTCCACATAGTTGTGCAGTTCAGATTCGTACCGGCGGACATCACTCACCGGCAGGTCGTCAAGCCGACCGCTCGTGACAGCCAGAACCGACACGACTTGGCGTTCGACCGGAAGCGGCTGATACTGCGGCTGCTTCAAGATTTCAACAACTCGCTGGCCACGCGCAATCTGCTGCTGCGACGCTTTATCGAGGTCGGAGCCAAACTGAGCGAACGCTTCAAGTTCACGGTACTGCGCCAGTTCCAGACGCACCGTTCCCGATACGGCCTTCATAGCCGGACGCTGAGCCGCACCACCAACACGTGAAACCGAGATACCCGCATTCATAGCGGGTCGCACACCTTGGAAGAACAGGTCTGTTTCCAGGAAGATCTGACCGTCCGTGATAGAAATCACGTTGGTCGGAATATAGGCCGAGACGTCGTTTGCTTTGGTTTCAACAATCGGCAGAGCCGTCATCGAACCGCCACCAAGTTCGTCGCTGAGTTTCGCCGCACGTTCCAGTAGGCGACTGTGGAGGTAGAACACGTCACCTGGGTACGCCTCACGACCTGGCGGGCGACGCAGCAGCAATGACAGTTGACGGTATGCGTCGGCCTGTTTCGTGAGGTCGTCGTACACGATCAGTGCGTGCTGGCCTTTGTACATCCAGTTCGCGCCGATGGCAGCGCCGGCATAAGGCGCGATGTACTGGAAAGGTGCAGGGGCTGAAGCAGGAGCCGACACGACTGTCGTGTACTCCATCGCCCCATACTTTTCAAGGGTTGCTACGACCTGGGCTATCGTGGAGCCCTTCTGGCCGATCCCAACGTAGATGCAGCGCACCGCTTCGTCGGTACCCCACAGTTCACCCTGATTGATGATCGTGTCGATTGCGATCGCTGTTTTACCCGTCTGACGGTCACCAATGATCAATTCGCGCTGACCCCGACCAATCGGCGTCATGACGTCGATTACTTTGATACCGGTCTGCATCGGCTGGCTCACGGGCTGACGATCCATTACGCCAGGGGCCTGAACTTCAAGCGCCCGCTCGCCGTCGATGCGGCTCTGGTCAAGCGGGCCTTTGCCATCGATTGGGCGGCCCAGCGGGTCAACGACCCGGCCAAGCATCGCGTCACCAACCGGCACGGACAGGACGCGCTTCGTGCGGCGCACAACCTGGCCTTCTTGGATGCGTTGGGCGTCTGCGAAGACGGCAACACCGATTTCGTGTTCGTCCAAGTTCATCGCCGTACCAAACACGCCATCACCAAAATCAAGCAATTCGTTAACCAGCGTGTCAGGCAGGCCAGAAACGATCGCAATGCCGTCACCGGTGCTGACAACCCGACCGACCTGTTCGGTCGCAAAGCCAGGCTCGTAACCCTGCAACATGCGCTGAATAGCGTCGGAAACGTCTTCCGATCGGATCGACAGGTCAGCCATTAGTGTGTCTTCCTTATGCGTCGTACGCGTTTCGGGTATGAAGGTTTAAGCGCCAACCCGGGTGCGCAACTGGTTCAGTCGTGATACGAGCGAGCCATCGATGACAGTGTCGCCGACACGTGCTTGGACGCCGCCCAAGACACGTTCGTCCACCGTGACACGCACGTCGAGGCTGCGGCCGGTGATGGATTCAAGCGCTGCTTTCAGCGCTTGGGTGCGGGCGGCATCAAGTGCCACCGCAACTGTAACTTCAGCAATCTGTTCATCGCGAGTCGCGGCTACCCGCTTGGTTACTTCGTCGGCAATAGTTCCCGCGTCGCTCAACACCCCTGCGGTGATAAGCATGGCGATTGCCGTGCGCGTCACCGGGTGTGCTGGTCGTAACAGGTTCGATTCAACGATAGCCAGGCGCTGCCCGACAGGGATGCGCTCGTCAATCACTTTCTCACGTAGCTCTGTGGCTGAACTGAGGAGTTCTGCGAACGCACGCAGTTCTTTCTCCACAACCTCAGAGACCCCGTTGGCGGAAGCCAGCGCAAGGACGGCCTCGACGTAGCCGTTAGTCGCCTCAGTGGTCATAACCGCCCTCAGTTCTTCGTCGTCAAGCGATTGATGTACTCGTCGACCAGCGACGAGTGCGTTGCCGCGTCAAGTTCCCGTTCGACAATCTTGCCGGCCAGCTCAACCGACATGGCCGCAACTTCGCCGCGAAGTTCTTGAACGACACGATCGCGTTCTGCGACGATCTCGGTACGGGCACGTTCGACAATCTGTGCCGCTTCAACCTCGGCTCGGGTCCGTGCCTCAGCACGAATCTGATCTGCCGTGGTCTTTGCCTCTTCGATGACGCGATTCGCTTCTCCGCGAGCATCAGCGATGCTTGCTTCAAAACGACGTTTCGCATCCTCAGAGGACTGCAGCGTCCGGTCTGCTTCTTCCATTTTGCCTTGGATAGCCGCAGCACGTTCAGCCAACGTCGCGTTCAACTTGGGGAACACGAACTTGAACATGACGCCCATCAGCAGCAAAAACGCCACCAGACCCCAGATCAGCTCGGAGATATCTGGCAACAATGAAATGCCGTCTTGTTCAGCGGCAAGGATGGTGGTGAGCAGCATGATGCTCCCTCGTTCTCGCGGTGGTTAAGTGATTGTGATCAGACGGCGAACGCGAGGACGAAGCCCAGAAGTGCCAAAGCTTCAACCACAGCGATACCGATAAACATGGTGGTACGGATCATGCCGGCGGCTTCTGGCTGGCGTGCCATCGACTCAAGAGCTTTGCCGATGAGCAAGCCCAGGCCAATTCCCGGACCAAGGGTGGCAATGCCATAACCGATGACGTTTAGGGAGCCTTCCATGTGTTTCCTCCTGGGGCGACAGAATCCGTCGCGGGTTGCGTCTTAAGTGACGTATTGCGGCTTAGTGGTGTGCCTCCATCGACGAACTGATGTAGACGGCGGTGAGCATCGTGAAGATGTACGCCTGCAGCGCGATGATGAAGAGTTCGAAACCAAAAACGAGCGGCGACGCGACAAGGGCCGCGACGCCAACCATCCAACCGAAGGGGAACGACGGCAGGAAGATGTGAATCGTCACAAGCGTGATCACAACCAGAATGTGGCCGGCAACCATGTTTGCGAACAACCGGACCGCTAACGTGAACGGCCGCAAAATGAGGGCACTGACAAGCTCGATCGGCGTCAGAATGACATACAGCGGTTTGGGAACCCCAGGTGGGAATGCGAGCCCACCAAAGTAGCCAAAGAAGCCTTGTTCTTTGATACCCACACCGACGTACACCACCCAGGAAATCAACGCGAGAAACAGTGGCCAAGCTGCGCGTGACGTTGGTGGTAACAGCACAAACGGGGTGATCTTGGCGACGTTCAGAGCGAAGATAGACACAAAGAAGGTGGTCAACAGCGGCACAAATTTGGCACCTTTAGGCCCGATGATCTCCATCGCGATCGTTCGGTTGAATTCGACGATCATTTCGAGGAACGCCTGCAGCTTGCCAGGAACAATTTTGGGGTTGCCAAGCCCAACGAGAAACACGATCATCACAATGGCGGTCATGAGCCATGCGATAAGGATGGTTCGGTTGATCATCAGATCAAGTCCGAGCCACGTAAATTCGAAGATGGCTGGGAAATCGAACAGCGCGCTGATCGGTTCAAGTACACCGTCAAACTCGCCACCCCACTCGGCTGCTGCCAATACGTGTGTCACAGCGGTTCACTCCGTGCGTCAGTCGCAGTCACCGTCGGCGGCGCAACCGAGGTGTCAATCCAAAACAGCCGCGGCAGCGCAGATGCGAGCCGCAGTTCATACACAAGCGTGACAACGATTCCGATTACAGCGGCAATTGCCAGGCTGCGTGGATCAACCCACGCCACTCGGCTCAGTCCCCACAGTGCGAGGAGATACACCGGCAGGCGAATTATCGCCGCAGCAGCAAGTGTCATCACACCGCCAGATCCGGTCAGAAACGGCGACTGTGATCGTGTCACATGCGCAAGGATAGCCGCTGATCCGACAGACATGAGCGCAACGAACAACAAGCCGATCGCGGCACTCAATGCGGCGTACCCGTCTTTGAGAATCCACGCACCAGGCACTACCACAACAACCACTACCCCAAGCGTTGTAGCAACGCCGCGCAGTAGTTGCTGTTCGTCAGTAAGTTCCCGAAATTTCGTCATAGCTGACGTTCCGCGCGCTCGTTAGCTTCGCTGATTTCCCGCTGTTCCATCCGGCCGCTACGTAGCCACACAAGATACAGGCCGGCGGCGTTGCCAATCATCGCCCCCGAAACAAGTAACCAAGGACGGGTACCAAGCCACTGATCTAACAGCCAGCCGACACCACTCCAGGTAAGAATCGCGGCGATCAGTTCTGTTCCCATAATGGACGCTTCGTCCAAGCCAACCCAGAAACGTCGGGTAGCTCCGACTCCTGTCGGTGTCGACCGGTCAGGCGCAGGCACGGACATAAACACACTCACGAGAACTCGAAGCAGAAAGTTCTGCTAGGAAAGGTGGTGCGCACAGGGAGTGCGCCGATCACGCGTGAGACAGACCTTAGCAAAATCCTCACATCACTACCAAACCGCAACCCAAGACTGTCGTCTCAGTCTTTGCATATCAGAAGCACGAATCGCCCAGTTACCAAACTAACGCGGATATGCCGGGTGGCGTTGGACCAAATCGCCAACGTCACCACGCACCGCGACACGATCATCATCCGTACCGGTAAGCGCCCGGTCAATCAGTTCGGCAACGGTGCGCATCTCGGCTGGCCCCATCCCTTGGGTAGCAACGCTAGCTGTGCCTGCACGAATGCCCGACGGTTTGGCTGGAGGGTTCTGGTCAAACGGGATCGCATTCTTATTCAGTACGATTCCGGCCTGATCGCAGCGCATCTCGGCCTCTGCGCCGGTAAACCCGCGCGGCGTCACGTCAGCCAAAAATAGGTGCGTGTCGGTGCGCCCAGAAATGATGCGGTAACCCCGCTCCGCCAACGATTCACTCAACGCCTTCGCGTTATCTAAAATGAGCTGCGAATAGGCCTTAAATTCAGGCTGCATGGCTTCTTTTAACGCCACAGCTTTCGCGGCGATCGTGTGTTCCATCGGCCCACCTTGCATACCGGGGAACACCGCCTTGTCAATCGGCGTGGCCCACTCACTGTTGGTGAGAATCATCGCCGAACGCGGTCCGCGCAGTGCCTTGTGGGTAGTGAACGTCACGATGTCGCAGTACGGCACAGGTGAAGGGTGAACACCGCCGGCAACTAAACCGATGAAATGCGCGGCGTCGCACATAAGTACCGCCCCAACTTCATCAGCGATCGCGCGAAAAGCCGGAAAATCGAGCTGTCGTGCGTAGGCGGACCAGCCTGCGATGATGAGTTTTGGCCGGTGTTCAAGCGCCAATGCCCGCACCTGATCCATGTCGATTATTTCGGTGTGCTGGTCAAGACCGTAGTTGATGACGTTGAACCAGCGGCCAGAGAAATTCACCTTCAAACCGTGGGTGAGGTGGCCGCCGTGGGCTAGTGACATGGCGAGCACGGTGTCGCCGGGCATCACGGTGGCAAAATATGCGGCGATATTCGCGCTCGCCCCCGAATGGGGTTGCACGTTGGCATGATCGGCGCCAAAGAGCTCTTTGGCGCGATCAATGGCGAGCTGTTCAATCGGATCGATAAACGGTTCACAACCACCGTAGTAGCGCCGTCCGGGATACCCCTCAGCATATTTGTTGTTCAGCACCGAACCTTGAGCGGCAAGCACCGCCGGGGACGCGAAGTTTTCGCTGGCAATGAGCTGCAGCGTGTCGCGTTGGCGTGACAGTTCCCCCAACAGGGCGTCAGCGACTACCGGGTCGGTCTGCTGTAACTGGTCAAAATCGGGGCCCCAAAACGTTGTCACAACGCCTCCAAATCGTAGGTTGTGCTGCTTTTCTCCTGCGGTTTCACATCTGCAGCAACACTCACAGACTACCCTTGCAGGTGATCATGCATCTTGTCCCTGGTCGCCTTGTGTTTGCGCGAACTGAGCGGCCGCATCAAGCGGCGCTATCTGCCCTCGAGCCACCGCCAAAACAAGGTCCGAATCGATTGCTCCTGTGCGCAAAATGCGTGGCGAATGCGACGACAAATCGATGATGGTCGACGGGGCAAGATCATGCCGCGGGCCATCGTCAACAATGAGAAAAACCCCTTCGGCCAGCGCATCAAATGCTTCTTCGGCGCTTGTCGCGGCAGCCTCGCCGGAACGGTTGGCTGAAGTCACCGCTAAGGGCCCGGTGTCGCGAATAACACGCAGCATCACATCGTCTAAGGGCATCCGCACCGCGACGGTGCCTGTCGGGACTCCAAGATCCCACTGCAACGACGGTTGCGTTTCGAACACAATCGTGAGCGGGCCGGGCCAAAACGCGGCCATCACCCGTTCAGCCGCATCCGAAATCGCATGCACGATCCCAGGCAGCTGTTTTGGTGAGTGCACCAATACCGGTAGCGCAAGGTCAGGTTTACGCTGTTTGGCAACAAATACCTGTGCAGTTGCGGCCGGATTGAACGCATCAGCTGACACCCCATACACCGTGTCGGTCGGCAGCACTACTACCTCGCCGCCGCGCAGGGCCGCGACTGCTTTGTCACACGCAGCATCGAGTCCGATGTCACGTACTGATACGAGTTCTGCAACCATCCTTGCTCCTTTACATAGCCCGTCGGGCGGTCACAAAGCGTCGCGCACCGGTCAAATCAGGCTGGGTCTCAATTGCTAACAGTCCTGCGGCGTGCGCCCGCGCGCAGGCATCGTCGCTGCGAGTCACATCAATTTCTACCGCAACCAGGCCACCTGGCCGCAACCATTCTGCTGCAGCGTTAAACACCGCACCAACAATCTCATGGCCATCAACACCACCTACAAGCGCCTCGTAGGGGTCGTGGAGGTGCACTTCTGGTGGAAGTTCGCTGTGGACTGCCTGAGGCAGGTAAGGCGGGTTGCACACAATCACGTCGGTGCTTGCCTGCCAAGATCGATCAACGGGCTCGCATAGTGACCCGTGCAGTACTTGCGCTGTGACAGTGTCAAGCGGCCGGGCGACACCAGCCTTGCCGGCCATGACTTGTGCGATGTTGCGGCGCGCCAACACAACCGCGTCTTGACTGATATCGGTTGCGTACACGGTGACTGCGTCAAGTTCGGCAACCAGGCTTGCCGCGATTGCTCCTGTGCCGGTGCATGGTTCGATGATGCGTGGCGCCACCAGCGTGGCTGCCTCAGCCAAAACAAGTTCAACCAGCATCTCTGTTTCGGGGCGAGGTATGAACACTCCTGGCGTGCATGCGACGGTGATGAGGCGAAATCCGGTGTCGCCAAGCAGGAGTTGTAACGGCACCCGTTGGGCTCGCTGTTCAACCAGCGCAGCAAGTCGCGCCAAATCAGCGGCAGACGGTGCCGTGTTGCCGCCAAGCGCATAGGCAATTAGTTGCCGTGCATCCCAGGCCGCCGATTCAACCCCAGCAGCTGCCAGAGTCGTTGCGATTGTGTCAATCAATAGCTGCCGGGACGATTCCACTACAGCTCTGAACCGTCAAATGCGGCCAGCCGTAATTCTCGTTCAGCTTGCCGCAATGGCTGCACAAACACATCAAGATTGCCCGAAAAGAACGCATCAAGGTCGTGCACCGACAAGCCGATGCGATGATCAGTGATGCGCGACTGGGGCACGTTATACGTGCGAATTTTTTCTGACCGGTCACCACTACCGATTTGGGTGCGACGTTCATCAGCCCGAGCCATTTGCGAGCGTTCTTCTTCGGCTTGCAACAGCCGTGAACGCAGAATCCGCAGGGCTTTGTCGCGGTTTTGATGTTGCGACTTTTCATCTTGACAGCTCACCACTAAACCGGTTGGCAGGTGGGTGATGCGCACAGCAGAGTCGGTCGTATTGACGCTTTGTCCGCCAGGACCTGACGAACGAAAAACGTCGATGCGTAGGTCGTTGGGACCGATCTCAACGTCAACTTCTTCAGCGGCAGGCAATACAGCTACAGACGCCGTCGACGTGTGGATGCGTCCTTGCGATTCGGTGGCCGGCACCCGCTGGACGCGGTGGACACCAGATTCGTGTTTCAGTTTCGCATACACCTCTTGACCGGTAATTTCAACGATGGTTTCTTTCACTCCCCCGATGCCTTGGAGTGATTCGGTGATCACCCGGCTTTTCCAGCCTTGCCGGTCCGCATAGCGCAGATATGCCTGCAGCAGTTCGCCGGCGAACAGCCCTGCTTCGTCACCACCTGCCGCTGCACGAACTTCAAGGATCGCGTCGCGGGCGTCATTCGGGTCGGTTGGGACTAACAGGATGCGCAAATGGCTTTCAGCGCGGTCACGTTCTTGACCGAGCGATTCGACTTCCGCCAGCATCAATGCACGATCTTCACCCTCAGATTCTTCTGCTAGGCGCCGCGCAGCTTCAGCATCCTCTCCGAGAGCACGCCAGTGCCGAAAAGCTTGAACGATCGGAATAAGTTCTGCATGTTGGCGTGATAAGGCGGTGACCTGCTCGCCATCCGAAGCAATTTCGGGGTCGACAAGTTGCGCTTCAATGTCAAGGAACCGTGTTTCTAATTCGGCAAGCTGATCAAACATCGCACCACTCCAAGCCTGTCATTGACCGCATGGAAATCACCGTTATACCTCAGGTTGCGGGTCAACCGTGTGCGCGGTGGTGGTGAAGGAAAGACTGTCCGCTGCCACCACCAAGGGGCTCGTGAACTGATCAGAAACGGTCATTGCGACCAGATTGTCATCTCTGGCAGCTTCAAACGCCCGAATTGCTACCTCGACCTGATCGCCATCGGGCTTGCGGGTAGTGATGTATTGCAGCCAGATCCCAGGTGCCATCACTGCTCGCACCAGCAGATTGTCACCAAAGCGTGCACCAACCCGCAGCAGCTCATAAGCCAGGCCGGCAACGACCGGCAAAAGCACAATGCGTAACGCGACGTGGTAGCCCACCGCAGCGCTCCAGTGCAGATCCGGTGATGGCGGGACGAGCAAGCCACCGGCGGTGTATACAACGACTGCGAGCAGCATCACCAAAATGAGAAAATTGGTTCCGCAACGCACGTGTGCTGTGGGATAACGCTGCAACGTGTCAACTGACAGGTGATCGCCGTGTTCAAATGCGGCGATCGTCTGATGTTCAGCTCCGTGATATTCAAACACGCGTCGAATGTCGTTGATGCGTGAAATCAAGAGCAGGTATGCCAGAAAAATCGCGACACGAATAACCGATTCGACGATGTGAAACCACACACCATCACCCATGACGTTGCCGATAAGTGCGTCAATGCCTTTTGTAGCTGACGAGGGTAAGAAGATGAAGATGCCGACGAACAGCACCAATGCAATTGCCAATGATGCGCCAACGGCAGCCGAATCGCTCTTGCCGGTTTCTTCTTCCACAAATGAGCGGTCCGCCGAAATGCTCAACGCCCGCATCCCAATCGCAAGCGAGTCATACAGTGCATAACAGCCGCGCAGCATCGGCAAGCGCAGCCAGGCATGGTCACGCGGTTTGGTCGAGGTTGGGTGTGCTTCAACCCAAATGGCACCATCTGGTTGACGCACTGCGACAGCCCAGCGGGTTTTACCCCGCATCATCACTCCCTCAAGTACCGCCTGCCCGCCGTAATACAAAGGAGCGTCATGGTCCACATCATGGCGATGATCGTCAGACACAGTTCCCTCGCTATTCGACACGACTGCGGCATCTAAGCGAGCAAATCGTCAGGCTGCGCTTTACCTACGAAACGACGCCGTTACCACACCGGCATGGCATAATCGCCATGCCGCAAAACACCAACTACTTGCTGGCTTTTTGCAGACGACGGTTAAACCGGTCTACGCGACCACCAGCGTCTACCAGCTTCTGCTTGCCGGTGTAGAAGGGGTGGCATTGGTTGCACAGTTCCACACGGATCGATGCGACGGTTGAATGCGTCGTAAACGAGTTGCCACATGAGCATGTAACAGCCGTTTCGATGTATTCGGGGTGAATACTCTGCTTCATACGGTTTCCTTCACGTTTAAACGCCATCCGGCACAGATCTCGTGCATGTTGTTCGCGTGCGAAAGGCCGCGGCACAAGTGGCATCATCGGGATGGACGTGTTTCAGCGTAGCAGGATTGACGGCTAGGCTCACACGGCGATGGGAGCTGTTGCACACGTTGGGCGTGGGGAGACGACACAGTGACAGATTCGGGCGTCACTGACGCGACCTTTATTTTAGTGCACGGCGCTTGGCACGGCGGATGGGCTTGGGATCCGATCACTGAACGACTCCGCGACAAAGCCCGACGTGTCATTGCTGTCGACCTGCCCTCTGTCACGCAACAACTCCCGAGCACCGCAACATTTGCTGACGATGTGGCCTGCGTTACTGACGCGATTGAGCGTGCCGGCTCCAACGTCATTCTGGTTGGCCACTCCTATGGCGGGATGGTCATCACGCAAGCTGCAGCTGGCCGTAGCGACGTGAACCATCTGTGTTTTGTCACCGCGCTAGTGCTTGACGTCGGCCAATCACTGGCTGGTGAGGATGACACCCGCATCCCAGACTGGGTCGATCTCACCGACGATCGGCTCGCTTCGAAACCTCGTGATCCGCAGTTCCAGTTCTACGGGGATATTGCACCTGAACGTGCGGCTGCACTTGCTGCCAAACTTGGCTGGCAAAGTACTGCGGCGTTGCGCGGGCCGATCACGCACACTGCGTGGCGTGAACTTTCCAGCAGTTATGTGCTGTGTACCCAAGATGAGGCCATTTCGTTTACTGCACAAACGTCGATGGCGCGGCGTACACAACAACAGTTCACGTTGCCTTCTGCCCACTCACCCTTTCTGTCTCAACCGGATGCATTGACAGAGATTTTGCTACAGCTGTCGTGATTATCGAACTTGCACTGACTTTGGCGGCTGCAATCGTCGGTGCCTACATCGCATGGAAAATCCGGCTCCCGGGGGGCATGATTATCGGCTCCACGTTGACGACGGCTTTTATGGCGCTTGGCATTAACGCAGACCCTTTGCCACCGCCTGTGCTGATCGTCTTGTTTGTGAAAGTGGGTGTGCTGTTAGGTCTGCTCGTGAATCGACGGAGTGTGCAAGTGCTGCGCCCCATGCTGATACCGGCGTTTGTGGCCAACATCGCCATGATTGCAATGGGCTGGGTGGTGATTGTCTTGCTGCGCTGGTGGGGGGTTGCACCGATTGGAGATGTGTTAGCGACTGCTCCGGGGGCAATGACGGTGTTAGGCCCGGCAGCTGCACAGCTTGACCTTGACGCACCAACAGTCGCATTTTTTCATCTGGTAAGGGTCATTTTGACGTTGCTGTCGATTCCGTTGCTGCTGCGTTTTTTGCCGCGCGAAACGCGCAACACCCCGTCAGGCGTTGCCAGTGTTGCCGCCCCAGCCGCACCACCAATTTCGGTGCTGTTGCGTTGGATGCTCGTTATCGCCGGCGCGCTGGTAGGTGCTGCGATCGCTGAAATCAGCGGCATGGGTGGCGGGGTGATCTTCGGTGCGACGCTTGGTACTGCGGCCGTGATGCTGATGTTGCCAAATCCTGTACGGGCCCCACATTGGCTTGCGCCTTCGGTCCAGATTGGGACCGGCTGGATGATCGGCTCACTGGTAACTCCTGAGAGTGTGGTGATAATTCCCCAGTCCGTCTTGCCGGCACTGTTCGCGGCCGTGTTTTTGATCAGCTTTGGCGTGGCAACCACATTTTTTATGCGGCTGGTTGGTGTCCACATGCGCGGTGACATTTTGGCGACCTCACCGGGCGCACCAGAAGTGTTTGCTGTGGTCGCAGCCGAACACGACGCTGACGCAATTCAGGTCGCAGCGTTTCAAACGCTTCGCATCCTCTTAGTGGTCGCGTCGCTACCAATCCTTTTAACCCTCATGCCAACCTGACAGCGTGCGACAAGGGTGGGTTATCGGCCCGCAAGTTGCGTCAACGCAGCAGATACCGAAGTGGTTTCGCGAAACGCTTGATGCATCTGATCGATAGCATCCACTCGGTCAAGTCGGTGCAGTTCACGTTTTGCCTGATCGACGCGCTGCGAATCGCTTTCGTCACGCAGCACCGCACTATGTGACGCTTGTGATCGGATCGGGTCAACAGCCGGAAATGCCTGACGTGCCGCTGCGTCACGGTCAAGGTGCAGATGCACTGTGGCAACCACCCGCAATTCGTCGATCAGTAACCGATCCGAATCCAGGACACTGTCGTCACTCGCGGTCGCCAACAAGGTCAACGAACCACCTTCAGCAAAGCTCCGTGCGGCAGCAAAGAACCGTTTCGTGGCGGCCAGCGCTTGAAGGTCAAGTCCACCAACGTTGCGCGTGTTCAACGGCGCCGTTGCCTGGTATGCCCGGGTAAGCCGGGTAATCGAGTCCAGCAACACAACCACATCATGACCACGTTCAACCAGACGTTTCGCCCGTTCCAGCGCAAGTTCAGCGATCTGTGTGTGGTCTTCTGGCGACTGCTCGCAAGTCGAGCCAACACTCATTTCGGGTGCGACAGTTAGCGCTTCGGGACGTTCGTCCAACAACAGCATCATGACAATCGTGTCAGGATGCTGTGCGGCAATTGTCGCAGCGATCTCGTGCAACACAGTTGTCTTGCCGGTGCCTGGCGCTCCAGTGATTAAACCGCGCTGGCCACGGGCCAGCGGCGCAAACGTGTCGATAAGCACAAGCGATTCGGGCGTGTCGCTCTGGGCGTCAAACGTGAACCGTTCTGCCGGCGCTACCACCGTCAGTTCCCCAAAATTTGGTCGTCGTGGTGGCAGTTCTTGTTGATCTAAGATGAAGTCTTCAACCTGATCGACGCGGGCCAGCGCCGGAAACTTATCGGTGTTCTTGTTGCGGCGAATCGGGCCTTTGACCCGGTCGCCAGGGCGCAGGTCAAGCCGGCGAACGACCGACTGTGACACGTATACGTCACGGGCGCCGGCAAGATAACCGGTTACCCGCAAAAACCCGTAGCCTTCAGGGAGCAGGTCAAGGATTCCTTCGCGCACTTCGACATCGTCGCTGTCGTCTTGCGTGTCAGTACGACGGCTGTCCCGTTGGTTGCTGTCGCCACGCGACGGGACTGATTCGGTGGTGCGTTGCCGTTGCCTGCCTTCACTGCGGGCCGGCACGTCTTGACGCTCGGCGGACTGCGAACCTGCATCGTCGTCGCTGTTTAGCTCATGTTGGATGTCAGCTTCTGGCGACTGACGTTTTGGTGACGCGCCACCATTGTCCACTGGCTGTCCGGCAGCTACGTCTCCGGCGTCAACGATAAGCGCGACTAAGTCGGCTTTCTTCATGCGTTGGAAACCTTCCAGGGAGAGGGCTTCCGCAATTGCGCGAAGTTCAGCAAGCGATTTTTTCGCCAGCGTGGTGCGGTCCATAACGTGTCCTTGGCATGTCTTAGCGCGTACGCGCTTTGTCGCGTCAGCCTTGCGCTTTTTGATACGCGTCCCAGTCGGCAAGGAACCGCGCCAAACCGCTGTCTGTGAGCGGGTGTTTCACCATCTGGTGGAACACCGCGGTAGGGATGGTGGCAATGTCGGCGCCTGCTAACGCGGCCTGGGCCACATGCTGCGGTGAGCGTAGTGACGCGGCCAGCACCTCAGTGCCATATCCCTGAATATGAAAGATTGCACAGATTTCTTCGAGTAGCGCCATCCCGCCGTTGCTGATGTCATCCATACGTCCAAGAAAGGGGGACACGTACGTTGCGCCTGCTTTGGCAGCCAAGATGGCTTGGGATGCCGAGAAGCACAACGTCACGTTGGTCCGTACACCCCGGTCAGTCAGGGCAGCACAGGCAGCTAACCCGGCAGGAATCAACGGCAGTTTAATTACGACGTTCTCCGCAAGCTCGGTGAGTGCTGCAGCTTCAGCCAGCATCCCTTCGGTGTCAGTCGCGACGACTTCAGCGCTGACATCTCCGTCCACTTCAGCACAGATCTCACGGATCACCGCTTCAAAAGTGCGGCCTTCTTTCGCCGCCAACGTTGGGTTCGTCGTGACGCCATCAAGGACACCCCACGCGTTGATCTCCCGGATCTCGTCGATGTTGGCGGTGTCAAGAAACAGTTTCACGGGTTACTCCGGCTTTCTCAGCGTCACGAACGGACACTGCTCCTAGAAGTTTTCAGATGCGGGCACGCAGCAGTCACACACCACCAACGACAAGCCCCACAGGAAAGATCCGCAGACGCATTCACACGCTGCACGTGTGTCAGCCTAGCAACGGCGTTTCACCGTTGCTCACCCAAACAGGCGCGTTAGCGTATTGTCGGGCAGAACACGGCGCGGACACTGCAAACAGGTTGGCGCTCCCGAGAATGCACATTTGCCGTCCGGGCATGCCACAGTCCCACGAAGGTCATAGGCGAACTGCTCGACCGTAAACCCGTGAGTCACGGCAGCTTGCGTCACAATTTCCGGTGGCGGCGCCGTTGCCGGCAACACCGCCGCCACCGTCGGACCTGCCCCAGAAAGCCAACTGTGCACACCGTTTTCGCGCAGTACATCAAGCAGTGCTGCAGAGGCTGGCATGACCGCGCGTCTGGCCGGTTCATGCACCACATCGCCTGCTGCACGATGATCACCTGACCATGCGCCCGTAAACATGCCCAACACGTGGCCTGCACGCGACGCTTGCACGATCACTTGGGCGCGGGTGAACGTTTCTGGCAACACCCCTCGGGCTGCGTCAGTGCCTTGACGGTTCGCCGGCACGAGCGCGAGCACCCGCAGCGCCGGGTTTGGATTCACCCGACGGACAATTACTTCACCTGAATCGGCGACAGTGCAGGCAACAAAACCCCCAAGAATTGCCGGCGCAACATTGTCCGGATGACCTTCGATGCTGCTCGCTAACGTCACCAGTTCACGGTCACCCACCGGCGTGTTCGTAACCGCACGGGCAATCGATAGGCCAGCAACAATTGCGGCCGAAGATGAGCCAAGCCCTCGTTCAAGCGGAATTTTGGCGGTCGCGACAAGACTGATTGCCGGGACGGGAACGTGATAGGTGTCACAAAACCGCACCACCGACTGCCAAATCAGATTGTCATCGCCACTTGGCAGTTCAACATCAGCATCAACATAGGCAACCCGCGGCCCGCCCAAAACGGCAGTGCGGCTGCGCACAACGAGATGGCAGGCCAACGCCAAACCAAATGCATCAAAACCGGCCCCGAGGTTCGCCGACGTCGCCGGGACCTGCACGGTGGTATGAATGAGAGCTGACACCTCGGCGACATCCTCACCTGTAGACCCCATGAGCCTACCGTGCAACGATGCCCCGGTCTGACAGGTTACTGTGGCGCCGATTGAGACCGATGGGTAGGCAAACCTGCATGACGCAAACGAAAACGGTGCGATGACTGATTCCAGCCCAACAAGCCAGCCCGCCACAATGGAGCTTTCATTTCGGATCGCCGTTGTGATCGCCGTGCTGCGCTATGTGATTCCGTTAGCTGCGGTACCGCTGATTCCGTTCCTGCTAATTCACAACATCACGTTGCTGGTGCTGCTCCGACCTCAAAAAGAATTTCTTCTGTTTGGTGCCGGCCAGAGCCGCTATTTGGGTGAACCAGAGCTCATCATGTTATTCGCGGCGTATCTTCCGTTAAGCGTGCTGCCCATTGCCGCGTTCTATGTGGTTGGCCGCCGCTACCGCCACGTCATCGGAACCGATGGCGCACCCCGCTGGCTGACCCGAATTTTGCCGCCCAAGCAGCTCGATCTGGGCGTACGCATCATGGCCCGACGCGGCCCGCTGATCGCCATTCTTGGACGTCTCGCTGCCCTACCACCCACCATGCTGGCAGCTGCAGCAGGTTTGGCAGGAACGCCAATGCGCCGCTTTTTGGTTGCCGACCTCATCGGAGCATTGGCGGCGTTTGCAATTATCGTGGCGGTCGGCTGGGGGCTAGGCAACGCCTATGCCGATGGAGCCGTATGGCTGACCGCAGCCGGTGTCGCCTTGTTTATCGGCATGTTGACGGTACTGACCTACTGGCTGCGTGCCGAAGCGGACCGCAGTGAACCCACTATTTAAGGTCTAACGCGCCGGCTGCGGCATCAAGGTCGGCTGGGATAACGACTGGTGTGGCCGCACCCGAGATCGCCCATTCAGGGTCTTTTAAGCCGTGCCCGGTCAACACGCAAACCACCAGCGAACCCGGTTCAAGTTCGTGGGCGTGATGCAGTTGCAACAAGCCGGCAACCGACGCTGCCGACGCCAGTTCCGCAAACACGCCGGCGCGTGCAACTTGACGAAACGCCGCCAAAATTTCGCGATCGGTGACCGCGCGGATCGAACCGTTCGATTCGGCTGCAGCAGCCAGGGCATACTCCCATGACGCCGGATTGCCGATCCGAATCGCAGTTGCAATTGTCTGCGGTTTTTCGACCGGACTGCCTTGCACGATGGGTGCCGCACCAGCCGCTTGGAAACCACGCATGACCGGCAACGAAGCAATCAGGCCGTCGGCGTAGTATTCCTTGTAGCCGCGCCAATAGGCGGTGATGTTGCCGGCGTTTCCGACCGGCATAATGTGCACGTCTGGGGCACGCGAGAGTTGGTCGGCGATTTCAAATGCGCCCGAACGCTGCCCGTCAATACGGTAGGGGTTGACCGAGTTCACCAGTTCGACAGGGTACGTCTCGGCGAGTTGCCGGCAGATGGTGAGGGCCTGATCGAAGTTGCCTTCGATTTGGATGACGCGGGCGCCGTGTACGAGCGCCTGCGCCAATTTTCCGAGCGCAATCTTGCCTTTGGGAACGATTACGCCTGCGGTCATGCCGGCTTTGGCAGCGTAGGCTGCTGCGGCAGCGGAAGTGTTGCCGGTGGATGCACAGATCACCGCTTCGGCCCCAGCTTCTTTCGCTTTCGTAATTGCCATCGTCATACCGCGATCTTTAAACGACCCGGTCGGGTTGGACCCGTCAAATTTGAGATGTACCTCACAGCCGGTGATTTCGGAGAGTTCTTCGGAAAAGATCAGCGGTGTGCCACCCTCACGCAACGTCACGATTGCAGTAGTCGGCGATACTGGCATGCGATCGCGATACTCCTCGATGATGCCCCGCCACACGTGCGGTTGCACGACACCTTGTTGCACTTTTAGATCAGTTGGTGCACTCACGCGAACACCTCCGATTCGACCCGCATGACGCTAGCAACCCGACGGATCCCCGACAGTTTTCGCAGCGCCTCGACAGTCATGCGTAACGACTGTTCTTGGGCACGGTGGGTGACGAGCACGAGTTGTGCGGAATCTTCGTGTCCTTCTTGCCAAACTTGTGCGATCGACACGTTGTGGTCACCAAAGCTGGTCGCCACGTCGGCCAGCACACCGGGTTGATCGTCGACATCGAGCAACACGTAGTACTGGGTGTGGAGCTGCCCGATCGGACGGATATTTGACGCGTGGAGTTGCAATTCTCGGGCGCCGCGGGCATTTTGCTGCAGGTTACGGGCCACATCGATGATGTCACCAACCACGGCCGATGCAGTCGGCTCACCGCCGGCACCTTGACCGTAAAACATCAGATCGCCGGCAGCTTCAGCTTGCACAAAGATGGCATTGAAGGCGCCGCGCACGCTGGCAAGCGGATGCGTCTTGGGTAAGAAGGTGGGATGCACCCGGACATCAATTTCGTCTTCGCAGCGGCTGGCAATCCCGACCAGTTTGATCACATAGCCGAGCCGGTCAGCGACGGAAATGTCGGTTGCGTTCAGCTGTTCGATGCCTTCGGTGAACACATCATCGGCATGCACGGCCGTGTCGAACGCTAGGGACGCCAAAATGGCACATTTCGCGGCCGCGTCAGCACCGGATACGTCGGCGGTTGGGTCTGCTTCGGCGTACCCCAAGGCTTGCGCGTCTTTCAGCACCGTGCTGTAGTCGGCACCGTTTTCGGTCATCTGCGTCAAAATGAAGTTTGTGGTGCCGTTCAAGATTCCAACCACGCGGGTCACTCGGTCGCCCGCCAAGGATTCTTTTAACGGTTTGATGATCGGAATGGCGCCGGCTACCGCAGCCTCGTAGGCCAAATCGACTCCGGCTGATGCCGCCAAGCCATACAGCTCATGCCCGTGCCGAGCCAGCAGGAGCTTATTGGCTGTCACGACCGGCTTGCCGCACTCAAGGGCCCGTTTGATCAGTGCACCAGCCGGCTCTTCTCCGCCAATCAATTCAACGACGATATCGATGTCATCCGCTTCAACGACACTCATTGCATCAGTGGTGAAGACATCGTCAGCGAGCGCCAAATTGCGTTGCCGAAAGACGTCACGCACCGCAATGCGGCTCACCGTGAGCTCAGCGCCGGTGCGGGCAGTGATCTCTTGTTGATGTTCCGTCAATAGCGACACGACTGCGCCACCTACCGTGCCGCAGCCAAGAAGGCCGATCCGAACTGCATCTGCCACAACGTATCCTTGCCCTACTGTGGATATCACAAGCGTAGCGCTCGCCTGGCAGATTCTCCCTGCCGCTAGGTCCGCTCAGCGGTGTATACGAGCGCATGTGGAGTGAATTCTTCGTGTTCAAGCAGCGTACGGGCAACAGTGCCGGTTGGCACTGACACCCCAAATCGCACTTTTGGTTCCTGGGTGTCATAACCGGCCAATGCTGCTGCCATCAGTGCCGTGCCGATACCGCAACGGCGGTGCGCTGGATGCACGACCAGTGCATGCAGCGCGACGAGCCCTTGGCGGTCGTGGGTGGCGGCAATCCGGCCAACCGGGGTGCCGTAGCGGTACGCCACAAACACGCGGGCCCGTTTTGCTACGACATGTTCGCGCAGCACTGCAGTCGTTTCGGTGTATTCGCTGTCGTCGCGCGCCACATACTCGCTGACTTCACTGCCGCGCCGATACTTGTCAAGGACATCGGCGGCGAACCACATTCGGTCAAGAATCTGATCGGCCCCCACCGGCTGATCTGCCAACAGGCGGATGTCGCCGTTGACTCGGCCACGCGGCGGTGTTGCCTCTTTGAGATGCACCAGGGAGGTTTTTAGCGTGAAGTGCTGGTCGCGCAACCATGCCAGCACCGGTTCTGGTGCTTCGACATCTACTGGGTGTTCAAATCGCAGCCGGGTAGTGGCCGCACCGATCATGCCGATCGTGTCGGCAAAGCGTTTCACCCACACCGGGAGGGTTTGAACATCAGGGATGCCAACCAGATCAAGCGTGTTGCCAAGCGTGTCGTTGGGATGTGACGGGGTGCGGACGATCACGTGGTCTCGGGTGTAGGTCACGACAGTCCGTGAACTCACAACGACCCGCTGGACTGCCAAACCCATGCGGTCATCAAGACGTTGGACAGTCGGTGCATCGATGGGGTCGGTCACGACAGATCCCCGTCGAAACGCAACAGGTCCGCATACGTTTCGCGCTGCTGCACGATCCGGACAGTTCCTTTGTGCACCATCACGGCCGCAGGTCGGGGCAGCCGGTTATAGTTCGACGCCATCGAAGCCGTGTAGGCGCCGGTTGCGGCGACTGCCAGCAAATCCCCCACCGCCAGGTCGTCGGGCAACTCCACCGTGTCGCGGATCAGATCGCCCGATTCGCAGTGTTTGCCAACCACACTCACTGGCATTTGTGGCCGCGACGAACTGCGGCTGGCCAGCGTCACCTCATGTACCGCCCCATATAACGACGGGCGAATGTTGTCGCTCATCCCACCATCGACACTCACCCAAGTTGTAAGTCCTGGCAGTACTTTGATCGTGCCAACTTCATACAGCGTGAGGGTCGACGGGGCGATGAGGGCTCGGCCCGGTTCAACAAACAGCGCCGGTTGGGGAAATGCCAGGAGCGCACACTGGGCGGCAACCGCGTCACGCACCGCAACACCAAACGCTGACACATCAACCGGGTCATCCTCAGACGTGTAGGCAATACCCATCCCGCCACCAAGATTAAGTTCCGGCAAGGTCACGCCGAACTGCTCGCGCCATCGGTGCAACAGCTCAATCATCACCTGTGCGTTGGCAACAAACGCTTCGACCCCAAAAATCTGTGACCCAATATGAGCATGAATGCCCACCACATTGATGTGCGGTGCCGCCAAGGCCTGAGCGAATGCTTCGTCGGCCAAACCAAGCGACAACGTGAACCCAAATTTTTGATCGTCATGACCGGTACGGACGTATTCATGCGTGTGTGCATCAATACCCGGAGTGATGCGCAACCACACCGGTACCACCACATCACGAGCTTTGGCGAGGGCTTCAAGGCGGGCCAGTTCGTCACAGGAATCAATGACAATCCGGCCAACCTTGGCGTCAAGCGCGTCGTTCAGTTCCTGCACCGATTTGTTGTTGCCGTGAAACAAGATCCGCTCAGGAGCAATGCCGGCTGCAAGTGCGGTGAATAGCTCCCCACCTGAGGCCACATCGACAGAAAGGCCTTCGTCGCCGATGACCTGCAGCACAGCCCGGTTACACCATGCTTTGGACGCGTAGGCGACCGTCGCACCAGCAAACGCGCTGACATACGAACGGCAACGTGCCCGCAGATCGGCTTCGTCAAGCACCCATAGAGGTGTCTGGAATTCGGCAGCAAGTTCGCTCACTGGCATGTCACCGACCTCAAGTTCGCCGACACGGTTGCGCGTGACAGTGTGTGACCACGGGGTCGCCATAACTACATCCGATCAGGTGCGCTGACACGTAGCAGTGTCAAAGTATTACGCAGCACGTCGCGTGCGGCGTACGCCAGCCAGTAACGGGCACGACTTCGAACAAGCGCATCAGTTGACGTGTCGGTCGCATCGAGGATGCGACATTCGGCGTAGAACCGGTGGAAGGTGCCGGCAAGTTCTTCAGCAAAGCGGGCAAGTCGTTGGGTGGCCCGATGTTCTGCTGCTTCAGCAACGGCAAGCGGCATCTGTGCCAGGGCCGACAGCAGGGCCCGTTCAGCGGGTTCGTCAAGCACCGTGAACACAGCGTCTGCAGGCGTACCTGGTTCAAACCCGCGCTCTTCGGCGGCACGCAACAACGACGAAATGCGTGCGTGCGCATATTGCACGTAATACACCGGATTCTCCATGGACTGCTGGGTGACCACCGCAAGATCAAAATCGACGGTGGTATCTAAACCTTGACGGAGGAAGTGGTAGCGCAACACGTCCGACCCGACTTCATCGAGCACTTCGTCTAAGTCGATGGTTTCTCCCGCACGTTTAGACATTCTGACGGGAACTCCGTCGCGCAACAGGTTGACCAGCTGACCGATACGAATCTCGATGTGTTCGTTTGGGATCGCAAGACAGGCAGCAACCGCTTTCAACCGGGCGACATACCCGTGATGATCTGCTCCCAACAGATAAAACAAGTGATCGCTGCGCTGCCACTTGTCACGCATGTAGGCACAGTCCGCTGCAAAATAGGTTGGACGTCCATCTGAGCGGCGAATCACACGGTCTTTCTCATCGCCAAACGCTGACGTTTTTAAAAACACGGCACCGTCGTCAACATACGTGTGGCCTTGGCCGGTAAGCCAAGTAATGACGTCATCAACTGCGCCGGTGGCATGCAGTTCTTGCTGTTCAGAAAACCAGCGTTCGAAGGTCACTCCCATCGTGGCAAGCACGTCGGCGATGCGCTGACGCATCTCAGCAACGCCAAGTTCACCGACCGTTTCCGCCACCGCATCGGCCGAGGGTTCAAACACGTCAGGGCCATGGGTATTCACGAGCACTTCGGCAATCTCGCTGATCACCGCACCTTGATAATGCTCTTCGGTGCGCTCTTGGCCGCGACCCGCCAACGCAATCGATGCGCCAAAACGGCGAATCTGTTCACCGGCGTCATTGACGTAATACTCGCGTGTGACTTGATGGCCTGATGCTGTCAACAATTCAGCGATCGCATCACCCGTTGCCGCCCACCGTCCAGCCCCAACATGCAACGGACCGGTCGGATTGGCCGACACAAACTCGACATTGACGCGCAGCGGCTCACCGGCAGATGGCGCACAGCCAAAGGTTGCGCCTTCGGCAAGGATGCGTTGAACCAGTGACGCAAAATAGGTGTCAGAAAGGCGGATATTGATGAATCCTGCTCCGGCAACAGACAGTTCCGCAACATCGTCAAGCGTCGGCATGTTGGCAAGTATCGCCTCAGCGATCTCACGTGGTGCGCGCTTGGCGGGTTTAGCAAGACGCAACGCCACACTGGTCGCCCAATCGCCATGTTCGACTGCTTTGGGCCGTTCAAGCGCTATATCTGCTTCCGGTAAACCGGCTGCACTGGCAGCAGCATGAAGCGCGTCAGCGATGCGCTCAAGGGCAGGATCAAGACGTTCAGGACTCGACATCAACATACTCATCTATACTCGGCGGCAAGGTTGCGTTCATCGACGCTCACCACCACAAACGGATACGCACCAGCGGTAGCCTACGCTGATCGGTCAACGGTACTGGTGACCAATCACGCTGCTGTGAGTGATACGTTACCGTCGGTATGCGTCCTTCCTATTGCCCCCGTAGCTCAGTGGATAGAGCACCGGCCTCCGGAGCCGGAAGCGTAGGTTCGATTCCTACCGGGGGTACCAAAACTTCTCGCCTCCTGATCCAATTCTGATCATCCCCAGAATACCTCGCAGGGCAACCTGCCTGGCGAAATTGCCTGCCGAGGGTCTCTAATGCGCCCTCAGCTCTGCTCAGTGGTCGGTACGCCATTAGCTGCCACTAATCGACCGCACTGTTCCAGTGGACTTAAGGCACAGCTGGGTCAGTCCTGGAACGACCCAGACTTGCGTTCCAAAGACCCGCCTTAGTGCCGCTTTACTTCAGCGCAGCTGCCATCTGACCGATCCGCGTGCGTGCATAAGCGCCCGTACACTTGACCTTGATCTCCTCCCGCCTTCACCACCTTGGCGTTGGTGAAGCTCCAAGACTGCAGACGCGCCGATGTGACTCCGGGCTCGTCAACGGCCTCCGTCGCGCCACATCCCACCCTTGTTTTCCGTCAGGTTAAGGGCGCCGCAGGGAGCTGGACACGTGAGTTGCAAAGTTCGGATCACGCGCGAGTGGGGGCCAGACCTGCTCAGACTCCGCAATCAAGGCCTCGAGTTCAGTCGTACCGGTAAAACTCGCAGTGACGGTGTCCCGAGGTGAGTGACACAGGTCTCGGGGGTTGCCCAAGGTATGAGGTCGCGTACATGGACATCGGCCCTGGATTCTTCCAGCATGCCCCGCATCAGACCTAAGTGGACCGCACAGACGACATCTTGATACTCGCGAGCAACATCAAGGAAGGGACAGTGGCGCAAGACGATCTTTGAGTTGGTGGGATCGTTCGGATCAACCTCGGGGGCAAAACCGAACTCCTCGAGCATGCCAAGCAGGTATGTCACCGTTCCGGCGACGTCGGGTTGTCGAAACGGAGCGGGTTTGGCGGCCAGGAAACTGCCCCACACGTGACCGGCGCGCTCGGCGGTGGCCGATGGATTCTCGGTAGTCGCATCGAAATAGCTCGCGAGGATCTCAGCCAAGAACCGATAGCCGCCTTCCCCCGGACCCGGTGCCGGCGTCCGCAGGTCGGCTGTGGCGCTATAGAGGAGCTTGGGACGGCCCGGTCGATCGCGGTTCTCGACGATGGCTTCGACCAGCCCAGCCTCCTCGAGCAGATTGAGGTGGGTCCGGACCGTGTTCACGTGGAGTCCGAGCCGTTCGCCAAGCGCGGCGACGCCAACGGCGGGCTCGTCACGGAGAACCTCGAGCAGGCGCACTCGAACCGAGCTCGACAACGCCCGATAGATCTGCTGCTCTGGCACGACCGGTCTTTGCGGGGTCACCATGTGGTGTTCACGTGGTCGCTCCAATGGTTGTTCGGCTCGGTACCGGTTGCCTAGGTCGAGCTCTTGGTTGTCATCGATCGACCGATCCGGTGATCGACCGGGCGAAGAGCAACCGCCAATCCTCAGGGCCGCGCTCCAAGTACTCGACAGCGAACCTTAAAGGCCAACGCTGCTCGATCTGGCCGAGCAGCGGGAGCGGGTCGTGCGGGGCAACGAGGATGAGTTTCGCTGCCGGTTGGACCGCCTCGAGTGCGCCGAAGACGGTCGCGTGGCGAATGGCGTGTGGGATCGTCCGCGCATCGAGCTCTGGAACGCCGGCTGCCTCCTCATGGCACCCACAGGTGTGCCTCTGAGGCCCTTCACCGGGCTCGTCGTACGCGGAATTTGACTTAGCCACAGCAGCGTGCACTCCCTGACTTTCAAGCATCTCGGCGAGCAGTGCCGCGACCGAGATATCAGGTGCGGCCACCATCGCTGGGAGCAGCAGGTCGTTCTCCTTGGCGACGTGCGTTTCGAACAACGTCTGCCCAGCACCCGCCTGGACGAGGGCTACTGACGGCTCGTCGGCTGACTCCAAGCGCGTCACAAGGTTGCCGAGCAGCGCATGTTCTTGGGACATCGCCCGGATCAGCGGCTCGAGCGTGGGGAGCGCTCTCGCTGCGGGATAGAGGACGCTCTGCGCGGCATCGCCGTGTGGCAGGAGTTTGGCTCGGTACCAGCCAACCAGTGTGTCACGAGCCGACGTCCAGTCAGTTGAGCCTTGGGTTGCAGTCACGAGCGAAGCTGTCTGAGCTACGAGCCCGCCAACGAGTGCGGCGTTATGTTGTTGGATGGATTCGAGGGCTTGGCTATCCGCAGGGTTCGAAGCGAGGTTGATGGTTAACACTGGTGGGCCTGTCTCTCATCGGTTCCGTCGTAGTTATTTTACACAAAAAAATTTGTTTTAATGTTTTAATGATTTACTTAAGCGCTTGACTCTTCAGCCTTGTACGAGCCGCAGTGTGCTTTGGGGATGCACCACGAGAGCCGGTCGCACAATGAAGAGTGACTACCGCGCGGGTGGCCTGTAGCGAGCCGCGGTCACTGAGTGCACGCGGTCTGGATCGTCGCTATGGGCGGGCCAGAGCATCCCAGCGACGTGGCTCATGCTCACTGCGCCAACAAGAAACCATCCACCGCGAATACCCCATCGAGCAATCGGTTCAGCAAAACTGCCGAAGTCCTTGGCGTTGATCAGCAGCACGACTCCGAGATTAAACAGTGCGGCTCGTGTCCGCGCATAGCGCTCGATTCGGGCGAGCAGTTGATCCCTGGATCCAAAGTCCCGCCCTCGAAGCATCGGACCGACGTAGGCAAGCACAGCGAGCACGAGTTGTGCCAACACGCCGACCAGCAACATAACCGCCAGGTCGTGCGACCAGCCCAGAGAGCCAATGACCATCATCTTGATGTCGGTGGCGATCGCGATCAGGAACCAGCTAAGCGAGGCGGCAACGGCCCAACGCAGTGGCGAACGGCTCGAGCGCCGGGTGGCACGCAGCAGCGGCCATGCGACGACAAACACGCCGTACCCGTACGCGAGCAGACCACCCACAGTCAACAACAGAATGGGACCGGCTCCTTGGCCGAGACTCGTGACGACCAACCCAGCTGCCGCGACCGGGAGGCCGAAGTTCGCCGCTTTGAGGCCGGCGCAGGCTCGACGTTCCGCGGCCGGCTCAATCTGCACTCGCAGAAGGACAGGACCGAAAGCGACCAGTGTCGCTAACAGGGTCATGCCCGCCCAGCCAAGGACATTGAGATGAATGTGTGCGCCACGTACTGCCACGAAGATTGGCCCTGGGATCCATCCGGCACCCAGCGCGCCGCCGAGACCGGCAGCGACCAGGAACGCCAGGTGGGCATACTCGTACTGACGCACGACCCAGACGAACCGGGTTGCGCTGGCGTGGCGGCGTAGCCTGCCGAGCACCACGAGGTTCCAGCCCACGATCAGCATGATCCCAAGCGATCCGAGCACGAGCGGAAGGTGGGCATCGAGTGCGCGACCGGTCAGCATCGTCACGATCGAGCCGACAAGCAGAACCGTCAGAACCCGCGTGGTCATGGCCTTTGGCGCGTGCGCCCTCGTAGCAGTGAACCGTGCTGCGAAGTGCTGCGAAAAAGTCAGGATCAGAATGGTGAGGACACCGAGCGTGAACAGATGCACGGCGAGCCAGCGACCACCTGGGAGCCGGTCACCAGCCACAAGCCAGACCAGACAGGCGATCCCAAACCCGATGGCGGCCAGTACGGCGGGGAAGGTCGCGCCAAACGGTGAAGCGCCCAATTCATCACGGCGGTGACCGGTCCACGCCCGGCGCGCAGATCCACGGGTCTCTGTGTCGGGCATAGGCAACTCTTCCTGTCGTGCCGCGCTCGGAAAACGGATCACGGTCTCGTCGTCTCGCGGTACCCTCCCGATGTCCTAGCGGCATCATGCGCCAAAGTTTTTCACTCTTGACTAGGTGCCGATAGGCCCTTCAGATTAACACTTACTGGTAGACTAAACGTTATGCAACTCCAACTCGGCAGACGGGCCGACTACGCGATTCGGGCAGCGGTCGATCTCGCTGGCCATTACGGTGACGGCCAGCGACGTAAGGCCCGGGCCATCTCGCACGAGATGAGCATCCCAAAGAGTTACGTTCCTCAGATCCTCGCTGAGTTGGTTCGAGCGGAGTTGGCAGTTTCCATGGCGGGTCGCGACGGCGGCTACGCGCTCGCACGAGAGCCCAACCTGATCACGCTGCTCGATGTGGTGCGTTCGGTCAAGGGTGAGACGATCTCGGCGTCATGCGTCCTTCGCGGAGGACCGTGCCCACGGGATGAATTGTGTGCGGTGCACATTCCGTTGGCTAAAGCGCAGGAGGCACTCTTGGATTCGCTCGAGACCACCAGCCTCGCTGATTTGGTGGCGATAGACCTGCCGGTCCAAGCCGACAGTTAAGAACTGGCTCGGCTGCCGCATTTCAGGAACGAAAAGCAGGTCGACTCCGCGCCAGCCGAGCGGACTCGACGGGGACACTTCAATGACCTCTGCACAAACGCCGAGTTTTGGGCTCGGTGATTGCCACAAGCAATACCTTCGTTGAAGGTACTCGCTGGCAGAGCGTGATCGTGCCAACCGCAGCGCCAAATCGGTCACCCAGCGGTTTTTTAACGCTCGTCCAGCACGAGCGTTACAAACCGCAACCACTGAGATCCAGCCCTAGCTCACGGGTGAAGGACGGAATCAACTGATTGGTCGCTGCCGTGGCCCCGCCCACTCCGACAGAATCCTCAGACCGGCTCCGTCAACGAACGAGATCAGACCGCCATCAGGCGTTCGATGCAAGAAAAGCGGCAGGTTGATGGTTACAGGTTGGTTCCTCGGCCAATGGGTCACCGGTGGTCGCGTACGCGCGTGATCGAGATCCACCACACACGTCGCGGAACTCGCAGTGCCCGCAACGCCCACCGAACGTGGCCGGCTCTCGGAGCGCTCGCAGCAACGGTGAGTCGCGGTAGATCTCGGTGATGGGTCGGTCACGCACTGATCCGACAGGGATCGGCAAGAACCCGCTCGGATAGACCGCGCCGAGGTGGTCGACAAAGACAAAGCCGTTGCCGGCGTTGATGTGCAACGGTGGCCGCGGAACCCGCCGTTCGGGGACACGCTCAGGTGCCAATAGGTCTGCCGATGCTGTTCGCAGTTGGTCGTAGAGGACCCCCAACCCGGTTCGCTCCGCCGATCCGGTGCGCTGGAGCGCCACCCGTCGAAAATGGGGTGCTTCGGTGGTCTTTATGGCTACGAGTCGTGAGACGTCGTGGAGCCAGTGCAGCACGTCCTCGGTCTCGTCGGCGTCCAACGCGTCGAGGTATTCGCCGCGTCCCGTGGGGACAAGGAAAAACACACTCCACAGGAAGGCGTCCATCGCCATCACCTGGCGAAGCACATCGGGTAGCTCCACGATCGTGTGTCTGGTGACGGTGGTGTTGATCTGCAGACGGAGCCCCAGCTCGCGGATCAGGTGCGTGGCGTCAAGAGTGGCGTCGAACACACCGTCGACACCACGAAAACCGTCGTGGGTGGCCGCATTCGCCCCATCGAGGGAGAGTGAGACGGCCTTCGCGCCGGCGTCGCGCAGACGTTGCATGGTCGGTCTGGTGAGTCTGGGCGTGACCGAGGGCGACAGCGACATGCTGAGTCCCTGCGCCGTGCCGTGGGCGACAAGCTCCTCGAGGTCGGGGCGTTCGAACGGATCGCCTCCGGTCAGCACGACCAGTGGTCGGGGCACGCCGAGGCTCGCCAGTTCGTCCAGCAGCCGGCGGCCCTCGGCCGTGGTGAGCTCAAAGGGGTTGCGTTCACGGATAGCGTCTGCCCGACAGTGCTGGCAGACCAGGTCACAGGCTCGGGTCACCTCCCAGATGACGATGAACGGCCGGTCGGACGTGTCGTGCCGCAGGGTGCGGATCAAGGGTTGGGTGTCGGTCATGCCGCGCGCTCCTCGGTGTCGTGGTCAGCGGCGAGGTGGGCGACGGCGGCGCGCGCGGAACGCAGGCAGTTGCCGATGCCGACCCCGTCGTAGGCGGCGCCGGCCAGCACGATCCGATGGCGGCCGTTGAGGCGTTCCCGGACCGAAGCGATGATGTCAAGGTGACCAACGTGCAGCTGAGGCATCGTGGCCGGCCAGCGCCGCACCACGGTGAGATGTGGAGCCGTCGACAGACCGGTCAGCTCGGCGAGATCGCCGTGCAGCCGTTCGGCGAGTTCGCCGTCGTCGAGCTGATCGATTCCGTACTGGCCGGCGCGGCCCGCCGACATGCGCACGAGGAACGAGTCCTGCAAGGCCAGATGAGGCCACTTGCCGCTCAGGAAGGTGGCGGCCTTCAGCAGCCGTCCCGCCGCCGTCGAGGGGACCAGTAGTCCGTTCGCACGAAAGGCGGGGTGGTTTGCGACGTCGGCACGGCGATAGTTCGCAACGACGGTCGCGACGCTCGCACTCTCGATACTGTCGAGGGCTCGACCTGCTCGCGCATCCTGTGCAGCGATCAGGCGGGCTGCTACGGCTGAGGGGACCGCCAGCACGACCGCGTCGGCCTGAGTGAGCGCCCCGTTGTCACCGACCACGAGGTAGTCACCATCGACAGTTCGCTGCAGGGCGCTTACCGGGCTCGAGCACCGAACGTCAATACGTGGGTCAGCAGCGAGCGTGTCGGTGATCTGTGCGAGTCCGCCACAGAGGGTCACAAACCGTCGTGCCGGCCCAGCGTGACTGCCCCGGCGGCCCAGGACCAACGATCGGTGGCTGCGCGCCGCCCTGTCGAGCGGCGGTACCGCGGCGGCCAGGCCAAGTCGGTGCACATCGCCGGCGTGCAAGTTGCCAAGGAGGGGGTCAACCAGCCGGTCGGTTAGTTGCGCCCCGAATCGGGCGGTGAGGTAGGTGCCCACTGCCAGGTCCTTGCCGTGGTGAGACCAGGGCACCAGTGGCTCACAGGCGGCGCGCAGTAGGCCAGCGGGGTTTAGGATGCGCGCGGTCACGACCGGCCACAGTCGCGAGGGTCCGGTGGGGCCAAAGCCGGTGGGTAGCCGTCGCAGATGCCGTCCCCTCACAACCAGAGTGGGTCCCGGATGCGCCTCGGTGATGGCGGTCTCGAGCTCGAGGCGCTGCAATAGCTCGAGAATCCCCGGGGTCGCGGTGTGCAACGATTCGGCACCGACATCAACGACTGCACCATCGACCTCGATGCTACGGATCTGACCGCCGACGGTGTCTTTCTGTTCGAGAACGGTGACCTGCGCGCCCGCATCGGCAAGACCAACCGCTGTGAGCAGTCCGGTAATGCCTCCACCGACAACGGTAACCCGACGAGCGACAGCTGCTGGGACCCCGCAAGTCATGCGTCACCGCCCTCTCGCACGATGACCTCGAGTTCCATGCCAGCATCCCGGTGACCCGGCACGGAGCACCACGCCACACTGGATGCGGCTTGCGGGCCGAGCTCCACGGTGACGGCCTCGCCCGGTAGCACCAGACCACTCTCCCAGCCATCCTCGAACACGAGGTCGTGCACGATTGAGCCGTCGTTGCGCAAATGGAGTTGCACGGATTCACCCGCCGGGATCTCAAGGCGCTCGGGGGCGAAGACCAAATCATCCGCCACGATGGTCACATCGGTGTTCTGGGCACTCGTCACCGGTGCCGGTGCCGCCACGCAAGCTGCAAGAAGAAGGCTCGAGCCGACAGCCATGAGGGTGAACAGGCGCGGAGTCATGGTCGGCCTCTCGGGTCGGCACTGGGGGCGAGCGTGAGTTCTCTTGACGCACATCGCTCAGTATGTGTAGTGTAACAATTAACGTTGATGACTGGGGTCACCATTGTTTGGCCAAGGTCGAGCGTTGATGGTGAATTCACTTCGGAGGGCTGGTATGCGGAGCACCCTCAAGACGCCCCACCCGGACCCCCTGCGGGCATTCCGGCGGCTCACCATCGCAACGATCATGGCGACGCTGCTGCTCATCACTATGGGTGGGACTGTGCGCGCGACCGATTCAGGGTTAGCGTGCCCAGACTGGCCGGCCTGTTACGGCCAGTGGATCCCGCCGGCGGATCTGTACATGTGGTTCGAGCACAGTCACCGGTTATGGGCGGGCGTCGTCGGGATCCTGATCCTGTGGCTGACTATGTGGTCCGGGCTTCGCCACCGGAACGTTCCCTGGCTGTGGCGCATGGGTGCACTCGCGAGCATGTTGGTGCTCGCCCAGGCCGCGCTTGGTGCCGCGGTCGTGTTACTACAACTGCAAGCCGGCCTGGTCTCCTCGCACCTTGCGATGTCCTGGATCGTCGTCGGCTGTCTACTCGCCATGGTGGCGCTCGCCCGAGTTGACGCCACCAGGGCGGCCGGCCAGGGATCCACCGCTCGAGCCGTTGAACGACAGGTCGGGAGATGGGCAAGCATCGTGGCTGCAGCCGTGCTGGTGCAAGGAGTGCTCGGCAGCCAAGCGACCGGCCACGGCGCTGCCTACGTTTTTAACGCGATCCCCATCTGGCTAGCCGGCGACACTTGGACCGCCAGTACCCGCGAGATCTTGCACGTCACCCACCGCGGTTGGGGCTACGTCGTGGCAGTGTTGATCATCGTCTTCGCTGGGGTGGCGCGCCGCCGGCAGCGTGCCACCCCAGGAGCAGCCCGGTGGGTGGGCTTGCTACCGACGCTCGCGGCGCTACTTGTGGTGATCCAGGTGGGACTTGGCATCACCAACGTCCTGACCCGCGCAACGGTGTGGAGTGCCATTGGACACCTCACGGTCGCCACTTGGCTGTGGGCGTGCGTCGTGCTCATCGCCGTTCTAGGACTCATCCCCTCCGCGGCGACCGACGCGAACCAGGCCTCCGGGGGGCACAACAAGCCCTACCAACGACGTGAGAACGAGGAGGTTCTGCAATGAAGGATCCAGCAAGTGAGACACCGTGGCAACAGCGGTTCCTAGACAACATCTGGGTACTGCTGGCGGTGAGCGTGGTGGTCCCGGGGTTGCTCTACCTCGGGTGGGGACTGTGGGAGTTGGCCGAACTGCCGACTTGGGGTGGCCGGTAGGCGACAGCGCCGTGAGACGCGAGGAGACGACATGTACGACGAGACCGAGAGCCGCAGTTGGAGCGACGGCAATAATGACCAGCAACTCAGCACGCTGCTGCCGCCAAAAGAACGCTGGTGGTCGCCGTTGGGGCCAGATGAGCGGCGCTGGCTGACCATCGCGTTCATCTGGTGTTTAGTGCTATTCAGCGGCATGTACGTCTGGTTGGCGATCGGTGACCAGACGACTCCGATCGAGTCCTACCGGATCGACCCGGACGTCTTCCGCGCCGAGGTGGAAGCTTTCGTCGACGAGTTCCAGGTCGACGAGATCAACGGCGCAGCGATCGTCGAGCCACCGCCGGGCAGCGACGTCTACCTCCATGCGAACCGGTTCGCTTTCCGTCCGGTACTCAAGTTACAGAAGGGCAAGACCTACCGACTGCTGGTGTCCTCCACCGACGTCCAGCACGGTCTGTCGCTACAGCCAACCAACCTGAATTTCCAGGTCCTACCGGGCTATCTGTACGTAATCCGGATCACCCCCAACGAGACCGGGGAGTTCCCGATCATCTGCAACGAGTACTGCGGGCTAGGTCACCATCTGATGACCGGCCTGATCGTCGTCGACTGACGCCGCCGAACACTGACGACCGACCGCAGAGAGGTACCGATTATGGCAGCCATCGCACCAACCGCTCCGTCTCGAGTCTGTAATGTCACCGGGTTCACCGTCGACCGCAACGGTCAGCGCTTGGCGTTAGCTAACTTCGTCACGGCGTTGACTCTGCTGGCCTTCGGTGGCGTCTTGGCCTTCTTCATCGCTTTGCAGCGTCAAGGCCTACCCATCAGCGACGACTGGTGGTACCGGCTGCTGGCCAGCCACGGCACCACGATGCTGCTGTTCTGGCTGCTGTTCTTCGAGGTTGGGGCGCTCTACTGGGGCTCAACCATGCTCCTCAACGCGAGGATGACCCTGCCCCGCGTCGCATGGGGCAACCTTGCGATGATGGTGGCCGGCGTGCTCATGGCCCAGTGGGCGATGCTGACTGGCCGTGCCACGGTGATGTTCACCGCCTATCCCCCACTGACCGCCCATCCGCTGTACTACCTCGGTGTGCTGTTGTTCGCCGTCGGCGTGCTCGTCGCATGCGGATTGTTCTTCGCCAACATTATCACCGCCCGACGTGAAGGGACTTACGTCGGTTCTCTGCCACTGGTGGTGTACGGGTTACTCTCAGGTGCCGTCATCGCGGTGTATTCGCTGTTGACCGGAGCGGTTGCCTACGGGATGTTGTTCCTGCAGTCCATCGGCCTACTTGAATCGGTCGATCCCGCAAGTTACCGGTTGTTCTTCTGGGGGATCGGGCACGGCGCCCAGCAGGTGAACCTCGCGATCATGGTGGCGGTCTGGTACGCGTTGATCGGGATTACCGTCGGCGGTCGCGCGGTCAACGAAGGCCTCAGCCGGTTCGCGTTCCTGCTCTACATCGCGTTCATCCACCTTGGGGCGGTGCACCACCTGCTGGTCGACCCCGGGTTGGGGACCAGCCACCGCATCATGAATACCAGCTACCTGCTGTACCTCGCGGTGCTGGCAAGCCTTATCCACGCGTTCTCACTGCCGGCGGCAATCGAGACGGCCCAACGCGAGCGTGGCTTTGGCAAGGGCTTGTTCGGCTGGCTCAAGAAAGCGCCGTGGCGTGAGCCGGGTTTCTCGTCGATGGTGCTGTCGATCGTGTACTTCGGATTTATCGCCGGGGTAACCGGTGTGCTGATGGGCACGATGCAGTTGAACATGCTGACCCACAACACGCTGTTCACGGTCGGGCATTTCCACGCGACGGTGGTCTCAGGCACCACACTGGCGTTCATGGGGATCTCGTACTATCTGATCCCGTTGCTCAGCCAGCGTCAACTCGTCGGTGTGCGGATCGCTCGCTGGCAGCCCTACATCTTCGCTTCCGGCGTGGCGCTTTTGACGGCCGCGATGATGCTGGCCGGGCAGTTGGGCGTTCCACGGCGGGTTGCACAGCTCGACTATGCCGGTGCGCCGCTCGTCGTGGATCAGTTCGCGGTCGGTCCAGTACCAGGGATCATGGCGTTGATCTCCGTGGGTGCACTCTTTGCGATCACGGGTGGGATCATGTTCGTCTACGTCATCGCCATGACCCTGCTACGCGGCACGAAAACCGAGACCCCAGACGCGGGTCTGGTGTATGCGTTTGGTCCCCGAGCTCGGCGCCACGCTGCCAGTTCGGGTATCGCTTCGATGATGCCGCAGACTGGTCACGGTTCACCCGATGATGCAGACGCCGCACAACAGACCGCAACCGAGATGACACGCACCCGTGCCGCGATGCATGCCGCCGGCAACGGGCTGCGCGGCAAGTGGGCCACGTTCGAGGCGCCGGGAACCTATGTCCTCGTCCTGATCTTCCTCGCCTGGTTCGTCGGTTTCTACGTGATCGCTCATGTGAACCTGTCGCAATCCTGGCCGGTGGGCTGATCATGGCCGCCTCGACCTCGATCGAGAGCACGTCGCAGCTGACGGGGACCGTGCCTCAAGGCTGGCGCCACACCGCCAGCGATTACGTCAGCTTGACCAAGCCGCGCATCGTGGAGTTACTGCTGATTACGACGGTACCGGCCATGCTGGTCGCGGCCGGCGGGTGGCCAGGTCTGGGGCTGCTGGCGGCAACCGTGGTCGGTGGCGCCTTGGTGTCCGGTTCAGCCCACGCCACCAATATGGTCCTCGACCGCGACATCGATGGAGCGATGCGCCGCACTGCACATCGGCCGGTGCCCTCGGGGCGGATCTCCCCGCCGGCAGCACTCGCATTCGCCGCAGTGTTGCTCGTGATCGGCACCAGCCTCATGCTGTTCGTCGCCGGCTGGCTCCCGGCAGCACTCACCGTGGCTGCGTGGGCCTGGTACGTCGGGATCTACACGATCTGGCTCAAGCGGCGCAGTGTGCACAACATCGTCATCGGAGGGGTCGCAGGTGCTGCGCCACCGATGATCGGATGGGCGGCGGTGACCGGCAGCGTGGACCCGGCGGCCGTGCTGCTGTTCACCATCGTCGTCCTGTGGACCCCCACCCACTTCTGGGCGCTGGCCGTTGGCACGGGCACGGACTACGCCCGAGCGAACGTGCCGATGCTGCCGGTCGTCCGCGGACCGAAAGTCGCTGCCCGACACGGCGCCGGATATGCGATCGCCACCGTAGCCGCATCCCTGGCCCTCCCTCTGACTGGCGTCGGCGGCTTCGGCTTCGTGATCATCGCTTTAGTGCTAGGTGCGGTCTTCATCACCCAGTCCGTGCGGCTGATCGGCAGACCCGATCCGGCGGCAGCCTGGAAGGTGTTTCACACCTCCAACGCCTACCTCGCCACCTTGTTCATAGTGGTCGGGATCGTCGGTCTGGTGGGCTGAAGCGATGCGCGGACGCTGGACTTGGACGCTGGCCGTGATGCTGCTCAGCAGCGGGGCATTGCTAGCAATGTCTCCACCCGCCGAGGCGCACACCCGCACGGAGGAGACCACCAACATCCTGAGCCGCATCACCTCGGCACCACTGCCGGCCGGTGTCGAGGTGACTGTCCACACCGGCGGACTGCTCATCGAGGTGGAGAACAGGACGGATACAACGCTGACCGTCTACGGCTACGGGGGTGAGCCGTACCTGCGGATCGGGCCGAGTGGTGTCGAACACAACCGTCGTTCACCGGCGACCTACCTGAATGCGTCGCGGTACGGAGATGTGGCGATGCCGCGGGATGTCGACGCTGACGCGGCGCCCGAGTGGGTTCACATCGACGACGAACCGCGCTACCTGTGGCACGATCACCGGACACACTGGATGTCGACCACACCGCCCCCGTTCGTCGATGCCGGACCGATTCGGCACATCCTGATGCGCACTGAACTCGTCGGGACGATCGGCACGGCGGGATTGGACCAGGGCAGTTTCCAGTCGTGGGTGCTCCCGCTTGGTTACGGGGAGGACAGGATCGAGGTCGCCGGCGAGCTCGTATGGGTGGACCCGCCCTCTGGCGTTTTGTGGCTGTTGCTGGCCGCCGCCGGAGTGGCCCCAGCGCTATTGGGGTGGCGCCGCAGGGACCTCCGCGCACTCGTACGTCCGGCAGCGCTGGTGGTCTTAGCGGTGGCGGTGGTGAACGGGATCCACCTCGTAGATGATCTCGTCGCATGGCCGGGCGATCCACTCGATGAAGCCTTTGGGCTGCTCCACACCACGATCTTCCTCGTGGGCGGTATCGGCGGATCGGTCTGGGCCCTGACGGTCACCACCGGACGCGTGTTGGCACTCGGTATTGGATCGGCATCCGTGCTCTACCACCAGGGCCTCGTGCACCTCCCGCTGCTCTATGCGTCGCAGTTCCCCACCGTCTGGCCCGACAATCTGGTGCGGTTCACTATCGCCCTCGGTCTCTTGCAGGCGATCCCGGTGGCACTGACCGTTCTACGGGCACGCTCGGAACGCGGATTCGGCGATGTCGCACGTGAACCGACCCTCGTTGCGGTTACGCCCCAAGATTGAGGCGACGATGGCCCACCGGTCCGCACACCCGCGACGATACGGGACTCCAGGCTCGGTCGTGTCCGACCGCCTGCTGACACTTTTCACCAACTTTGATACTATTAGTATATTACAAAACGTTTACTTATCTACGACACGGACTTGAAGGCTCGGCAGCCGCCGAGCCGGACACGCTCCGCTGAAGGAACGAGCAGACCATGGGAAATACACGGATCGTGGCGATGATCGCTGGAGCAGCCCTTGCACTTACCGGATGCGGCAGTGGTGAGGACGAAGCCTCACCCGCTGACAGTTCCGCCAGTGGTGCCGTTGAAGTCGAAGCAGGGGATCTTTACTTCGAGCCCGAGTCGCTCTCAGCCAGTGCCGGGGTGATCGAAATCACCCTCGTTAACGCCGGAGCGGTCGAACACGACTTCGTGATCGAGGAGGCGGGAAACACCGAGGTTGTGCTCGCCCAAGCAGGCGAAACCGCGACCGGCTCGATCGAGCTTGAAGCCGGAACCTACACCTTCTACTGCAGTATCCCGGGTCACCGCACAACCATGGAAGGCACACTTGAGGTGAGCTAACCGAAAAAGCACATCGGTTGACGCCACACGGCAAAGGACGACCCTTAGCCCAGCCAGACCACCCATCCTTGCGCTGGAGGAGCACATGACGCCCCTGAGCACTCCGGAGACAGCGGCAAAGGGTGGCAGCCCGAGCCAGTGGCGTGGTAGGGGACGTCTCCCGCGTTACCGGCTCGTGCTGCTGCTCGGCGGCGGACTAGGGCTGATCCTCGGGATGTACACCGGACTCGCCCGCGCCGGCGTGTCGCATCGCTTCGTGGCCGCCGATCTGCACGGGGTGTTAATGGTGCTCGGGTTTCTCGGCACTTTGATCGCCCTGGAGCGGGCGGTCGCACTCGGACAGGCCTGGGGCTACTTTGGGCCGGGGCTGAGCGGCGCCGCGGTCGTGGTCTTACCGGTGTCGCGAAATCTTGGCGGCCTGCTGCTGGCTGTCGCCGGCACGGTCGTGCTGGCGACCTATGTGGCACTGTGGCTACGAGGCAGCCGGGACCTGCATCTGGCAATTATGGCCATCGGGGCGATCGCTTGGATCGCTGCCGTAGCGGTGTGGATCGCGGGTGCGGGCCCGATCCGCATCACTCCGTTGCTCGCGGCGTTTCTCGTACTCACCATCGTTGGTGAGCGGTTAGAACTTAGTCGGCTCTCATTGCCGTCGTCCGGCAGCCGACGGAGGTTCCTGCTGGCTGTGGCCATATTCGTCGTAGGTGCCGCGCTCGCTCCCTTCTGGCGTTCGACCGGGCTAACGCTCGGGGGCATCGGATTGTTGGGCCAGGTCGCCTGGTTGGCCCGATACGATATTGCGCGCCGCACCATCCGCCTTCCGGGCCTACCGCGGTTCGCGGCCAGCTGCATGCTAGCCGGGTACGTGTGGCTGGCGGTCAGCGGCGTGCTGTGGCTTGCGATGGGGTTCGGCGCGACGGGTCCGCTACTCCACGACGCGCTGGTGCATGCGCTATTCCTCGGGTTCGTGCTCTCTATGGTCATGGGCCATGCCCCGATCATCATCCCAGCGGTCCTGCGCGTACCCTTACGGTTCGTGCGCAGCGCCTATCTTCCCCTGGTCCTGCTGCACGTGTCGGTGGCGGTGCGCATCGCTGCCGACCTCGCGGCCTCCACGTCATGGCGGCAGGGCGCACTTCACGGCAACGTCGCTACCCTCTTGCTGTTTGTGAGTCTCACGGTAATCACGGTCCGTCGCGCCAGCCGTCTCTCAGATTAGGTAACGGCATGAATCTGCCTGCATAAAATCTTCCTGGCCTGCGCCCTGGTAATGACCAACGGCGGAACCGTTCGCCATAGGTCGCGGCTAAACGGGTTGCCAGGTTCGGAGTGTGGCGGCCAGCGTGGCCAAGACGATGTCTCGATCGACCTGCTGGGCATGCAATTTGATCTGGCAGGCCAGCCAAGAGGCACACCAAAGCTTAAGTCATCACGGTGAGCACATAAGCTTCGTCGGTTCGGGCAGGCCGGCTTCACCTTCGATGTCAAGGCGTGGCAGCAGCCGGTCGAGCCAGATGG
>JBBDST010000016.1:0-8372 GCA_040904765.1 Nitriliruptoraceae bacterium
GAACTTCAGGACGCACCGTCTTGAAGCGAATCACGTCGTCAACAATCTTTAGCTGACGTTCGAGTTCAGTCACCGCTTCGGCACTCGCCATGAAGTCGATCACGCCATAGAAGCCGTGGTCACGGTGGTCAATTTCGTACGCAAGTTTGCGTTTCCCCCACCACGCGTCGTCAAGGACGGTTGCACCTTGGGTGACCAGAAGGTCTTTGGCCCAAGTGAAACGTTCCGACGCAGCTTCGTCGTCGACACGGTCGGTGATGAGAATGAGAATTTCATAGCGGCGCATGGGCACCTCCTGTGGGCAGACTCTCAACGTCGCAAAACGCTAAGAGGCGTGGCAGCGTGCGCCACGCAGGGTGGCTCTGGGCGGCGCGAACGACACCGCAGAGCAGGGGTGCGTACGTCGTTCACTGCGAGACAGTGCCCGACTTTGGCAAAAAACTCGTCGTTTTTGCCGTGTACGAAGTATTGAGGACGAGCCTCAACACACGAAGACAAACGATACCGCACAGCTGTTCCTTCCACAACCGCACTTTAGGCGCTGGCCGTGGCTGCAGTCCGAAAAAATTTGTTTTCTTGGGGATCGTCGTTACGTGAAGCGAGCAACGAAATACCGGCGCTTACCCAGCCGAAACACAATGACATCGCCGTCTGACAGGTCGTCTGACGTCAGCAGTTGCGCAGGATCGTCAATTGGCACGTCGTTGACTCGCAACGCACCTTGCGCGACCAGCCGCCGTGCTTCGCCGTTACTTTTGGTTGCGCCAAGGGTTGTGAGCGCCGCTAACACGCCAAGCCCGCCGTCAAGGACCGTGCGGTCGAACATGGCCGACGGGGCTGCCGCTAACACGTCAGCGAGCCCGCCGTCACTATCAGCAGTGTTTCCCTGACCGCCAAACAGTACCGCACTGGCCCGTTCAGCCTGTTCGACCGCGTCATCGCCATGAATGATGGCGGTCGCATCGCGGGCTAGCGCCCGGTGAGCTGCGCGGGCTTTTGGATCGGCACGAAGCTGCTTTTCCAACGCAACAATTTCATCTTCGTCACGATACGTAAACAGTCGCAAAAACCGGCCAACATCCGCATCGGCCGCGTTCAACCAGAATTGGTAGTAGGCGTACGGCGAAGTCATCTGTGCATCCAGCCATACTGCGTTGCCGGCCGACTTTCCAAACTTCGTGCCATCTGCAGTCGTTAACAACGGCCACGTCAACCCGTAGGCACTGCCACCGGTACGTCGGCGAATCAGGTCAATACCGGCCACAATATTGCCCCACTGGTCTGAACCGCCCCCTTGAAGCACACAGCCATGCTGTTCATAAAGCACCGCAAAATCGTAAGCCTGCAACAACTGATAGCTCAACTCGGCGAATGTCAGCCCCTGCTCACGTGCAGTCAGACGCGTTTTGACCGCATCTTTGGCAATCATCGTGTTCACCGACGCATGCACCCCAACGTCACGCAGAAAATCAAGCAACGTCAACGGTCGCGTCCACGTGTAATTATCAACCAACCCGCCCTCATGATCCAAATCAAGAACATGCGCCAACTGGCTTCGAATGCCAGCCAGGTTGGCTTCAATTAGCGTGTCATCAAGCAGTTCACGTTCTTGATCGCGACCTGTTGGGTCCCCGATGCGACCGGTTGCCCCGCCAGCCAAGGCGATGGGCACATGCCCGAGCCGTTGCAGCCACGACATCGCCATGATCCCCACCAGATTGCCGGCATGCAGCGAAGCTGCGGTCGGATCAAAGCCGACATAAAAAATCACCGGACCCAACGCAAACGCATCGCGTAAACCAGGCTCATCAGTGACATCCTGCACAAACCCGCGTGCCCGCAGAACATCGAGTGCGTTTACAGCCGGCGCGGTCGTCATCGTGGTGTCCTCATGCTGTTACTGCCAGGCGGGCAAGCCGGCGCGCACACTAGCCGGAGGGACTAAAGCAGGGACAAGACGGGCGTGCATCCAGTCTGGCATCCCGTCTGCCCAGACGTATGTTGCTGGCCCGGTCATGCCGGCAAGAACTCGTTGGCGCACCTCAACCAGTGCAAACGGGCCAATTGATGCCCCGTCTGCTAGCACCCACCAGCGAGCGGGCCGCAACGCATGCGTGTCAGCATCGTTGTGCTCTGGCGTGACATCAGGCATATTGTCTCCAAATGGACGTTCGTTCAAGGGAAAAACTAGCCCTCGCCGCTATATTTTGCCGTACCGCCAAGATGCAAAGGAGCCCTCAATGGCTGACGATGCTTGCCGCTGCCGAGTGCTTAACGTGCTCTCGGGCGACTTGGCAGTGGATTACTTGACCAATCATCTTGGAGTCTCCGAAACCGACACGAGCCGACGTGTTCACGTCTGTCCGACTTCTGGCGTGCAGTGGATTGAAGACCGGTCTGCGCCACAATATGCGACGTCTACTCGGGTGCTGCGGCGGCTTGCCTAGCCGCCTTTGCTGGTAGGCGCGCTGATGTCCAGCACATACGAAATCAGCAAATGGTGCCATCCGCAGTTGATGCACACTTCGACTTCAAATACGTCGAGTTCCCCGTAGCGGGTTACCCGTCGTGCCAGGTCATCGCGGCGCACCGCACCACCCATACGCCGGCCGTGTGTCAATCGCGGATAGGCGTAGTCGACCAGACGTAAGCCAGGTTCAGCGCATATCGGGCAGGGCTCGTCTGCCAACATGCCGATATGCGTTCCGGCCCGCATCAAATCAGGATGGGCATCACAGGCCTCTTCACGACTGGTTTGACCGTCAAGCACCGCGCGTACCGCGGCACGCCGCCGTAGGCGATAGTCGGTGCGTTGCTCACGCACCGTGTCGCCTACGCAGCCAAGCGGCTGTGGCGTGACACGTTATGCCGTCATCCACTCCGGCTTCCCACCTTTAGTTTCCCAGAAGATTGCCGCGATTTCGTCGATCTTGGCGAGCAAGTCGACACCTGCCTTCGGGTCCATCGTCTTTTTGGCGTCACCTGCGGCTTTGATGGCGTTCCAAAACAGTTCGTGCAGTTGCGGGTAGCTCTCAATGTGGTTTGGCTTGAAATAGTCGGTCCACAGCACACTTAAGTGATGCTTGACGAGTTCGGCCCGTTCTTCTTTGATCAAGATGCAGCGGGCACGAAACACTTCGTCGTCCGAGTCATGATATTTTTTTGCCACTTCCAAGACAGATTCTGCCTCGATGCGGGCTTGGGCCGGGTTGTACACACCACACATCAGGTCACAGTGCGCATGCACCGTTGCTACCCGGCGCAACGGGTTGATGCGGGAAAGCATGTCAGCAAACGACATCGGTCGCTCCTTAAAGTTGGGCGGGATTGCATTACCGTAACGTCCATCGTACTCACCTGCATCCGAAACGGAGTGGCTGTGCTGTGGGGTGTCAGTGTTCTTGTCGGGCTGTTGGTCCTTTTGGTCGCACGTGTCCGTATCGTGCGGGTGGCGGGCGATTCGATGTTGCCAACGTTTGGTGATGGCGCGCTGCTTCTCACCGTGACAGCCCGCGATCGTGCGATTCGTGAACGCACGATCGTCACCGTCGATGATCCGCGTGACCCCCCCCGGGTGATCGTCAAGCGGGTCGCGTTTCGGCTGGACGATTTGGTTGATTTACGTGGCGATAACCCGACAGCATCGACCGACTCGCGGGCGTTTGGATTGCTGCGCGTAAGCGCTGTCACAGGTGTGGTGCTGCTGCGACTGACCCGTGGCAACCGTCAGCGTTAAATTCGGGCTAACACCACAAATTCGGGATCGTTAAGCCCGACAGTAAACGCGCCACGCTTGGTAAAAGCGCCGGGTTCAACACCACGCACGTCACAAACACGAAGGCCTGCCTGCTCGCACAGTCCAACTGCCTCCCGGACTGTGTAGGCGGTGGTCCACAGGTCAAAACGACGCATCTGCCGCTCGCTGCCATACACCTCACTTACCTGATGATGGACGCTGTTCATCGGGTCATACGCGTCATCACCGTGAAGATGTCGGCCCGCAAACAGGGCATGAAAAAAAGTGGCGGCGAACATGCCGCCAGGCTGTAATCGTGCCATTGCGGCCGCCAGCATCTGCCGGTCACCGTCCGGGGAGATGCCAAGCGCACCTTGATGCAGCGACATCACCACGTCAAAACGTTCCGTTGCGAGCACGTCGGTGAGCACGTCGGTGGCATCTCCGTGATGAAACGTCACTGCTGCGCCAAGCTGATCGCGTGCTACCAGTTGCTCGCCGGCAGCAATCAGTTCTGCCGACACGTCTACCCCGACAACGTTGATGCCGCGGGCAGCGAAGGCACGCATGTGACGTCCGGTACCACAGCCCACATCGAGCAGACGCATCCCGGCCGTTAACCCAAGCATCTCCCACAGCCACGCAACTTCATGCTCGGTGTGTTTGGCAAACGCATTCTTTTCATACGTGTCGCCTTGAAACGCCCCAATCGCCACATAGAAAGCGACCTGGTTTGCTGCCGGCACATCCGGTCGTCGTGTCGGCTGATCATGTTGGTCACGCCAGGCGGAGGGCAAACTCACACGTCTGCCGACCGTTGCGCCCACCAGTCATCAAGTGCGGCCAAAGCTGCGTCAGTCTCAAGTTCGCCTTGTTCGATGCGTAGTTCCAGCAGAAACTGCCAGGCTTCACCAACGAGCGGGCCAGGTTTGATCCCAAGATGCCGCATCACCTGGTTGCCATCAAGTGCGGGACGTAACGCTTCGAGTTCTTCTTGTTCGTTGAGTTCCGCTACGCGCGTTTCTAGATCGTCGACATTGCGTTGAATGGCGGCCGCACGACGCGCGTTGCCTGTCGTGACGTCTGCTCTGGTCAGCACATTCAAACGTTCATACAGGTGGCCGGCGTCGCGGACATAACGGCGCACAGCCGCGTCGGTCCAACCGTGCTTGTAAGTATGAAATCGCAGATGCAACCGCACCAGTTCAGACACATCTTTGATCGTGTCTTTATCAAACCGTAACGCCCGCATGCGCTGTCTGGTCATCCGTGCCCCAACAACGTCATGATGATGGAACGTAACCGTGCCGTCCGGAAATATTTCTTTCGTGTCCGGTTTGCCGATGTCGTGCATCAAAGCGGCAAAACGCAACACAAAATCAGGGCCGTCTGGTTCACGTTCGCACGTGTTTTCCACCACCGCAAACGTGTGTGCCAGCACGTCTTTATGCCGATGCAGCGGATCCGCACAGTGCTGCAATTCGGCCAGTTCTGGCAGCACGTACCTGCACAGGCCGGTGTCGAGCAGCAGCGTTAAGCCACGTACCGGCATTGGGCCAAGCATCAGTTTCACCAGTTCGTCGCGGATTCGTTCAGCCGAGATGGTGGCCAGTTGGTCACGCATCGCCATGGCTGCAGCCAGCGTGTCTGGATCTGGTTGGGCATCAAGAACGGCAGCGAACCGTGCCAGACGCACCATCCGTAACGGGTCGTCACCAAACGACTGTTGCGGATCAATCGGGGTACGTAGGCGGCGGGCATGCAGGTCGTTTAAGCCGCCGAATGGGTCAACAAAACGAAAATGGGGGACTGCGACTGCCATCGCGTTCACACTGAGGTCTCTCCGACCAAGATCCTCATCGATCGATCGCCCGTAGGTGACGGTTGGATGGCGTGAGCCAGACTGGTATGTGTCGGCCCGAAACGTCGTAATTTCGATTTTGCGGACGATTCCTGCCGTGTTGGTGCGTTCGCACGACACGGTCCCAAAGGCGATGCCGGTAGTCCATACCGCGTCTGCCCAGCGACGCAACAGTTCTTGGCACTGCTCAGGTGTTGCTGATGTAGCAAAATCAAGATCGATGGTGTCAAGCAGTTCATGTGCATCACCGGCAAGCAGGGTGTCGCGCACAGTGCCACCCACCAGATACAGCTCGTGGCCATACTGGTGAAATAATTCCCCAAGTTCACGCGCTTCGGGATACACGTCAACGAGCTGGCCTAACTGCAAGGCCTGCTCTTCCGTGAGATGCAATTCGCTCACATGCTCTGCCAAATCGTTCGTTCGCTAAACACCGTATGACTTCATACGGTAACCGTCTCACTACGCTAGCGAGCATCACCGCTCTACGAGCAGCCCAGACGAACGGTACGTCAGACATGCCTGCGGTACCGCCACCACCTCCACCCCCACCGCCACGGACACCACCTGCTGGTGTCCGTCCGGGGTTACCGCCTGTGCTAATCCCCACGCCGATTGCCGTAACTGCCGTTGCTGACACTGACAGCGGTGCAGTGGATCAGGCAAAAATGGATGTTTTTTTAAGCGGCAATTTTCATGCCTTATCGGAAGCTGCCGTAGTGGCATGGCGCATATCGGCTGCGTTCTCGCTCCTTGCCCCACTGGTCTTATTCTCGACGCTGCTTGCAATCGTTGCCCCGGGTCTTGCCGGGGTGCTGCTGCTCATCAGCACCCCGGCACTTTTTGGGATATTGGTCTGGTGGCTACCCAAAGCTCGCTGGCGACGCTGGCGCTGGCGTCTTGGCCCTGAAGCGTTGCATTTACGTTTCGGTGTACTCATCCGGCGCAGTGAACATGTGCCGTACTTTCGTATTCAACACATCGAATTGGTCAACGGTCCGATTGAACGCTGGCTTGGGTTAACCACCCTCACCGTCACCACGGCATCCGCATCAGGAGCAGCTGTGCTCCCTGGCATGTCACAAACCGACGCGCCAGCCCTCCGTGAGGCGTTACTGCTGCGAGCCCAAGCCGCCGTCGCCGAACATGGCGAGGACAGTCGCGATGCCGTATGAGCGAGCCTGACCAGTTCGCCACCCCACGCCGGCTGCATCCGGCCTCGATTGTCCTTGGCCTGCCTGCACGTCAACTGTTGCAAGTCATCATATTTCCGGTGATCGCCACGTTCGCCGGTGCGACCCCGTCCATCCAAAGCGGCATCCAACTGTTTGTGCTGTATGCGGGTGTTGGCCTAGTGATGCGCACCGTCAGTTACCAGCGCCGCTTGTTTTCGTTTGATGGGACGGTGGTACGAATCAGTTCTGGCGTTTTCGCACGCCAGCACCGCACTATCGCCGTGGAACGTATTCAGCAGATCGAACTCCGCCGCACGGCTTTAAGCCGCGCGTTTCGATGCACCACCGTACGGATCGAAACTGCCGCAAGTGCAAGCGAACCGGAAGTTGAACTCCGGGTCATCGCCCACACTGACGCCGTAGCGTTACGCAACGCCGTACGTTCAACTGTCACCGCTGACCGTGTGACTCAACCGGCACACGAACCGGTGTTGGCCGTGCCTGCCCGCCACTTGTTCATCGCCGCGTTAACTGGCAGCCGGCTTCTTGCCTTACCTGGAGTGGTGTTTGCCAGCTTTCAATTTATTGGCGGTCAACTGGGCGCGTTTGTTGAAGAAGTCGAAGCATGGCTGTCCGACCCTCCCGATTTATTAAGTGGGTTCGGTGACGTGCTGAGTGTGGTTGCGTTTCCCTTAATGCTCGCCGGCGTCGTAGCCGCCTCGGCAATATCTGCGTTGCTGGTGACGTTTCTGCGTGACGGCAACTTTAAAATCACCCGTCGCGGCGACGAACTCCATGTCACCCGTGGGATTATTGCCAGCCGTGAATCACTCATTAACGTGAACCGAATTCAGCTGATTGAACTGAAACAAAACTGGCTGCGCCGACTGTTGCATGTCACCACCGTGCGGTTGCAATCTGCCGGCGGTGACGCGGAGGCCCGGGTGTTGATTCCGCTGTTACCGTTGGCTCGCGTCCATCAACTCATCGACACGGTGCTGTCCGATACGACCACGGTGGCACTTATCAAACATCCCCCGGCCGCCCGATACCGTTCGGTGCTGCGCTGGTTTCGTTTAAGCCTCCCATTGGTTACTGCCATTGCCCTTAGTGACAGGCTTCCCAACACATGGCCGCTGGTTGCTTTTCTGCCTGACACCCCGCCAGTGCGCGTCGGGGCGATCATGGTCGTGGTTTTTGTTGCGGTACTGCTTGGGTTGGCCAGTTACCGGCTGCGCGGCCATGCCATCACCAACACGCTGGTGCTGTCACAGACCGGTGCGGTGAATCGACGGCTGCTGATCGCACCGATCCGGAAAATTCAGACAGTCGGGGTGCGAGCAAACCTGTTTCAACGGCGCCTCAAACTCGCTTCACTGTTGGTGCGGGTTGCTGGCGCTCGCGCCAATGTCATCATTCACGACGCTGACGCGAACGCAATCGACATGCATGCGGCCACATTGACCCGTGCAGCGGCGATGCCAACGGTGAACCAACCGACATGAAGTGAAACGCCCCGCCGGTACGCTCGTGGTATGGCTGAGTATCCGATCGTTCCGCAAACGTCTGCAGGCGGTGTCGTATGTGACGACCGCAGCGA
>JBBDST010000017.1:0-44344 GCA_040904765.1 Nitriliruptoraceae bacterium
TGCTGCATCAGATCATCGACCCGAGATGCGCCGTCCAGCATGGAAAATTCGGTATGCACATGGAGGTGAACGAAATCGCCTTTAGACGTCACTGTGCCTACCTTTACGAAGTCGTGCCACGCCGACCAGGTGGAATACATCGTCGGTCGACCATTACTTCCTGCACGCTAGCAGCGCATCACAACGCAATACCGGCGCGTTGACAGGCGACCACCAGTTCAGTTGGTACAGGCGCAGTTGCACGTACCATTTCGCCACTAACCGGATGCTGCAATTCGACGGTCTCGGCATGCAAAAATGGGCGAGTTAAGCCAAGTTGAGCACTGATTGTCCCGGTCACCCCGTACATCGCATCACCGACAATGCCTACGCCAATTGTTGCAAGATGTACACGAATCTGATGTGTTCGTCCCGTGTCAAGCGTCACATCGAGCAGGCTCACTTGCTGCGACGGGTGCTTTGGGACTGTCCCGCAAGCCCGTGTGAGGTAGTGGGTGCGAGCCGGTTTGCCGCTGTCCACCACCGCAAAACGCGTTCGTGCTTTGGGATCGCGGCCAATTGGACCGTCGATCACACCGCGCGGCGCTCTGGGTACACCAACAACCAATGCAATATAAGAACGGCGCATGCTTCGTTCACGCAACTGCATCACGATGCTGTCGTAAGCCGTAGCTGTCTTAGCAACCACCAGCACCCCGGAAGTGTCTTTATCGAGCCGGTGCACGATGCCTGGCCGTGTCGCATCACCGGTGTCCGCGAGTGAAACACCTGCGTGACGGAGTGCATCAACCAGTGTTCCGCTGTCGTTTCCAACTCCCGGATGTACGACCAGTCCGGCCGGTTTATCGATGATTATGATCTGGTCGTCGTCATACACAACCGGCGGCATCGGTGGTGCCGGTACCGGTTCAACCTCTGGCTGCTCGGTCAGTTCCAGCACGTCGCCTGAGGTGCAACGATGCGCTTTAGCAACCGTTACACCGTTCACTGTGACATGACCGTCAGCAACAAGTCGACCAGCTTGGTTGCGTGGAATTTGCCATAGTAAACCCACCACAGTGTCAATCCGACGGTTGGCATGATCGTCAGACACCATCCGTCGAGTGGTCTTCATGCTGCACCGTCAACGTCAGGATCAGCGGCGGTTGGCGACCGTTCATCGTGGCTGGGCGGCGTGTTGCTAAGCAGCGACAGAAATATCAACGCGACCCCGACGGTGATGGCCGCATCGGCGACGTTAAACCGTGGGAAACTGCCCCATGCGACAAAATCGACGACCGCGCCGGACCCAAACCCATCGACACCACGGGTGAGCCGATCAATAATGTTGCCGTATGCCCCGCCAAGCAACAATGCGAAACCGATGAAGGCTGTGATCGTTGGCCCTTGTCTGAGCACCCGCCAAACCAGCACGGTCACAAGCGCTGCGACGAACAGAAACAGTCCTGATGGCGCCGGCAGGCCAAATGCCCCTCCGGAGTTAAACAGCAGTTGCAGTCCCACGTGTTCGCCAACGAGCGGGACATATTCGCCGGGTGTGAGCCGATCTAACACCAGTTGTTTGGTGACCTGATCCGCAACCACCGTTATCAGCACGATCACAAGAAGCCAGATGCGCCGTGACGGTGGCACGCTAATGCGTGTGCCATCTGTTTCTAAGGACACGCCTACCGGCCTAATTCGTCGTGGCGTTTGCAATCAAGGCACAGGCCTGCGTGCGGCAGCGCTTCAAGACGTTCCAGTGTGATGTCTTCCCCACAACGTTCGCAACGTCCGAATGTGCCGGCGTCGATGCGCCGTAACGCATCTTCAATTTCGGTGAGTAAGCCGCGTGCGTGTATGGACAGCGACTGTGCGGTTTCTCGCTCGAAGCTGGCTGAACCAGCATCGGCAGGGTCGTCGTCAAAGCCGCTTTCGCGCCAGTAGCCCACATCTGCTTCGGCATCAAAATCAGCGACGTGACCAATGAGACGGACACGCTCAGCTTCCAGCTGTTCGCGAATGGAACGCAGCTGGGTGACAGTGAGTTTGCGACGCTTAGCCATGGGCGCAGATGCTAGCACCCTACTGCTGGTATGGAGTTACACGTGTTGCTTTCGCTCGCTCTGTCGCTTTTGTCGGTTTACACTGCCTGCAACGCGTTGAAAAGGACGCGACACGACGGGCACTGTGTGTTGAGCGAGCCGGGATGGTGTGAGCCGGCGACATAGCCGTCAGGTCATCACCTTTAAGCGGCCCCTGTGAACACGCAGATAGTGATGCGAAGTAGCGGTGGACGGCCTCATCCGACACCTGAGCCGGCGGGGTAACTCGCATGGAAAGTTAAAGTGGGCTGGTAGCGATTCAGCCAACGAGGGTGGGACCGCGGTTCTTGGACTGTCTAAGCATCGTCCCTCGGCATCATGCATCCACGTTCACACATCGAGAGCATCATGTCGTCCCCTCAATCTTCTGTTAGCCGCTGGCCAGACGCTGCATCACGGCCTGCGTTTGCCGCCATGGAAACCGCGACGTTGACGTTCTGGCGAGAACATAACGTGTTTCAGCAAAGTATGGAGCAGAACGCTTCATCGCCGGTATGGACGTTCTATGAAGGTCCTCCGACTGCCAACGGCATGCCAGGAACACACCATGTTGAGGCACGCGTGTTTAAAGACGTGTTTCCGCGATACCGCACGATGAAAGGTTTTTTTGTGCGGCGCAAGGCTGGTTGGGACTGTCACGGTTTGCCGGTGGAGTTGGAAGTTGAACGGGAGTTGGGACTGAACTCGAAAACGCAGATTGAGGCGTACGGGATTGAACAGTTCAACGCGAAATGTCGTGAGTCGGTGCAACGCTATGTGGGTGCATTTGAGGAACTCACGGAACGCATTGGGTTTTGGATCGACACGAACGACGCCTATAAGACGATGGATCCGGCCTACATCGATTCGCTGTGGTGGGCATTAAAAACACTGTGGGACCGTGACCTCATTTTTGAAGATCATCGGGTAGCCCCGTACTGCGGGCGCTGTGGTACGGGTCTGTCTGATGCTGAGGTTGCTCTTGGCTATCAAGAAGTTGATGATCCGAGCGTGTATGTGCGCTTTCCAATCACCTCAGGTGAACATGCTGGCGCGTCACTGGTGGTGTGGACCACTACCCCGTGGACGCTGTTGTCAAACACGGCTTGTGCGGTGGGCTCAGAGATTACTTACGCGCTGGTTGAAACATCGGCGTTCAAGCAGCGCGGCGAACGACTCATTTTGGCGCAAGATCGCATCAAGGCAGTGTTAGGTGATGCCGACTTTACGACCGTCGCCACATTCTCGGGCGAAACGCTGACTGGCACCACCTATGAGGCTCCGTACACGCTCGTTACGGTGGATGTCCCCTACCGTTATGTCACCACGGCGCCGTTTGTCACAACAACCGACGGTTCGGGGATTGTGCATATGGCACCGGCGTTTGGGGCTGATGACATGGCGATCGGTCGTCGTGAAGGCCTCCCGGTGATTAACCCGGTTGATGCCGAGGCGAAATTTTCAACTGGGCCGTTTACTGGCGTGTTTGTGCGCGACGCTGATCAAGACATCATCGTTGACCTTGAAGCCAAAGGTGTTCTGCTGCGACATGTGACCTATCGACACACCTACCCATTTTGTTGGCGCTGCAAAAATGCGTTGATCTACCGGGCCAAACCATCGTGGTACATCCGAACGACCGCCGTGCGTGATGATCTGATCGCCAACAACGCAACGATTGATTGGCATCCTGCACACATCCGTGAGGGTCGCTTTGGCAACTGGCTTGAAAACAATGTGGACTGGGCGCTGTCACGAGACCGCTACTGGGGCACTCCCCTGCCGTTTTGGCGTTGCACCGACTGCGCCTCGATCACGGTTGTTGCCTCACGTGCCGAACTTGGCGCACTGGCGGGTCAAGACCTTGACCTGTTTGATCCCCACCGTCCGTTTGTAGATGACATTACGGTGCCGTGTAAGGAGTGTGGTGGCGAGGCGAGACGTGTCCCTGACGTTGCTGACGCCTGGTTTGACTCGGGCGCGATGCCGTTTGCCCAATGGGGTTACCCGCATCAAAATGAAGAACTGTTCGCACAGCATTATCCGGCTGACTACATCTGTGAGGCGATCGATCAGACCCGCGGCTGGTTTTACACCCTACTGGCTGAATCGACGCTGCTGTTTGGTGACAGCGCCTACAAGACGTGCCTGTGCTTGGGACACATCGTGGACGAAGACGGCCGCAAGATGTCAAAATCGTTGGGCAACATTCTCGACCCATTCGAACTGATTGGTCGTCACGGCGCTGACGCGCTGCGCTGGCTGATGTTTGCTGAAGGCAACCCGTGGGCAAGCCGCCGAGTTGGACACCACAATCTCGAAGAAGTGACTCGCCGTTTTCTGCTCACCATCTGGAACACGCACGTGTTCTTTTTGACCTACGCCAAAATCGACGGGTTTGATCCACAAGGACCGCTACCGGAAGTGGCGCAACGTCCCCGTATCGACCAATGGGTCTTAGCGGAACTGGCACGTCTCGTTGACACGGTCGATACGGCACTTGAACGTTACGACGTGTCAACCGCCACTCGTGCCCTAGAACGGTTCGTCGATGACTTGTCGAACTGGTATGTGCGGCGTAACCGGCGACGTTTCTGGAAGTCTGTGCTAGATGACCCGGACGACAAACGAGCGGCGTATGCGACATTGCACACTTGCCTTACAACCTTGTCGACACTGCTGGCACCGTTTGTCCCGTTCATCGCTGAACGACTGTGGCAGGATCTTGTGATGACACCCAATGCAGATCCCACTGCTGCCAAGTCCGTGCATCTCGCGTCGTTTCCCAGCGTTCCAGACGCATGGCGTAATGACCAATTATGTGACGCTATGGCAACCGCACGGCGGGTGGTGGAACTTGGGCGCCAAGCCCGCAACGATTCGGGGGTAAAAATCCGTCAACCACTGGCACGTGCCCTAGTGAGTGTCCCAAGTGACGAACGAAGTCATATCAGCCAGTTTGCCGAAGATATCGCCGACGAACTCAACATCGTCACTGTGGCGTTAAACGATCAAGACAGTGCTTTTGTTGAACGTCGTTTCAAACCACAGTTCAAAGCACTCGGACCGGTGTTTGGAAAAGACGCGCCTGTTATCGCCCGCGCCATGGCTGACACTCCCCCCGCCGCCGTTGATCTAATTCTCGCCGCATTCGACAGCCACGGATCGGCTGAACTGGCCAGCGATATCGGACCTGTCACGGTCACCCCGGCCATGATCGAGGTGGTTGAATCCCCGTTGACCGGCTGGGCTGTGGCGCAAAGCGGCGCGACCTCGTTTGCCCTTGATACAGCACTTGACCGCGAGCTAGTGCTCGCCGGTGCTGCCCGTGAAATCGTACGAGCCATAAATGATGCCCGTAAGGCGCGCGGTCTTGCATTGGCTGACCGGATTCATCTCAACGTCACTACCACTCCGCCGGAGTTACGTGACGAATTGTTGATTGCTGAACACGCGGACGCGCTCGTTCGTGACGTCTTGGCAGTTGCGCTTGACAAAGTACACACCGGCGAGATGGTTGATCTTGCGATCGATGGTGTGGGCACGATTCATCTGTCATTCACTGTGGTTGAACCCTGATGCGTAAACGTGATCTTGCTGTTGGCGTCACCCTCGCTGGTCTGGCGATCGGTGCGTTGAGGCAAGGCAGTGAAGCTCGCGCGGTTCGGATGGGTAAACGTGCCGGCGTGGTTGCTGACACGCCGGCAACTACAACAGTGCCTGCCCTATTTGGGGTGCCCCACCGCCCGGGCAACGGTCTGGCACGAACGGCCGCAGCGCTCTGGAGCGCACCGCTAACTGCCGTGGGTTTTGTGCTGGCATTTTCTGGTGGCGCACAGCCACGCTACGACCATACCCGTGGCGCTTGGGTTGCTGTCAACGTCGGTGGCGTAAGCGCACTTTTGCAACGCCGTGTTCGTGCCGATGCACACACCATGGGTCAGGTGGTGTTGTGTCAGACGAGTCAACCTTCCCCAGCACTGCTTGACCACGAATCGGCGCATGTTCGTCAAGCAGAACGTTTCGGAGTACTGATGCCGTTCATCTACGGCCTGCTAACGGCACGCCACGGCTACATGCATAACCCGTTTGAGGCCAGTGCCCGCAACTATGCGTGGACACAGAAAAACCGCTAAAGGCCCATACCAAGCAAGATGCTGCGAAGCAACGAAACGCCAAAAAATAGGACGAGGATAGAGAGGTCAAGTCCAACGCCACCGATCTGCAACGGTGGAAGGACCCTGCGAATGGGACGTGCGACAGGTTCAACCAGTGCACGGATGCCAAGCACAAATGGCTGGATCGGTTCGGGCGGACGGGGCACCCAAGAAAAAATCACGTGCAGGATAAGAATCCACCAGTACACGTAAAGCAGTAGCGACAGCATCAGTTTCGCTCCATCATGGTGTAGCCAAGCCCTTCGAGTCGCTGAATCTCATCAACGGGTACGCGCCGGCCTTCCGGTACGAGTAGAAACACGCGAGGTCGCAGTTTCGTCAACTTGCCCCGTAGCCCGTAAGTGAGCCCAGCTACAAAGTCAAGGACACGTCGGCCGGTGGCAACATCAACGTCTGGCATTTCAAACAAGACAACCTGACCCGAACGGTACCGAGATGCGATTCCTTCGACGTCATCGAACAGGTTTACCTCAACAATGGCGACTCGGTCAGTTGCCATCCCGAAACCACCGTGAGGTAGCTCATCTGGGCGCAATGCACGGACATTCGATGTTACAGGTGCACTAGCGGCAATGTTTGGGCGCGCAGGCGCGTGTGCAGCATGCGGATCATGTTCTGGCACAAACACACCTTCACTGTCGATTGGGTGGGCGTTATCGAAAGTGTCCGGTTCTTCACGTAGTCCCAAATACACGAGAGTCCGGTCCCAAATTCCGCTCATGGTCGCTCCTTCTGCCACGGTTGAGCGCCACGTACGCCAAACAATGCGGTTCCAACCCGAACCATCGTCGCAGACTCAGCAATGGCAGCTTCGATATCTGACGACATCCCCATCGACAGGTGGGTGACGTTGGGAAAGTCATTTACGAGCGTGTCACGCATTTGGCGTAATGCCGCAAAAGTGGGCCGGGCAGCCATATTGGGGTCAGTGTCGATTGGCGGCGCGGCCGGAATCGTCATAAGACCCTCAATGGTTAAGTTTGGCAAAGTCGTAGCGTAGGCGACCAGGTCGTGTGCTTCACTCATTCGGCACCCTGCTTTACGCGGATCTTCATCGACGTTCACCTGAATGAGCGCTCGACAGTTAACTTGCTGTTTCACCGCTTCGTGCGAAAGCCGATCCGCAAGTGACCGCCGGTCTACACCGTGGATAAGTGATGCCATAGCAACAGCCTGTCTGGCTTTGTTTTGCTGCAACTGGCCTATGAGATGCCAATGTATGCCGTCGACTTCGCTGTATTTTTGTTGCAACTCTTGTACGCGGTTCTCACCAAAATTATCCAGTCCGACTTCGATGAGTTCTTTGATTGCGGCCGGAGAATGCGTTTTTGACACGGCGATAAGCAACACGTCTGCGCGCTGCCGGCCAGCGGCCGCACAGGCGGCGTCGAGCCGGCCGGTGACCTGCTGCAGGCGTTGTTGTGCCTCGAGGAGACTCACCGATTCGCCTCGTGTCGTGTAATGAGGGCAATTGCTCGACCTGCCTTTGGGTCCCGACGGTGACTAAACCATGCCGGATTGCAGGCCGTACAAATCCCTACCGTATCGGTGTTATCCACCCCAGCATCGGCAAGTTCTCTGACGGCTGCCGCAGTGAGGTCAAGCGCGGCAGTGCCCCAACTCGTCTGCGCTCGTGCGCAAGGAGTGTGGGCACAAAACGTGTCGACCATCTTCTCAGGGAGTTCATAGCAGCAGCCGCCGATCGCCGGCCCGATGACGACCCGCAAGTCTTGTAGACGCTCGCCGCCACGGCCGATCTGTGTAATCGTGTTGGTGAGAATCCGCTGTTCGATGCCTGCCCGGCCAGCGTGCACTGCAGCGATCGTGAAACGGCCGGCAATCAGCACCGGCAGGCAGTCGGCAGTGAAGACTCCAAGGGTGCGTCCAATAAGCGTGGTATAGAGTGCGTCGACATCACGCAGTTGTGCCCCTACAGACGTATTAGCGTCGATTACGCCAACATTTGCGCTGTGGATCTGGCGCATGAGATGCCAGTTTTTCGGCACGGTTTGTGATCGCTCACCGACCACTTTGCGGGCAGCGTGTAACGCCTCGGGGTGATGTGGCCGATGATGGGCAAGATTGCCTCTTGCTCCAACCGTTGGGTGTTGGGGCCCGCAGTCTGGATCAACCGAAAAGCAGCCAGATGCTTCGTCGGTGAGAGTGACGTCAATGTGGGGCATGTGATCTAACGCAGAAACGACGGGACATCGAGCTCGTCGTCTGGGTCGGAATCGTCAGAGAACGACTGCACCACTGGCGTGAACGGGTCAACTGCCGCGTCCGTAGTTTCGGAAGCGTTTTCGCTGCTGTCATTGTCGCTCGGTTCAGCCGATTCGGGGGTTGGTGCTGGAGCAGATCGAATAAAACTTCCGGAGTGCTCGAGTGGTTTATCCGTAGCATCAAAACCAGCTGCGATTACGGTGACTTTGACCTCATCACCCAAAGAATCATCGATAACTGCGCCAAAAATAATATTCGCGTCAGGGTGTGCGGCCTTAGTGATGACGTCAGCGGCATCGTTGACTTCGAACAGTCCTAGATCACTGCCACCTGCAAGCATCAATAGCACGCCGCGGGCTCCGTCGATGGATGCCTCAAGCAGCGGTGATTCGATGGCTAGCCGCGCGGCTTCTAAGGCACGGGCTTCACCGCGTGCTTTACCAATGCCCATAAGGGCACTGCCGGCGTCATGCATGACGGTGCGAACGTCAGCAAAGTCGAGGTTGATCAGACCTGGTGTCGTGATGAGGTCGGTGATGCCTTGGACCCCTTGCAGCAACACTTCATCGGCGAGGCGAAACGCCTGAACAACTGAAGTGTGCGCATCGGAGACTTGTAGGAGACGATCGTTAGGGATGACGATCAGAGTGTCGACCGCTTCTTTTAAAGCAGCGATTCCGGTTTCGGCTTGCAATGAGCGTTTGCGGCCTTCGAAAGCAAACGGACGAGTCACCACACCGATCGTCAGTGCCCCTACTTCTTTGGCAACTGACGCAATGATCGGAGCCGCCCCCGTACCGGTGCCACCACCTTCGCCAGCGGTGATGAACACCATGTCGGCGCCACGCAGAACATCGACGATTTCGTCTCGGTGGTCACTTGCTGCTTGTTCGCCAACCGATGGGTCGGCGCCAGCGCCAAGTCCACGCGTGAGGTCGCGGCCAATATCCAATTTAACGTCGGCGTCAGACATAAGCAGAGCTTGCGCATCGGTGTTGATGGCAATGAATTCGACGCCGCGCAGGCCGTCGTCAATCATGCGGTTCACCGCGTTGACACCACCGCCTCCAACGCCAACAACTTTAATTACCGCGAGATAATTCGCCGGAACCGCCACTGGGTTCTCCTTCGTGTTCTTCCTGGCTGTTCAAGGGTCTGCCATGAACAGCCAATATGGACTGACTGATGCGCGGTGATAGGAACGATATATTTACGGCTTTGATGCCGTTTATCTCCCAAATTTTTGCTATTTCAAGTAATCAAATAATCTAAACCTATGGTTGAGGTTTATGCTTATGTAAACCTCAAGGGAAACTTACCCCCCAAAGCCCTGTCTGGTCAAGCCGTACCGACGGCAAAAAGGCATTGTTTAAAGTCGCCTACTGCAGCGCGACAACCGGAGCGCGGGGTGCACGCACATCGATAACAGCGACGTCTGTCCCCACCACGTCAGCTAACACCGCCCCTAACGCACGGACTTTCTCGTCGATGCGCTCAGCACGTCCAAAACGCACCTCAATACCGTCGATCAACATCAACGAAAGTTCGTCAGGACCTGCCGCCACGTAGCGGTGAACTCGTCCACGTAACGGGCCCGATAATGCACGCCAGACCTGATAGGCATTCGCCAGCGTCGCATCGTCAGCAACGGTTGCTCCGGGCTTGGGAGGGCTCGCCGGAAGCCAAACTTCCGGCACACCGGTTGCAATGCCCCGCAAAATAATGACGCCGTCTCGATCGGCAATGGCGTTGACGCCAGCTCCACGAATTTGTAACGCTGGACTGCGCTCTTCTACCTGAATTTCAACTTTTAACGGATCGATCCGTCTCGCCGAGACGGATCGTACTAAAGGTAATGCTTCAATCGCGCGTTCGGCTCCACGTAGCCGCAAACGTAATGTCGAAGTACCTAGCTCTAGCCGTGAAGCCTCAATCACATCACTTGAATCCAGCCGTTCGATCCCGCTAACCCGGATTTCTTCGAGCGCAACCAATGGTGAACGTTCCAGCACAACTAAGCCAGCGAAGAGAACAGCCAACACCAACGCGCGCACAGTCCGGCGCAGACGTGCACGCTTGCGTTCTGCACGCACATCGTTACGACGGCTTGCGATGCGCTCGTCGATCATGCGGTGTCATTTTCCTGCGGTTGAGCAGCGAGGCGAACACCACCACTGGCCAGCATCACCACTTCCTCACGCAGCATGACACCGGTCGTTACGTGCACGCGTTGTTTGACTGCATCAATCAACGCAACAACATCGCTGGCTGTTGCCCCCAAAGAAGTGACAATAAAATTGGCATGAGTCGTTGAAACCGACGCCCCACCGATCGTAAAGCCTTTTAAACCACACCGGTCGATCAGTTGAGCCGCCGGCTGTTCGGATGCAGGATTCGCAAACACTGAACCACAGTTTGGCTGGTTGAGAGGTTGATGGTCGCGCCGCCACTGGCGTATCTCAGCCACCTCATCACGCAATACAGCAGGATCACCTAAAGCGAACTGAAACGTTGCGCTAAGAACAATCGCATCTTTTGGCAGCTCGCTTCGTCGATATTGCAAGCCAAGCGCATCGCGTGGCCACGTTTCACGTGCCTGCAGTGACAAACGATACACGTCGACCTCAATCAGGTTGTCGGCCATGTCTCGACCGTGCGCCCCGGCGTTCATTCGTACAGCGCCACCAACTGCTCCAGGCACTCCACAACCCCAACTAAAACCTGCCAGACCGTTGTCAGCGAGCGTGCTTGCCAAAATCGGTAACGGTTCAGCAGCCCCTACCCGTGCAATCAAACCGTCAATCACAATGCCGCGAAAGCCGCGACCCAACACGAGCACAAGTCCATCAAAACCGTCATCACTCACCAAAGTGTTCGAACCGCGACCAAGTATCCACCACGACAACCCATACTCAGTGATGATCTGCGCAACCCCACGAAGTTCCTGCTCGCTGTTGACGGTCGCCAGATAGCGAGCAGTCCCCCCAACACGCAGTGTCGTGTATTCGTGGAGCGAAGCATGGTGTTGCAGTGGCTGAGTTAGCACGGCTGAAAGCTCGTCGGCAACAGTCATGGCCTGGCCGTTCGTAACAGGTCAAGTAGCGTTGGGCCGACCGTGGTGACGTCGCCTGCCCCGGCGGTAATCACCACATCGCCGTCCGTCACCGTGGCAAAGAGTGCCGCGGGCAAGTCAGACAACCGAGGGACATAGGTCACTTTCGCGCCCGAGGCTTCCGCAGCATCAGCCACCAGCGCGCCAGCCACACCAAGAATAGCAGCTTCACCGGCTCCATACACGTCGGTGACAAGCACCACGTCTGCTGCCGCAGCGGCACGTCCCAGTTCGGCGCCAAACACCGTGGTACGCGAATATCGGTGCGGTTGTACGACTACGACCACCCGCGAGTCTGGATAACGCATTCTGGCTGCCGACAACGTCGCCCGCAGTTCGGTTGGGTGATGGGCATAATCGTCAATGACGCTTACCCCTGCCGCTTCACCAACGAACTGAAAACGTCGTGCAGCGCCAGTGAATTGGGCCAGCCCAGCCATCGCGTCTTTCAGGTCAGCCCCAACGAGATGGCATGCAGCCAAGGCGCCCAACGCATTCACAATGTTGTGACGTCCTGGCACACTAAGGCTCATCTGGGGCAGATCTTCGCCATCAAACACAACCCTGACATCTTGGTCGTGTGGGTCAATGAGGGCACGCAGCCGTGCCGATGGATCTGTGCCGTAGGTGAGAACGTCCGCACCGAGTGTCTCAAGATACGGCAACAATTCGCCACGCAGCACGGGATCGTCAAGGCACAACGCCACTGCAGGTGGTTCAGGTTGAGGCCGTACAAATTCGACAAATGCCCCGATAACATCTTCAAGACTCGTGAACTCTTCAGGATGATCCAGTTCAAGGTTAGTCAGCACTGCAATACGCGGACGGTAGAACAAGAACGAACGGTCAGACTCGTCAGCTTCAGCGATAAAGAGTGGATCCTGTCCTGCATGTGCGTTCGTTCCAGCTTCGTTCAATGCCCCACCCACGGAGAAACTCGGGTCATGACCGGCGGCATGTAACGCCACAATAGTCATCGATGTAGTGGTGGTTTTGCCATGTGTCCCTGCGACAAACACGCTGACATCATCCCCGGCCAGCTCTGCCAACATCTGTGCGCGTAGCAGCACCGGAATGCCTTGTTTTTCGGCTTGTTGGCGTTCCGGATTGTCGTGTGGCACAGCCGATGACACGACAACACGATCCGGCTGGGAGATATTGGCAGGATCGTGCCCAATTGCGATGGTCGCACCCAATGCACGCAGTTCATCAAGGCTGCGGCCATCACGCAAATCCGAACCACTCACGGTGTAGCCACGTTGCAGCATAATCCGTGCAATTCCAGACATGCCTGCCCCGCCGATACCAATCAGATGAACATGGTTTAACGCCGTTGAGGTTTTCACGTCACATTCACCTTTAGTTACACCGTCGCGATTTCACGTACGAGTTGAGCTACACGCTGCGCCGCATCGCGGCGACTGAAAACCAACGCGGCTTTACGCATGCTTTGCTGCACCGCCGTGTTGGTGATGATGTCTGTCACCGCATCATCTAATGACACGCCGGTTAGCTGCGCGTCAGCAATCATCTCCGCACCGCCGGTACGAACCAATGCCGACGCATTATGGGTCTGGTGATCGGCGGTGGCATGCGGGTAAGGCACCAAAATGGCAGGGACGGCACACGCAGTCAGTTCAGCCATCGACGTGGCACCTGCACGACACACTACGAGGTCAGCGATGGCGTACGCCGAGGCCATATCAGCGATAAACGGAACAACCGTGACCTGAGGGCCGCCGAGGAGTTTCACAGCATCCCAAGCATCGCTGATCGCGGCGAAGTCGCGTTCACCTGTGGCGTGCAAAATCTGCAAGTGCCGACCAACCCAGCGAGGGTAAGCATCGAGCAGTGCACGGTTAATACGTGATGCGCCTTGACTGCCGCCAAATACAAACAAGGTTGGGACGTGTGCTTGCAAACCAAATCGGGCGTAAGCGGTCGCACGAAACATTTCATCTGCGATCGGGGCATCAAGAACGGTCTGACGCACCGGGTTACCGGTGAACACAATCGTGTCGCTACGACGCAGTTGGGTGGCTGAACCCGGATACGACACGGCCACCTTGGCAGCGGCCCGACTAGACAGTTTGTTGGTGATACCAAACACGCTGTTTTGTTCATGAATAACAAACGGCACATTGTTGCGGGCTAACGCACGGTTCACCGGAAACGCCACATAGCCCCCAAATGTCATCCCGGCAACAGGAGCAAGCTTTTTCACTAGGGCGCTAGTTTCAGTGATGCCGCGACGGACCTGTTGGGGGACACGGATCAGTTCAAGACTGACTTTGCGCGGAACAGCTGCCGCAGGCACAAGATGTAGCTGGTAACCGGCCTCAGGCACGAGCCGTGCTTCCAGTCGATCTGCTACCCCAACAAACACCGGTTCAATCGTCGGATCTTGACGCACCAAAGCATCGGCAACTGCCAACGCAGGAAACACATGTCCCGCAGTACCCCCACCGGCAAACACGACAATGCGACTCATGCTTTGCCCTTTATGTGCACCGGTTCGGCGTGTGCGTGACGTGCCACTCCGGTGAGGATTCCCAGCGCTATAAGGGTCGAAACAAGCGAGGTACCCCCCACGCTAATTAGGGGCAGTGTCACACCAGTGATTGGCAGTAGTCCTATCACCGTACCGATGTTTACAAAGGCCTGACCACACACCCACACAGTGATCGTAAATGCAACTGTGCGTTCGAAACCGGTCGAGGCAAGATATGCCGCCTTGATGCCAAGAAACATCAAAGTTGCAAACAAGGTCACCACCCCGAGGGAACCGATCAGTCCTAACTCTTCGCCGATTACCGCAAAGATAAAGTCCGTGTCAGCGTTGGGAATGAAGTTCCACTTCCCTCTCGAGGCACCAAGTCCGATGCCAAAAATACCACCGGTGCCAAGCGCGTACCACGACTGCAGCAGTTGAAAACCTTCATCGAGTGGATGCAGCTCAGGTGCCAGCCATCCGCGGATACGGGCCGACCGATAGTTGGCCGAAAACGCAAGCCACACCGCGGTAACCAAAACAAGACTTCCGGCCGCGACTAACCATCGAGCCTGCAGTCCTTCGATAAACAGCACCGCAAACACGATTAGCGCCAGTAGTAACGTCGTACCAAGGTCTGGCTGTGCCATAACTAAAACCGCCAGCACAAAAAATGCCGGCACAGCAGGAACTAACAAGTGTGGCAATGCAAATGGCGAACCGTCACGCGGTCGTTTGCGTTCCAGCACGTCAGCGACCCACAACGCCAAGGCAAGTTTGGCAATTTCGGACGGTTGCACTGACAGCGGCCCCAACGAAAGCCATCGGGTGGATCCAAAACGCGTTTCACCGATGCCAGGAACTAGTAACAACAGTAACAGCGCAACGGATCCAAACAGCATCGGCCAAGCAAGTTGGCGCCACCGTTCAAGCGGCAACCAGCTGGCAAAGAAAAACCCGATCACGCCGATCACTGCCCACATGAACTGCCGGCGAAACACCCCAAACGCATCACCTGCTACGGCAGCGGAAACAACTGAAGCGGAGAAACTCATCGCGAGTCCGATAAGCAACAGCAACGCCGTGACACCGGCGATCCAAAGCGCCAGGGTGTTCCACTGTCGATCTGCCGCATCGGGAATAAGGCGGCGGCGAAGCATGACGATTCGCGCCATTATCATCCTTTCGATCCGGCATTGACGGTCTCAACGGCCCGTGCGAACTGTCGGCCGCGGTCGCGGTAGTCGGTGAACTGATCAAATGAGGCACAGGCTGGGGCGAGTAACACCGCACTTTGTGGCGCCGCCAACGTTGCGGCGAGCACTACCGCGTCTTGCAGCGTCGCTACCTCGTGTGCGGGTACTCCAACAGAGGCACAGATTGCCGCAAGCTGTGGCGCGGCTGTCCCAAAAAGTACTGCCGCATCCACTTGAGTTAAATCATTCGCAAGCGCGTCAAGCGAAACATTTTTGCTGACACCTCCAGCAAGCCATACACATCGTCCAACTGCACGTAGTGCGGCCCTGGCGGCGTGCACGTTCGTTGCTTTCGAGTCATCGATGTATCGCACGCCATATCGGTCTGTGGCTACAAGGTTTAGCCGGTGCGCGCCTGGTGTGAACGTGCGTGCAACCTCGCGCACGGCGTCAATCGAAGCGCCTGCTAACAGTGCGGCAGCGGCAGCAGCAACAATATTGGCAACGACATGTTCAGCAGGGTTACCGTCACCAATCTCGTTTACTGTCACAAGGTCGTAGGTCGTGTCTCCGAACACGGCGCGTAGCATGCCATCATGATTTCCCACACCAAGAGGTACTGGGGTGGTAGCTGAGAACAGCACCACCGTGCCACCTTGATCTGCCATGGCGATCGTCGCCGGATCATCGGCGTTACATACGGCATAGTCCGACGGTTTCTGGCCAACAAACATCTGCGTTTTTGCAGCCTTGTACGCGCCAAAACTGGGATGCCAATCTAAATGATCAGGCGCGATGTTCAACAGCACCCCGATTGAGGGGGTCAGGGTTTCCGCAAAACGCAGTTGAAAACTGGATAGTTCCATCACCAACACGTCATCTAACGCGCTGACAGGCGCAACGTCACACACGGGCTCACCGATGTTGCCACATGCATGGGCGGTAATCCCGCTGGTGTTCAACATCAAACTAACTAGTTCAGTAGTGGTCGTTTTCCCGTTGGTGCCCGTTATGCCAACCGTGCGTCGGGGATACAACAAAAACCCCAGTTCAGGTTCCGACCAGACGGGCACATCCACCGCCCGAGCGGCCTGAAACACTGGATGGGTTTCTGGCACGGCAGGTGAAGGAACCACTAAATGATACGTCAGAGCGCCGGTCAGAAAAGCGTCAATCGCTGGCATGTCCACGAAGGTCGCTGACGCGGCACTCACCCAGTTGTGTGCTGCCGCGTCAGCGTTCTCATCAACCACGTCAACCGTGATACCAAAGCGCACAAGTTGTGTAATTGCGGCCTTCGCCGAGACACCAGTACCGATCACTAGCGCCGAACGGATGCCCTGTAACGGTGCGCTCATAGCGGCCCCACTCGGCCGATCCATTCAGCGTAAAACACGCCTAAACCAAGCGTTGTACCCATGCTGGCGATAATCCAAAAACGCACGATGACGGTGGTTTCTTGCCAGCCAAGCAATTCAAAATGATGGTGAATTGGCGCCATGCGAAACACGCGTTTACCGGTGAGGCGAAACGCAGCCACCTGCACGATCACCGACAACGTTTCGAACACAAACAGGGCACCGAGAAGTACCAGTAAAATTTGGGTGTTCGTAACGATGGCGACGGCGGCAAGTAAGCCTCCCAGCGCCAACGATCCTGTGTCGCCCATAAAAATTTTGGCGGGCGGTGCGTTATGCCAAAGAAAACCGGCACATGCTGCAGCAACAGCCGCGGTAATGATGGCCACGTCAAGCGATTCGTTGATCCCAAGTGTGTAGTCAAACGGGTTACGAAACTGCCAGAAGGCAATCAGTGTGAACCCGGCCAGCGAAAGCCCGCTCGCGCCAGCTGCCAATCCATCTAACCCGTCGGTCAAATTGACGGCGTTGGACGCGCCAACCAAGAGAAAAAACACCCAAATGAAATACATCCAAGTCGGGATGTCCCACGCCCAGTCCCCTACGACCGCGATCTGGCGCGACACGCCAGCCAACGAAGGAGCAGCCCAAGCAAACGTGGCGGCAATCACTGCTTGACCAAAAAACTTGCTGGATTTGCGCAAACCTTGGTTGTGTTGGCGGCGCAGTTTGAGCAAGTCGTCGGCGAAGCCCAGCATTGCCATCGCAACAAAAGTACCCACCACTAGCAAGCCGGCTGCCGTAATATTGGTGCCGATCAGGTGTGCTATCGCATAGCCCAACACTCCAGCGCCGACAATGACCGTGCCGCCCATTGTCGGCGTGCCGGCTTTGACGAGATGATGCTTGGGTCCTTCGTCACGAATGGGTTGGCCATATCCCCGTTTACGAAAAAATCGGATCACGAACGGGGTGCCGAGCAGGGCTGCGATCAGAGCGATCGCACCGGCGTAGAGCAGCGCAATCACTGGGCATTCCTATCTGTGGCATGCACCTGTGCCAGCAGTGCAGACGCGATGGCTTCTAGTCCCGCTGATCGCGATGCTTTCACCAGCACGGCGTCTCCTGATGTGGCGTGTTCCTGCAGTGTCGCAGTCGCCTCACGTGCATCGGCGCATTGAATGACACCATCAAGGCCATGTTCACGGGCTCCGCGTGCTATCAACGCTGCCGAATCGCCCACAACGATCAACAAATCGACTCCGTGCGACGCCGTGTAGCCGCCAACACCGTAATGTTCAGCTGCTGCTGTTTCGCCGATCTCAGCCATCTCTCCCAGTACAGCGATGCGGCGCCCAGAAACGACCAGGTCGTGCAGACTGTCGATGGCTGCACGCATTGACAGCGGGTTGGCGTTGTAGGCGTCGTTTAGGAGCAACAGCCCGTCCAAATCGTGCAGTTCACTGCGCCACGGGCTGGTTTTGGCGTCTGCGATGGCACCTGCGGCAGCAGTGATATCAGCGCCAAATAACCCGGCGACACTGATTGCAAACAGCGCATTGGCAAGGTGATGCCGACCGGGTAGTCCCACTGTCAGTGCCGTGTTGCCCCACGGGGTGATGGCTTGGGCACTGACACGCGATAGCCGATCGAGTTGCACATTAGTTGCATACACGTCGCCGTGTGCGCTGATGGGATGTACCGCCAGCACATTGGCAGCACGGCTGGCCATAGCAGCAACCCGCTCGTCGTCCATATTCAACACGGCAGTACCAGTCTCGTCGAGCGCATCAACGAGTTCGGCTTTGGCGCGCGCGATGGCATCAATTGACCCAAAGACCTCCAGGTGAACGCCACTGACTGCGGTTACCACACTCACGTGAGGGCTAACCAGTGGCGCCAAATTGGCAATATCTCCACTATGACGTGCCCCAATTTCAGAGACCAAAATCTCCGTATTGTCCGGCATCGATAAAACGGTCAGTGGCACACCCAACTCGTTGTTTTGTGATCCGGGTGACGCATGAACTCGAAAGGATGTGGCGCATGCTGCAACAGTGAAATCTTTCACGGTGGTTTTACCGACAGAACCGGTTATCGCCACCCGCTTGGGGTTGATCCGTTGTCGTGCAGCATCAGCCAGAGCATGTAAGGCCGCGTAGGTTTCAGCGACTACAACATGGGGAATTTCAGGGGCGGCCCGCCCGGCAACGACCAGTGCCGCCACCGCTCCCTGTGCTACCGCGTCGCTTAAGAACTCATGCCCGTCACGTTCTTGGCCAGGCACGGCAATAAACAGCGTGTCACCACCCGAAATAAGCCGCGAATCAAACCGGTACGTGTCAACCACAATGCTGCCATCGCCATGTAGTTGACCGCCAGTCAACGCGGCTATCTCAGTTAAAGTGAAGCGTGCCATCAACGCCCTTTCAGTGACGCATCCGCGTCTTTTATTACTTCCCGGTCATCAAACGCCACCGTGCGATCGGCAAATATCTGTGTGGTCTCATGACCTTTACCAGCAACGATGATGATGTCGTTTGGCTTGGCCATCTCAACGGCGCGACTAATTGCTGTTCGACGGTCAACCTCAACGTGAACGTCGCAAACAGCGCCCTCAAAAACGGCTGCAATTGCGCCTGCATGGATGGCATCAAGAATTGCTTGCGGGTCTTCGCTACGCGGATTGTCTGACGTCAGAATGGCGATATCAGCCAGGGTTGCGGCCAAACCCATCAGTCCCCGCTTGGCTTGGTCGCGTTCACCACCACAACCAACCACCAGAATTAAGCGCCCGTTTTTTTCAAGCAGTGAACGTCCGGCAGCAATTACGGCACGGATTGCCTCAGGCGTGTGGGCAAAATCGACATAGGCCCTGACATTGTTCTCCAATGCGACCAGTTCTAAGCGTCCTGGAACGCCAGGAGCGTGCGCGATGCCATCACAGGCAACGTCTGCAGGCACACCGTTGAGAACCACAGCCACTACTGCTAAAGCTGCGTTCGCCAGATTATGTCGTCCCGGAATTGACACCGTGACATGTTCATCAAGGATGTCGCCGTTTGGCAAAGTTCCGACCAAATGGGCTGTTGATGTGCCAGTTATCTGACAAGAAACGTCAACATCCTCACCTGAGAAACCGACCCGAACAACTGGAATCTCAGCGTCATGAACAAGCCGTTTTGTCCACTGGTCATCGACAAAAACGACTCCATGCCGAGCGAACTTTTCACTAAAGAGACGTCGTTTTGCCTGATAGTACGCTTCCATACTGCCGTGAAAATCAAGATGATCCTGGGACAAGTTCGTGAATAACACGGTTGCGAATGTGGTGCCATCAACCCGGTTGAGTGCAAGCCCGTGAGATGAAACTTCCATCGCAACTGCATCGACACCACGGGTATACATGAGCCGAAACAGGCGCTGCAGGTCGGTTGCTTCCGGAGTTGTACGCACACCTGGCTCTGAGTCGCCATGAATGCGTGTTGCGACCGTTCCGATCACGCCGGTTCCCCATCCGTTGGCGGCGCAAGCGGCTTCAAGAAACGCAGTAACCGTGGTCTTGCCGTTCGTCCCGGTGACACCAAACAAGATCAGGTCGCCACTGGGATTGGCGTGAACATGTGACGCGATGATCCCCATCTGTTGGCGAACATCACGGACCATGAGCTGAGGTATCGGGGCGTCAAGCGGACGGTCGGTAAGGATCGCAGCCGCACCACGAGCGATTGCTTCTTGCACAAAATCATGCCCGTCATGCTGCGCACCTGTTACGGCTGCAAACATGACCCCTGGTGTGACCTCATCGTGGCGGTGCACTACATCGTGAACGGTGCAGTCGCCGCCACGAAGACTCGCGTCACTCACCCGTGCGACGATGTCAGACAGGCGCATCGTCATCGCACACCCCTATTGCTGTTCTCGACTGTAGATGGGCAGAACCACGCTTGTGAGCCTAACGGTGACAGTTGAAGAAAAGTTGGACGTGATGCCATCGGGTGGACAGTCATGACAAAAAATCAGCAAAATTAGTTGTCCAGCGCGGTTGCCACGAGAGCAGTTTGGGTCTCACGGTGTTTCCTGTTCAAACGCTGGGCGTCGACTAGAGCACGTTGCAGGTCTTGGCCTGCTGCCTCAGCAGGAACACGCCGAGAGATCAGCGCTGTTTCCATCACTTCACGAAACACCGGTGCAGCAACCGCACCGCCGTAGTACGCGGGCTTTGGTTCATCAACCATCACGGCAACAACAAAACGCGGGTTGTCGATTGGGGCCATCCCGACAAAGGTCGCAACGTATTTGGAACTGTAACCCCCTACATTGTGGTTTGGTTTGCGGGCAGTTCCTGTTTTGCCGCCAACGCGATACCCATCGATCCTGGCATTACCCCCTGTCGCAAGATCGCCAGTGACCGCGTCTTCGAGCATGTGACGCACCTGTCGAGATGTCCTCGGGGACAACACGCGCCGCGACGGTGTTTGACTGACTGGCGCCAGCCTGCCATCGTTGCCAACCGTCCCACGCACTATTTTTGGTTGGACGGCCATACCATCATTGGCGATCGTCGCAAAACCCGATGCAAGTTGCAGCAACGTCACTGCGATCCCTTGACCGATCGCAATCGTGGGCAAGGAAGTACCAGACCACGCATTACGGGGAGCGAGCATGCCTGCTGCTTCTCCCGGGAAACCCGAATTGGTGGAGACACCAAAGCCAAAATCACGCAGGTACTTGTCAAGCCGGTCTGCACCAAGATCTTGTGCGACCATGATCGTCCCGACATTGCTGGATCCGGCCAAAATCTCGGTGAGTGTGAACTCTTTTTCCTCACGCCGGTAAATCTCGCCAAAACGTTTGTCGTAGATAGTTACTGCTTGTGGCGTATCCATCAGTGTCGATTCTGAAACTAGACCTTCTTCAATGGCTGCCGCGAGCGTAAACACCTTCTGGACAGACCCCGGCTCAAACATGTCGGTCGCAGCACGATTGCGGTAGGTGTCGCCATCAAAGAGACTACGGTTGTTCGCATCGAATCCAGGCGTGGACGCCATCGCCAACACGTCTCCGGAAGCAACTTCAAGCACTACAACGCCAGCTCCTGATGCGTTATGGCGTTCCATTGCTTCGTTCGCCGCAACTTCGGCTGCATGCTGAATTTGCCGGTCGATAGTCAATACAACGTCCGTGCCGACTGTGGCAGGGATCAATTCGCGTGTGCCGCTGGGGATCTCGAGACCGCCAAGTGCCCGTTCCATAACCAAACTGCCTGGTTCGCCAACCAGAACAGTGTCAAAACGTTGCTCCAGACCCTGCAGCCCCTCACCATCAATGCCGGTAAAGCCCAGTACCTGCGCGGCCAAGGTGCTTCCTGGATACACCCGTTTTGGCTCAGTTAAAACGCCAATTCCAGGAATACGTAACGCCTGAACAGCCTCACCTACTTCAAACGGCAGTTGCCGGCCTAGATAGACGAAGTGGGCGTCACGACGTAAGCGTTCTTCAAGGTCATTTGCTTCCATATCGAGCAGTTCACTCAAGCTCGCCGCGACCGCAGCAGCATCTGCCGCAGCCGGTAATGCGATGCCTGACGCGGTGCTTGAGGCACGAAAAGCCCGCGGATCTGCATAGATCGTTGCGGCGTCTACCGACGTGGCGAGCACTTCCCCGTCACGGTCATAAATACGTCCACGGGTCGCCGGTAATTCGACGGTCCGCACCCGCTGGCGAACACCTGTTTCGGCGTACGCTTCAGCGTTAATTACCTGAATATCGACCAGTTTTACCCCGGCCAGCAGCACCACAATCAGCCCACAGATAAAGGCTGCACGCAAGCGAAACACGGCAGGTTCAGTGCCTCGTTTCGTAACTATCGAACGATTGCCGATGCGAAGTGATGGCGGATTACTGGTCATGATGCGGCCGAAAGTAACGGTTTAAGCGGGTCAGGATTGGCGGCACGTTGTTCGCTAACAAGGACGGCACCGTCGACCGGCAGGTTGCGTTCCAACACTAGGTGGCGGGCAGGTCCGGCGGGGACTAAACCCAACTCGAAGGCTGCTTCACGAATGCGTCCCGGATTTTCCAAGGCCGCAACGTCAGCGACTTGCTGGGCGTACAGCCGTTCAGCGTCACCTACGTGCCCATCGAGCCGAAGTGCATCAACAGCGGCGGACGCTGCCAGCGCGTTGAGGGTTACCGCCCCAAAGATGACGGCACAGATCAATGCTGTCAGTGTCACACCAAAAAGTAATACATGCCGTTTGGGAGGGTCTATAACCACCGCAAGATAGGGTTTGGTGGGTTCTTGGGTCACCGTGCGGCGACTCGCGAAACGAAAGACAGCACTCACACTACGGCCTTTTCGGTGTCGAGTGATGTGCAGCGGTGTACGCATCATCAGTTGAGACGTTGCGGCGAATGGCGCGAAAACGCGCAGCTGATGCCCGGGGATTAGCCGCAATTTCGGCATTGTCAGGTCGTTCTACTTTGCGGGTGACAAGGCCAAATTCTGCCGTCTTGCCACATGCACACACCGGCAGTTTCGGCGGGCACACACAACCGGTCGTGGCAGTAGTAAACGCACGCTTGACCAGCTGGTCTTCCAGACTGTGATAGCTCAATACCGCCATCACTCCGCCAGGGGCAAGCCGCTTAAGGGCCCGCGGAAGTGCCTGCTCAAGAGCCTCGAGTTCGCCATTCACCGCGATCCGTAGCGCTTGAAAACTGCGCGTTGCCGGATGACCTCCGGTGCGCCTCGCAGCAGCAGGAATAGCTTCACGGATCAGTTCTGCCAAGGCGACCGTGCGGGTGACGGGACGGTGCTCAACAATGCTGCGCGCAATCCGCCGCGCGAAACGTTCGTCGCCATATTCACGCAAAATGCGCGCAAGTTCCTCTTCACTCGCCGTGTTTACGAGCGTGCCGGCACTTTCGACCAGTTCGGGATCCATGCGCATGTCAAGATCAGCGTCTTGGCGGTAACTAAAGCCACGCTCAGCTTGGTCCAGATGCATTGACGAGACGCCAAGATCGAACAAAATTCCCGCAATAACGTCGATGTCGTATGCATCCAAGACCTCATCAATGGCATCGAAACGGGCTTTATGAAAAATGACCGTGGTGCGCTCGTCTGCCATCAACGTGGCCAGACGCTCGCGGGCCAGTTCCAGTGCTGTCGGGTCTTGATCGATGCCAACCAGCGTTGCGTGGCCATACCGCTGGGTTCGTGCGGCAACGATGGCACTCGCGTGGCCGGCCGCCCCAAGGGTCGCATCAACTATGACGCCCTCGGGTGCGGTTTCAAACAGGCTGACAATCCGCTCACGCATGACCGGTTGGTGCGGCAAGGTGGCGGCAGTCATGATGTCAGCGGCCGATCAAGCGTGGCGAAGATGTCTTCCGCGGCGATGCGGTAGCTCTCCCATGCGTCGCGGTCCCATATTTCGACTTTTTCGTCGGCACCGTTGATGGTGAGATCTTTAGAAAGTTTCGCGTAGCCGCGTAGTCGCCCTGGGATTGTTACGCGTCCTTGGGCGTCAGGCTTTTCTTCGTGGGCGCCGGCAAGAAACACGCGGAGATAACTACGGGAACGTTCGTCTTCGCGTGGCAGGTCACGCAGCTGTTCAACCCGGCGTTCAAACGCAGTCAGCGGGTAGACGTCGATGCAGCGGTCTTGGGATGGCGTGAAGACGAGTCCGCTGGAAAGTCGGTCACGAAACCGGGCAGGAAGGATGACGCGACCTTTGTCATCCAGCGCGTGGTGATGTTCTCCAAGAAACATCCCCACTCCTTTTGACCGGCTCGCCCATCGCGTGCGTCCTTGTCCACTCTAGCGCATATACTCCACTTTACTCCACTATAGACCACAATTTTTTTATTCATTTGTTTATATCGCATAAATTGCACTTTTTACTGGCCTAAAACCATAAATATTTGTGGAGGAATAATTTCCATTTTAGGCTGAGTTGGTCCACTATTGTCGCCGGGTTGACTCCGCTGCTTCATCGCTTCGGCCAGAGGTGGGGCGATGTGGAGCCGCTTCGCACCGCACGACAAAGGCCACGTGACAGTCAGACTGTCAAACGCGGCCTAAGGCAGAAACGAAACGTGGGTTAGCGGCGGTCGTCTGGTGGCACGTGTGTGGCCATCGAAGCATCCTGTTTGGACGCTGACGCCCCCAAAAGTACCGCGGCGAAGATCGCCAGCATCGCGACCCCGGCAACGATCAGGTTCCATGGGGAGGACAACACCCCGAGCATCAGCAAACTGGGGACCCCAAGTACTGCCAGCATGATCGCCAAACGACGACGACTCGCTACGCCAACCTTTGATGAGCGGACAGTGCGCCGCGTACGCGCAACAAAACGCGGATCATCCGCCGTGAGTTGGCGTTCGATCTCGGCAAGAACCTGCTTTTCATGCTCTGACAGAGGCATCGGGGCACACTCCTTGCTTCGCGAGACCAGTAGCGTACCGGGCAGAACCACAGAGCGCATACACACCTCAAAGATTCGAGCAGAGTGGCGCTTAAGCCAAGTTTTGACGCAATCGCGTTTCGCCAATGAAGATGGCAACGCCAGCGACGACTGAGGCCAGTCCGGCTACACCCAGAGCCAAAGAGAAACCGGCCGCAGCAACGATTAACCCGAAGGTGAATGGCCCAATAATGCCGCCAACAAACGCACTACTTTGGATTACACCGCTGGCACGCCCAGGGATCAGAGGGAAACGTCGGATTACGTTGAACAAGAGTAGACCCGGCCAACCCCAGCCGATTCCAAATGCCAGAATCGCAAGTGTTGTCATCGGCCAAACACCGGTTACCAAACCAAGCCAAATGAACGCCACACCACCGGCGGCCTGCATACCTGCGACAAAATACAGGTTGGTGAATTTAAACCGATCTGACACTTTCCCGATGATCAATCGAACGGTCACTGCCGAAGCGCTACTGGCAGCAGCGATCACTCCGGCAGTGGAGGCGATCACTCCCCCGTTGACCAGGGAAAGCACAAGAAAGGCACCGAGAGAGTTGGCTGCCGCTGAACCAAGCACTCCGCCAAACGCCAGGATGTAAAGGTTGATACCTGGTCGTACATCTTTTGATCCTCGGGCCTTCACCGCGCCAGGAATCACCGTTGATCGGCGTGGTGTCAGTACGGTCGCAACAACAGCCAGCCCAACCAGCACGATAAACGGTGAACGCCAACCAAACGTTGACGCGAGCAACGGAATGGATAGACCAGCAAACAAGGTTGAAGCCGGAATTGCCGACTGTTTCACCCCGAACGCAAGGCCTTGCCGATCTGGCGCGATGCGTCGTGCCAAGAGAAAATTTACCGCCGGTTGCGTCAGTCCGTTGCCGGCACCACCAAACACCATCAATATTGCAATCTGAAGCGGCGTTTGAGCAAACACGCCGATCCCAAGTACAGCTACCGCAGTTGACCCAACACCAAGATACATCCCCAATTTGTGCCCAAAACGTACGGTGATACGGCCGCCAACAACGGAGGCGACAGCCGCTGCAGCAAAAAACACGCTGGCGACACTGCCCAGTTCAACGACACTAAAATTCAGGTCTTCTGCGATGAACACGGCGAGACTACCAACCAGAAATACGGGGATAGCGACGATGGTGGTGGCAAAAATCGCGGTAAGTACTACCCCCCAGTAGTTCGGGGAAACGTCAGATCCCGCTTTGCCTGAACCGGGGTCATCCACGCTTTACTCGTTTCTGTATTACAGGGTCGACACGTGCCTGTGGCCTGATAGTGGCCCCACGACTTTGCTCTTACTGTCCGTCGAGCAGCGCCTTGGCACGTGCGGCAACCGGGTAGTCAACGAATTCCCCTTGACTCGTAGTCGTCGAGGCGATGCCTTTTGCTTCAGCTTGCGTAAACGCGTCAATCACCCGCTTAGCCCAAGCGAGTTCTTCATCGCTTGGTTTATACACTTCAACTGCAATAGCCAACTGTTTGGGGTGCAGAGCCGTCCGACCGATGAAACCCATCTTTTTCCCGGCGATGGTGGTCGTTTCGAATTGTTCGAGGTCAGTGATGAACGGATAGGCGCCGTCGATGGCGGCAATGCCGCGCGCCTGACAGTAAATCGGAAACAAGGTGCGAACGACGTCTAGTTCGTGAGCTTGCGGCGTCAACGTCACACCGATGTCAAGGGTAAAGTCGCCCGGGCCAAACATTGCTGCGGTGACACGGGAAGACGCACTTACGATCGCAGGGATGTCATCGAAACCGCGTGCTGTTTCGATAATGGGCACAATCGGTAACGCGCCGGTCGGCAGGCCTTGCTGCTGCTCGGCTGCAGTCATCAGCGCATCCAGCGCTTCAACGTCGGCGGCGGATTGCGCCATGGGTAACACGATGCCAGCGAGTCCGTCGACCACGATAGTGATGATGTCGTCTTCAATGAGGCCGGTCGTCAACGCGTTTACGCGCACCCAACTTTCAATCGGATGGTCGCGATACTCGGTGACGATGTCGCGAGTGAACACTCTTGCTGTTGCCTTTTCGGCGGTCGCTACGGCGTCTTCAAGATCGAGAATGATTGAGTCGGTGGCTCCAGCAAAAGCTTTCGGAATTCTGACGGCGTCGTTGCCAGGAACAAACAGCGGGTTTTTCACGGTGTGACCTTCCCGTGCCCAACCGGTGTTGCGGCAAGGCAGTGTTGTTTAGATTGGATCGTTGCAATTTGAGCCTAGCCTTGCGGTGTAACACTTTTGAACTTGCTGCTTGTGGGCCCCGCAACCGTGAGAGGACTGCCCTGTGAGTTTCCCGCAGCCGTTACGCGATCTGATTGACGAGTTCGCCGCTTTACCGTGGGAACTTAAACTGGAATTTCTGGCTGACTATGCCGCTCAGCTGCCGCAGCCCTCTACAGCCGCAGTGGCCGATCAGGTTTTTGAAGCGGTTCTCGAATGCCAATCGCCGTTGGCGTTCGCGGTCAGTGTGGGAGCTGACGATACGGTCACGTTGGCGTTTCACGTCTCGCCGCATGCGGTTACCGCCAACGGCTATGTGGGTTTGCTATATGCCGGTTTGAACGGCGTGTCGCGTAACGCAATTTTGGCGATCAATCGTGATATCCCTACTGCGCTGGGTTTGAGTGGTCAACTTTCTCAACAACGTCTCATCGGCTTGCGGGCGGTGCTGTTTCGCATGCAACAGCACCTTGCAACTTTGGGCCATTAACGGCAGCGTCGCGGCTTTAACTACCGCTTTGTTCGGTAAGTATGACGAGTGCGTCTTGGGCCGTGTCGCGCAGGGACTCGCCTGCCACTATCCGGGCGTTTAACTGCCCTAATGTTTCGGTGGTGAGCCCACTGGTGAGTGGAGCCAAAATGGCTGTGACTTCTGGGATGCGTTGTTCTAGGTCTGCACGCATCTGAAAGACGACAATAAACGCGGGGAACACACCAAGATCGTCTCTCAATGGGCGTAATCCAAGCAGCCAGGCAGTTCCGTCGGTAGTCGTGGTTAAGCCTGCGACACACTCTCCTGCGGCAACCGCTAACACTGCTTCTTGTGGTGTCGCAGGAATCACCGGCTGGTTGCTGCGCACGCTATAGACGGCGAGCAGCGACCGTAGCCCGTCAGGGCGTTCGCGAAATTCGTCATCGACACAAAGGGCAGCTTCGGGATTTACCGACAGGACACTGGCCAGCTGCGACATGGTGTCAAGCGGCCCCAGTTCACTGTTTGGATCGATGACCAGTGCAAACGTGGCATTTGCGGGCGGTTCACTAAAGCCGGTACCAAACGGCGGGGTGAGCCAGATCACGGGCAGGTTCTGATCGAAATCACGAACTGCAGTGAAACTGTCTCTCGGTGAACTAGGCGGATCAGGTCGTGCAAGGACATCAAGCCACGACTCGCCGGTGTATGCAACCCTGATGTCGATCCGGTTATCCAGCAAGGCCCGTCGCGCCGCCACATTGCCAGATAAGGTGCGTACTTCTGCGGGCAAGTTTGCTTGAGCGAATGCAACCACCATAATTTCGGCGATTAACTGTGATTCCGTGTCCGCGCCAGCGCCGATACGTATCGCCGGACGGTCATCAATAACTGGCGTGCTCGTGCACGAACTAAGTAGTAGGGCGGCGACAATGACAAACCTCCGCACAATCGACGGAGAGGTATCCCGTACCCTTATCGAACACGTGATTGTGGAGTTCACTATGTCTGCCTTACATAAAAATCTTGCGCCGTATACGTCTCGCCTCATTGCGGCTCTAACGCTACTTGTTGTTGGAGGCCTTGTAGCTGGATGTTCGACGGCGGCTGATGACGCTGCGCCGCCGGTGGAATATCCAAGTGAGCTGTCGATTGCGGTTGCGAGTTTCGATCTTGCGGTCGGTGAAGATCAGCGGCTCATGGCAGGCGTGTTTACGGCCGAACGACAGCTTGTTATTGGTGGCGAAGTTGAGTTCACGCTGGTCTATTTGGGTGACGCAGATGCTACAGCCGGCACGGTTGATGGCCGTTATGACGCAACCTTTTTGCCCGTACCCGGGATCGCGCCAGCTGACTTTGATCCTGACGTGGCTATTCCACAACTGTCTACCGACACGGGTGCAGGCGTTTATCAAGCTGACGTGACCTTCGCTGATGACGGCTACTGGGGGCTTCAAGTCCGCGCCACTTTCGATGACGGCACGGTGGCTGAAGGCCAGCAACGTTTCTTCGTCGCTGAAGCAGCAGAAGTGTTGCAAGTTGGCGAATCGATGCCACGTATCGCCAACTTTACGCTTGATGACGTAGCTCGTGGCACGATCCGTTCGGTAGCGCTTGATTCGCGCGCTCAAAACGATGGCGATCAGATTCCTGATGAGCATCTGCACGACACCAGAATTGTTGATGCGCTTGATGCCGGCAGGCCTGTTGTTGTACTGGTTGCTACGCCGGTGTACTGCGTCAGTCGCTTTTGTGGCCCACTGGTTGACGTGATTGCGGCCTTGGCAAACGACTATGGCGATGCGATCGCGTTTGTGCATCTTGAAGTGTGGGAAGATTTTGAGGAGCAACAGTTAAATGACGCGGCGGCAGCGTTGATTCAGACCGAAACGGGCGGCAACGAACCGTGGCTGTTTGTTGCTGATGAAACCGGCACAGTCATGGCCCGTTTCGATAACGTGCTGGACGAAGCTGAATTGCGGCGTGTGCTTGACATGCTGCCGACATCGGGGTCGTGATGACTGCGTTTGATGGTGCCGGTGGTTCCGGTCGTGAGCTGATCGTTTCGTTTGCTGACACGGCCAATCGGATGCGCCGTTTCGCGGTCGCACTTGGCGGGTTGACGCTCGCCCTAGTGGTGTTACGGGCGATGATAAACGCCGGTTTGAGTGGCCAGATGGTGGCAGAAACAATTGGCCTAGTGCTATTGCTGGCACTTTTTGGTGAAGTGGTGATTGTGGGTTCGGTGACGATTCGTGGCGCACGTCGGGCGGCGAAGGCAGGCCAACGGTTGTCGCAAAGTGATGTGGCGCTTGTGCCCCCTCAGGTGAGACGTTGGCTAAACCGCCGGTCTAATGCCCCAGGTCCCCAAAGTCGATCCTAAAGGTCTGCAAGGTGCGGGTTATTTCGGCGCGCACAGCATCGCTATCTCGTGCAAGACGTACATCGGCACGGGGGTACAGTTCGGCGGTTGACGTGTCGGTGACCCCGAGCAGCCAGCCGTTTTTTTCGGCGAATTCGCCGAAGGCGACGACCCAGGAAACGACACAGCAGTCGCCGTAGTCGTGCACGGTGAAGGTCAAGTAGCGGTTGAACGTCAGGATTGCAGTGACACTGCGCCGCGATTGTTGCGTGATCGTGAATCCAAGTTCAGTGAGATCGTTAAGAAACTGCGGATCCGGTTCGATCTGAGGCTCTTTGGACACGTTGATCTCCTCGATACCAACGGCGGCGGCGACACCGGACGCGAATAAGCGTACGGTCCATACGTTAACGGGGTGCGACGGCCTCGACTGCCGGGAGATCTTCAGCGCGTTGTTCGGCAAGTTGTTTTTGGGTCGGGTTTGGGTTGTAGCCGCGTACTTCAAGGGTGGTGACTGCCACATCGCGCACCTGCTGGCCAGGGTAGACAGCCAGCACCGTTAGTTTCAGTGACGTGGTGAGGGTTGGTTCAGGGAGCATGATCTGTTGGCTGATCCGGCCGATGTCAAGCAGTGAGACTGTACGGGTTATACCGCCGTCAAACGTCAGTTCAACGGTTCGCATCCGTCCATGAGCGTCGTACGTATCCAAACTGGCGTGCACCCCGTTTGCAATGACAAGCCGTGACACCCACGCCGGTTGGTCCAAACGGAGGAGAATCTGTTCACGGCCAACAAAGCCTAAGGTGGGTGCTTCGCCAAACCAGGCGGTACTGCTGTCCCCATCCACCATCGCCCTGGCGTTACCAAGCGCGTCCGGGTCATCGCCAGCACCAAGCGTGCCGATTTCGCTGATACTGCGAGCTGTTTCTGAAGCCAGTTCGCGTTGTGCTGCTGGCATCACGAGTGGGTCTTCTTCGTTGGTGACAAGCAGTCGTGCGATGACGACACCTGCGGCCACAAAGGCGATGAGCAACAAGAGCACAATAACGCGTCGTACCGCGCGTTTTCTGACCGGTGGCGCCTGTGGCTCAAACGGTGTGTGCGCGTATGGCCAGGCCAGTGGCGCGTCTAGTTCATCGAGGTCACGGCCACACTGAGGGCACAACACACGTTCAGCAAAGACTGGCGCGGCGCAGGCGTCACAGCGTCGCAACTGCTCAGTCATCCTGCCGTCCTTTGCCGCCTGTGTGGGTTTTGATCAACGCGGCAAGTTCGACTGCCCGTAGGGTCGCATGGCGGCGCTGCCACTGACACAAAAGATCGTTTACACCCGCTGGTCCGGCAATGACCAGCTGCCGATCGCTCCCTGCCACGTGGCGCAGAAAGCTTTGCACCACACCGCCCGCTTCGGTGACGATGAGTGCGCCTGCGGCCCAATCCCACGTTTTCAACGTCATTTCGAAATAGGCGGTATAACGGCCGCACGCAACCCATGCCAGATCAAGTGCGGCAGCGCCGCCACGACGAATATCTCGCACGTGCGGCAGCAGGTCGGCCAACTCGTGACCTTGCGGTTCACGTGCTTTGGCTTCGTACGAAAAACCGGTTGCAATCAAACTTTGGTGCAACGGCACGTCGGTTGCGCCTGCCAGTGGCGTGCCGTTCAAAAACGCGCCGCCGCCACGTACGGCAGTGAACAGTTCGTCTGCTGCCGGATGGTAAATCGCTGCCGCCGCGGTTCCGAAACTATCGACACAGGCGATCGACACACACCACAGCGGGATGCCATACAGAAAATTGACTGTGCCATCAAGTGGGTCAATTACCCACCAGTAGCCCGACGTGCTGGGGGTTTCACCCTGCCCTTCTTCGGTGATAATGCCATCGGTAGGAAACGCTTGATGTAACGCTGCCGTGATGTGCTGTTCGCTAGCACGATCGGCGTTTGATACCGGGTCAGTGAGTGACGTTTTCGTCGTCACGTCAAGTTTTGCCCCTAAGGCCTGCTGGGCGGCATAGTCCGCCAGCAGCATGCCTGCTTCACGGGCAACGGTGGCGGCGACGTCGCGACGCGCGGAATGTTCGACGTTCACCAAAAAACCTCGCCACCAGCTCGTTTTGCTGCACGGTCGGCCCGTCACGACAGGTGACAAACCCTGACCGCTACCCTAGGCGACAATGACGGCAAAGCCGAAAGGGTAGAGCGTGGGTGAGGCGACAGGGGACATGCCGGCACGGTCTGATGAGGACTGGAAGGCCTATCTTGGCGGGGCTCGTTACGCCGTATTGCGACAGGCCGGCACTGAACCGGCATTTACCGGCGAATACTGGGATACAACCACCCCAGGTATCTACCGGTGTGCGGGCTGTGACACGGCCCTGTTTGACGCCGGCACCAAATTTGATGCGCACTGTGGCTGGCCAAGTTTTTACACGCCAATGACAGACGATGTTGTGAGTGAACATGCCGATGTCAGTCACGGCATGCGGCGGGTCGAAGTGCGTTGCCACGTCTGTGACGGGCATCTGGGTCACGTGTTTAACGACGCACCAGAGCAACCGACGGGCCTGCGGTACTGCATCAATTCGCTGTCGTTGCGTCTGGATCCTGCGGAAAATTAACGGTCGTGCCGTTTTTCACATCGCCGGCGTAACAGTCGACATACGTTTGCCCGGTGATTGTCTGAATGTGTTGGGTAATGACGTTGGTGGCTTGACGCAACGTTGCTGGATCGTCGCCGCTGCCATAGGTAGCCAAATCAACCGGTGGGGCAAACGTGACGGTGACATGGCCACGTTTTAAAGCTCGTGAGCCTTCCGGCATGACCGCACGGGTGCCACTGATGCCGCAGGGAATCACCGGCACGCCAGCACGTAATGCCAGACGTGCGGCACCGGTTTTACCGCGATACAGCTGGCCGTCTGGGCTGCGGGTGCCTTCGGGATAAATCCCTAACAGCGCGCCGGCCTCAAGCAGTTGGCGACCAGCGTTAAGACTGTCTTGGCTGCGGTCGCCTCCACTGCGGTGGGTTGGCACTACTCCAACTGCCGAAAAAAACCAGCGGGTACGCCATGACCGAAAGTATTCAACTTTCCCCAGAAAATAGACGGGCCGTGGAATGTCAAGGGGCATCAAGATCGAGTCGATAAACGACAGATGATTCGGCGTGATGATCGCCGATGTGTCCCGTGGAATATGTTCGAGTCCGACAATGGTCAGGTCGAGATACCGGTGCAGTATCGATGGCAGGACGCGACGCAACGACCGATATAAGACGGGTGCATCGTCGAGTTGCGACATTGAGGATTCCTTACGCACAATTACCGTCCGTAAACGCCGGTAGCCTAACGAACAATGAGCGAGGTGCTGGCCGTACAGAAACTTTCGAGCCAGACGGACACACCATACCGTTACTCTGTAGATGACCGTCTGTGAGGGTAAGCGTGGCAGAAGAACTGGGAACTTGGTCGGCCGAACAAGCCCTTGTGCTTGTCGACGTGCTGCAGCGTGCCGGGTTACATCCTGCGGCACAGCGTGTCCGTGACGGTGTGATTGTCACCGTGCCCGATGACGAAGCAGAAGAAGCAAACCGTCAACTGTTGAACAACATGGATGCGATTGCGCGCGCTGCTGCGAAACCGTCTGGCGTTGTAGGACCAAAACGGCGTGTTCGGGCGGTGAAGGGGGCAGATAACCCAAACACTGATCCCCGTGCGCTTGCCAGCGAGCGGATGGCAAAAATTGCCCGCCCGATCGGGCTGATTCTGATTGCCATGTTGCTGTTTGGGGTGCTGCGAAACCCGTTCATTGTGCTGGTGGTGATGGGTGGATTGATCTATCTGATCGGCAAACGTGCCCAACGTGATGGTGGTGATAGCGGTTTCGACGACCGACGACGCTGGTAGCTATCGGTGATGTAACGCTGCACGAAGAAAGCGTGCCTGCTGCAAAAGGAGCGCTTCAGCGACTTGTTCTTGTGCGGTCATGTGGGTAACGCCGCTTAATGGCAGCACCTGATGGGGGCGGTTGTCAGCCAACAGGGCGGACGACAACGCCAGAGTGTGGGCAGCAACGACGTTGTCGTCAGCGAGCCCATGTATCAGCATCAGCGCAGGCGGATTTGCCTCATCCCATGGGGCGGCACCGTTCAGGCTTACATTTTCGCTGATCAGATTAGACCGCCGATACGCCTCAGGCTGTTCGTCTGGATGACCGAGATACCGTTCGGTGTAGTGGGTGTCATACCACTGCCAGTACGTGACTGGCGCGCCAGCAACGGCCGCATGAAACACATCAGGGCGACGCAACACGCCAAGGGCGGCAAGATAGCCACCAAACGACCAGCCGCGAATCGCAACCCGGTCAAGGTCCAATCTTGGCTCGTGCGCTGCCGCGGCGTGAAGCCCAGCAATCTGATCATCCAAAGTGAGCGACAGATCGTGTGCCAGAGCATATTCAAACATCGGATCGCGACCTGGCGTGCCTTGACCATCGATGATCAGCACCGCAAACCCTTGAGCGGCAAACCACGCCGACGACAGGTACATGCCGGCATGGCGTAACACCCGCTGGGCGTGAGGACCGCCGTAGGGGTCAAGCAACACCGGCAGTTTGGTGGTTGCATCGGCCCCTTCTGGCAGGATGAGAGCAGCGTTTAGTTGCCGTTCGCCAAGTGTCAGCAGCCTCACCTTTGGGACAAAGCCAGGCTGTTCGGCTGTGACTGTTATCGCACAAGTAGCTAGTGCACCTGTCAGGCTTGCAGTTGCCATATAGACCGTTTGGACCTCTGTCATACCCGTATGGCTGTGCACCCACCAGCCATCTGGCGTCAGCGGTGCAATCACTGCATGGATGCCGTCATCGACGCCGGTAGGAAACGCCACCTTGTGCGCGCTGCCGGCTTCATCTCGCAGCACGATGTAGGGCGCGATGGTGGTCGCATCATGCATACTGGCGTGCACCACAATGGCGGTAGCGTCCACCGACACGACGTCACGGACATACAGCTCGCATGGCGACACCGCGACGCCATCAACACACACCTGCCGGGCGATCGCGCCGGTTGTGGTTGGACGGTCCTCAACGGTAACGAGTTGGCCGTCATGCCAGCGGGGAGTGCCGGCGATCAGTTCGACCCACGGGTCTGCTTTTACGCTGCGAATCAGTTCTGCCTGCTCGGCGGTTGCATCAAGCAACGCATATTGGACGTCGCGTTGATCGCGTGACTGGCTCATGATGACGACACCATCAACACTGACACTTACACGTGCAAGATACGGGTGTGCCGCTGGCAGTGCGATCGTAGTCTTGGTGCCAGTTTGCATGTTCGCCGTGTGCAAGCTCACAAGCGCGTTTGCGCTGCCAGCAGCCGGGTAGGCGACGGGACGTGAGGCTGTAGTCGGGCGAGCTGGGTCGCTGATATGCCAGATATCTACCGGCGATTCATCAACCCGGGTGGCAAGCACTGTGGTGCTATCTGGCAGCCACCATAAGCCTCGGGTGCGGCCCATTTCTTCGGCAGCGATGAATTCGGCACGGCCGTAAAAGACGCTGTCTTCGCCCTCAAACAGGCTGGCGAGTAGGCCGGTGTCATACGCCATCACGGTGACCCCACCGTCACGATGAAACGCAACGTGACGGCCATCTGGTGCGATTCTGGGATCAAAAGCGCCGGTAACACCACGGGGCGTGACGGTGGTGAATGGGGTGGTGGTGGTAAATAGTTCTCCGCCGAGCGTAAACACGATCCGGGTGCCGTCAGTATTCATGTCATAGGCGGTCACGCCTGATGCTTGTTCGCGCAAGCGTTCACGTTGAGCGCGTTCTTCTGCAGTGATCTGACTGGCGTCGACGTTTAACGCATAGGCATCAACGATTACGGTTTCTTCACCCGTGAGCGGGTTCAGCCGCAGCAGTTGATGCACCGGATCGTCGCCGCTTACTGCCCGCAAGAAAAAGATCGCCGGTCCGTCAGCGGTAATAAGCGAGCGGAAACTGCGTGGCAGGCCGAGCGTGAACCGTCGGGTGATCGCCGATCTGCGCGGATAAGTTTGGTACGCATTCATTGTTTTACCCTTGGTTCGCTGCCGTCACGGCCGCACCGATAACTCCGGCTGTGTCGCCCAACACGGCCAGGCGCAGTGGTGGGGGTTGCCTGACGTTAACGCCACCTAACAGGTAACTTGACAGCGTTTCAGACGCTGCGCTGGAGATGAACGGCCACAAACCAACTCCGGCACCACCACCGATCACGCATACCGCCACATCAAGCAGATTGACGACGTTAGCTAACGCGATACCAAGGACCTGTCCGGCGTCGTGCAGCAGAGCCAGCGCTGCAGTATCGCCAGCATTGGCTAAGCCAACGATGTCTTCAGTGCGTAACTCTTGGCCGTCACGGTGGCGGTTTGCACGCGCCGCAATGCCTGTGCCTGAAAGGTAGGTCTCGACGGTTTCACTACCCGTCTCACCAACATCCGGCAGGGCGCTTAAGCGCATGTGGCCAAACTCGCCGGCAAATCCGTTCTGGCCGGTGACCAGTTTCGAATCCATCACGATGCCGGCACCAACACCGGTACCGATCGTGACCATCAGCATCGACGAGACATTTTGTCCGGCGCCAAAACGATGTTCAGCCGTGGCCGCATAGGACGCGTCGTTGCCAACGACGACGCGGCGTTGACAGCGTTCGGTGAGGGTTTGCGCCAGTGGCAACGGATAGGTGATCTGGGGCAGGTTTGGGCTGGTCTGAAGTGTGCCGGTGGCGTCAACCAGACCTGCGATCGCGATCCCTACCGGTAGGTGTGGCGGAAAGGTTGCGAGTATGTCGCCTATTTGGGTAACGAGTTCGGCATTACTTGCATGACGGGTGGCAACGTGTGTGAAGTGCTGTACGTGTCCGTTTTCGTCGACAATCCCGGCCCGCAGATGCGTACCTCCAATGTCCATACCGACCGCAATCGGGGCGGGCATCTCACACCTGCCTGTGGTGGTAGCGGGCCGTAACTTCACGTGAGATCGCCTGAAATCGGGTAGTGATTAGCTCCCATGACCAGTGGGTAACAGCAGCACTGCGGGCTGCTTGGCGGGCAATGTCGCAGCGCAGTGGATCAGCCAGCCAGTCGGTTACTGCCGTGGCGATGGCGTTTGGGTTGCGGCCGTCTACCACCGTGCCATAGCTGGGGTCACACACCGTTTCGGGTGCACCACCGGAGTTGCCGACAACCAACGGAACCCCACAGGCTTGCGCTTCGAGAAACACCATTCCGAGCCCTTCAACGTCAAGGCCAAGGTTACGGGTTCGGACAGGTGCAGCGAACACCGAAAAGGCACTGTAAAGAGCAGGCAGTTCGGTGTGATCGGTCGCACCGGTGAATAGCACCTGGCGTCCGTTCGTTTTGTCCACGAGTCGTTCAAGACGGGAGCGGTCCGGCCCGTCACCGGCAATCACAAGCCAAGCGTCAGGATGGGCAGCGCTGATCTGCCCCCAGGCATCAATGAGCCGGTCGAAGCCTTTACGCACCACCAATCGCGATACGCCACCAACGATCGGGGCGTCAAACGGGATCGGTTCAAGGCATGCGGGTCTTGGTCCGGCGTCTGGAGAGAACCGGTCGGTGTCAACCCCTGGCGGCAAATGAAACGTTGCCGCCGCCTGGTTCGCGGGTGCAAGTTTAGTTTCTGTAAACGTCGCGATAGTGGTTAAGCCAGCCAAGTGGCGGGTGGCTCGTCTGATTAGCGGCGCTCCCCCGACCTGCATGAGGCCGGCTTCATGGCCGTGGGATAAGGCCATGACCGGAATGTTCAACGTGCGGGTGAGCGGACCGGCAAGTTCACCTAACGGCCATAACGCACCCAAAATGATGAGCTCAGCGCGGTGTGTGGCGGCAGCATTGAAGACATGGCGCAAAGTCGCACGTGTCGGTAATACCCGGCCGGACAAGCGCGACGTGGTGTAGGGCTGGGTCGCATCAAACGCGTGTGCGTCGGGTGGGCCGGCCGGCCCAATGACATGGGTGGTGCCAACAAACGTCTGGTTGAGCAGCGCCCCGATAAACGATTGGATACCGCCGCGGCGTGGCGGCAAGTCATTGCTGACCCACAGCACCCGTAAAGGGGGTTGCCCGTTGGTGTTCACGCGCTGCCGCTTGGCCCTGCTTCACGTGAAATGGCGTCACTACGGCCACACCAGTGGCAGGTCACCGATTCGATCGTTTCATCCAGCACCGTTTCTTCTTCGATCGTGACAGCTCCCGCTAGGTCGTAATGCGCAAACCGGCGAGTCCGTGACGTTGCGACTACGTCAAAGCGGGTGACATTGCCGCAGCCGTCACAGCGATAACGGATTGGCGCAACCGGCGTGTTCGGTGTGTCGTTCGTGGTCACCGTGGTGTCCTTCGGGTCAAAATATGGGGCAGATGAAGACGTTAGCCGGTCGGCTTGCGCTGGGGTGTACGCCGCAAGCCTTCACTTAACCAACGGGGCTCATTGCTCAGCGGCGTTTGACTGTCTGACGGCGCGTCTTGCGTGTCGGTATAGGCAAACCAGGCGCCACCTGACGTGTCAGGAAAAACGGGTGCCTCAGGTGGGTCTGTTTCGTCACATAACGCGGCTACTGCCGCTTGGGCATAACGGCGAAGCTTGGCAACTTCAATGCCGCGCCACACAGGGGGATACTCCGCTAAATGTTGGCCAGCACGCACATACAGTTGGATTGAACCGGCCGGGTTGCCGCGTTGACGGTGCACCTGGGCAACCGCAATCTGGATGACGCCTTGCCACAGGTCCCGATCGTGTCTAGGTGCCGCATGCCAGACCGCTTCGAGACATTCGTGGGCTTCAAAGAAGCGGTGTTCGTTCCACAGATCGCGTCCAAGCTGCAAAGCATGTTCGACACTGACCGGATCGTGTTGCTCAGCTAAGAACGGTTCTGATGTGTCATAGGCAAGTGGCCGTCCGGTGCGATCGCGGGGCCGTTGCTGTTCTGGCGCGCCGTCGTTGCGGCGTTGCCTCTCACTCACCCATCATCCTTCACGCGTGTTGTCTGCTACCAACGGTAACGGACGTTCTACACTGCCGGCATGCCTGAGCTTCCCGAAGTCGAATCAGTCCGCCGCCAGGTACTTCCGCATGTTCGCGGCCGAACGATCACAGCTGTCACCCGCGACCCCTACCCGTCACGGCGCATCTATGCCCTCGGTGATGCGCTTAATCGGCGGATCGATACGGTGCATCGACGAGGAAAATATCTGTTGCTGCCGCTGATCGATCCGACAAGTAACCGCTGTGATGCGGAACTGGTGATTCATCTTGGCATGACCGGTGTGCTTGGTTTTACTCCCAACGAACCGCATGTTCGCGTTACGTTCACCCTTGATGGCAGTGACCAGTTGACGTTTCGCGACCCGCGCCGTTTTGGCCGCGTGTGTGTCGTCCCTTTGGGTGTCTACACCTCCATTCCAACGTTGCAGGCACTTGGCCCTGAACCACTTGATGGCAGTTTTACCGCCACTAATTTTGCCGTATCCCTGCGAGCTAGCCGTACGCCGGTCAAAGCCGCGTTACTCAATCAGCGCCTTGTTGCCGGAGTGGGCAATATTTATGCTGACGAAGCGTTGTGGGCGGCACGGATCCATCCGGCAACAAGGCGTGTTGGTGCCATGCGGGCGACCCGGCTGCATGGCGAACTGATTCGTATTTTGGCTGCAGCGGTGGAACGTGAAGGCACCACCTTTCGCAACTATCAGCTCGTAAATGGCGCGTCGGGGCGTTTCGCTTCCTCACTCAACGTGTATGGCAAGGCCGGTGCTAACTGCCCACGGTGCGACACGCCGTTTCGCCGTACAGTGATCGCTCAGCGGGGCACCACCTTCTGTCCGTTATGTCAACGTCACTGATGCACACGTATGCTCGAACGTGTGTTCGTACTGCGCTACCGTAGGCGTGCAGATAGTGGCAAGTGGACACATGAGATGACAGGCGGCACTGAATGCGGCCAGTGACCCAATTGAGCCTTGACGATCGCGGCATCCCTTTGTTTGACGCCACCTTTGTGGTGGTCGACTTGGAAACGTCCGGTCTTGATCCGCAAGCAAGCAGCATCACCGAGATTGGTGCAGTGAAGATTTGCGGAGGCGAAGTCGTCGGCGAGTTCGCCAGTTTCATTCGCATCGAAACGCCGCTGCCGGCGCGCATTACAGCAATCACGGGCATCACTGACGCGATGCTTGCGTCTGCTCCTCCGCTCGAATCCGTCTTGCCACAGTTTCTCTCTTTTGCCAGCACACATCCCCTCATCGCCCATAACGTGCCGTTTGACGTGGGTTTTCTCCGTGCAGCTGTTAGCCGGGTGTATGGCGAAACGTTCGCTCCACAGACGTTAGATACGCTACGTCTGGCACGTCGTTTGCTTGGCGATGAGGTACGCAATTTTCGTTTGAGCACGCTGGCACAACGCTTTCAAAGCCCGATTGCACCTGACCATCGTGCGTTAACCGACGCCCGAGCGACCGTGCACGTGTTCCATGCCCTGGTGGAACGAGCCGCAGGTTTTGGTGCGACCACTGTCGACGATCTGCACGCGTTGACGCGCTCAAGTTCAACCCCACAAGCGCGACGCAAGTCACTGATCGCTGACGCGCCCAACACTGCCGGCGTCTACCGGTTTATCGGTCCCAACGACGAAACGTTGTACGTGGGTAAAGCAACTGATCTGCGCCAGCGGCTCAGCAGCTATTTTGGTGCGGACAATCGCCGGCGGGTAGCTGCGCTGGTGCGCGACACGAAGACGATTCGCTGGGACATCACCGACACGGTGCTTGAAGCCGAAGTATGTGAACTGCGGGCAATCGCGGTTGAACAGCCGCGCTACAACGTCCGTCACCGCCGGCCCGAACGCCACGTCGATGTTGTATTGACAACGGAGGCTTTTCCGCGCCTAAAGATTGTTACGCACGATCCGCATGCGAACACCACTGATCGCCTTGGTCCATTTGCGTCACATCGCCAGGCAACACGCTTTGTTGAAACAGTCGCTGACGTCACGGGTCTGCGGGACTGCACGATGCCGATTCGTCGCGCCCAGAATCATCCGGCGTGCATCCGTAAAGACGTGAACAAATGTCCGGCACCGTGCGACGGCACAGTCGACATTGCGGGTTATCTGCCGAGCGTGTTAGCTGCAAGCACAAGCCTTGCCGATCCAACTGGGCTCCTTGCATCTTTGCGCGACAGCATGACCGTCCGGGCCAACACGCACCGATTCGAAGAAGCCACGACGGTACGTGACACGTTGCATCAGCTTGCATTTGCTTTGCATCGCGCCCGCCAACTGTCTGCGTTGCGCGTTGCAGGCACGCTCGTTGCGTTGCGTCACACGACACAAGGTTGCGACACGCTGTCGTGTCGTAATGGGGCATTTGTTGCCGCCAAAACTCATCGTCATCGTCTCAGTGACACGGAAGCGTTGACGTGGGCGTGGGCGGCTGAAGTGACCGACCAAGCCACGGTCGTACCGACCGCAGAAGAAACGATGCTGCTTGCTGCTTGGCTCAACGACACCACGACCCGTATTGTGTCTTCGAGCAACGGTTTTGCGGTGGCGTGTCGTGGCGGACAGGCCCTTCACGCGACGCTCATTGAAGGCCGTCAACTGCGACGTCAACAGCAACAAGCATTGCGGCAGGCCGACTTTTCGGCAGCTACGAACAGGTAAACGTCGTCCATGATTTGTAGATACGGGCCGCCGCGGCGCTTAAGAGTGCCTCATAGGGCTGGTTGACCAATCTGGCGCCGGCCGTCTCGTCGGCCATTCGGCGACAACTAAATTGACGCTTCACCGAGATGGAGTTCCCCAAAGGATACCGGCTTCGCAAAGAGATAACCCTAGACGTATTCGATGCCTAGGATGCTTAGGGCATCGCATTCCGCCTGGGTCTCAACGCGTTCGGCAATCACCCGCGTGTCGATCCGTGCCGCGTAGCTCTGTAGTGCTGCAACCATGGCCTGCTTACCTGGGCTCGTATCGATCCCCTCAATAAGTGCTCCATCGAGTTTAAAGATGTCTGGTTCGACACGCAGCATGTGATCTAGGCCTGAATAGCCCGTTCCAACATCGTCGACCGCAAAGCGCACCCCAAGATCGCGCAGCGTTTGACGCTGCTGCTTGAAGATAGGGTAATCCTTAACCGCGGCGTGTTCGGTGATCTCAACGACGATACGCTGGGAACAGCTCTCTGTGCCCTGTTCGACCAGATCGAGGAACCGATTAGATCCCAGCGTGGCCGGGGCCACGTTGAGCGCCATGTAAAGATCATCCGGCAGGCGATCAAAATAGGCCAGCGCAGCCTCCGCGGCCCGCAGCTCTAAATCCACACCAACGCCGCAACTCCATGCCTCATCGAACACCTCAGCAGGACCCGTGCCCAAGCCGGGGAACCGTGCGAGCGCTTCTACACCAACCACCTTGTGGCTCCCAAGCTCGACGATCGGCTGAAATACAACGAAAAGATCGTGATCAACCTGCAAATTGAGGAGCATGGTCGCGCGTTCATCCTCTGCTTGTCGCACCGCTTCTGATTCTTCGACGTAGTCTGCAATCATGGCGGCCAAGACGTGCAGCAAGTCTAGGTCACGTTCATCTAAGTCGTCGTGCACCTCATAGCCAAACGAGCACAACGTTCCATACACCGAGCCATCGCTGAATCTGATCGGCACACTCAGATGGGTTCCGACCGGGATGTCGAATGTTGCGGGGATCGCCGCCGACACGGGGTGCTGGGATGGGTCACGAAGGAACTCCGGTAGCGACCCGTCCAAGACGTAGCCGCAGTAGCTGTCTTCGATCGGATCAGACCCTCCAACCTGAACCAAAGATCCGTCATCGGCCTCTACGAATCGGAACGTGCGATGTCCGTCCGTTACCTGGGAGATGAACGAGACATCCAAGCTAAATCGATTCCGGATCAGCTTTAACACACTTTGAATCAGGCGATCAGACTCTTCGCTCGACGTGCTGCTAGTGCTTTCGTTCAAGCTAGCCAAGTGAACCCTCGCGTCGGTCGGGCGACATTCGAGTTAGCCATCGCACGTGTTGCTTGTACCTACAACTAACGTCAGTGACCATAGACCTATGGACCTAACTTGTCCAACCTAATCTCTCGCGACTTCGCGTTGAAATGTTGCACGCACAAAACCCACATATCTGCAGGCGCGCAGATATCTCATGCCCACTTGTCAGCACGACCACGTTTTGTTCCGACCGATCACAGATACCAGTAACGCATGCGCAACCGAGTCATTGGCGAGGCAATCAAGGATGACGAAGCTCGCGGCGACCTTCACGAGGTCGTAATCTTGTCGCCTCACACAGTGCCCACGACTGACCGTCAATTTGGCCAGATCCAAACCGGACACTGGCATCCAGGCGGCGAAGCGCGACTGAGCGCCCCGAACCGCAATAGCATTTTGGCGGCTACTAGCAGCCAGGCGCTATTAAGTCCTCAAGGACACGTGCGGCCGCGCCGCTGACGAGTACATCACGGGCTTGATCAACCCCGCCAGCCAACGTGTCTGCTCCACCTGCGATGTACAGCGCAGCCCCGGCGTTCAACGCCACGATGTCATGCGCCGCTCCACGCCCCCCTGATAAGACGTCGCGAGCGATAGCGGCATTATCTGCACAGTCGCCGCCCCGCAACGCATCTGCTGTGGCATACGGGATCCCAAACGTCTGCGGATCAATGGTGCCTTGACGGATCTGGCCGTCTTCGCACAGTTCGTAGAACAGACTGGTGCCGGTAGTGGTGAGTTCATCCAGCCCGTCACTACCGGTGAACACCATCGCACGTCGTTTGTTTAGGCTCTTTAGGGCCTCAATCATCACTTGAGCCGCACTCGGGTTGGCCACCCCGACCGTCTGGTGGGGTGCACCTGCCGGGTTTGCTAATGGCCCAAGCAGATTAAACACGGTCGGGATGCGCAGTTCTTGGCGGGCAGTTGCAACAAAACGCACTGCCGGATGGTAGGTGCGAGCAAACAGGAATGTGAACCCGACTTGGGTCAGCTGTTCGGCTGCGGCAGTTGGGTCCAGTTCAATTACAACCCCAAGCTGTTCTAAAAGATCGGCACTGCCACACGTGCCTGACGCTGCCCGGTTGCCGTGTTTTGC
>JBBDST010000018.1:0-4785 GCA_040904765.1 Nitriliruptoraceae bacterium
ACGTTTTGTCGGGCAGCGAGCTTGGCCACGTCGATGGTGGCCAAGCTCGCTGAAATAAGCCCGGCGGCTACGCCCGTGGCCAAGCCGCTGTACTGAAACCATCGCGGCGCCACAAGCGTCACATCGATCCCTGCTTGACGCAAGGTCGCGGCACGGTTAATCAGGTGCAGGTGGGCGTGGCCGGCACCGACAAGTACCAGGCGGGTGCACTTTGTATCGATCACGCGAATCTTCCTGGGCGTTGTTTTGCGGGTTTGTTGTGACCGGTTGAGCGGCGCAAGATAGACAAGGTTAGGGAGATGGGCGCTTTGTGAGCTCGTCGAGGGTTGTTACCAGTTGGGTGTATGCGGCAAGGTTGAGATCGGGTCGCAGCCGGCGAATTTCTGCGATCACTCGCCTCAGCGTCTCGGTTTCGACTTGGCATCGGGTACAGCTTTCTAAGTGGGCGGCAACGATCTCTGTGCGGCGCGGATCCATCTCGCCGTCAAGGAACGACTGCAGCGTGCGTCGGACCTGCATGCAGCTCAGCCGGCCGTTCACGGTTGCACCGTTTGGCCATAACCGTGTGCGACACGCCCGACGGTGAGAGTGCCAACGGCGACGATGTTTCGCTTGCGGTTGATCGATCGGGTCATTTGTGCTGGTCCTTACCGCAGACTGCCCCGCTTGGGCCGGATTTATTGGTTGCGAGCGTCTGCTTAAAGGCAACCCGTCGAACGCCGTCTGTCTTCCCTTGTCTTTTGCGCTCAAGGGAAGGCCAGACGGTCGTGGGGTGTTTCTCTTATGACGGGAGTTTTGCCCGTTCACGACGCCAGACGATTCGGAAGGGATCTTGTGAGCATGTATGACTTGGTTGTGTTGGGTGGGGGAACAGCAGGCTTGACTGCTGCAGTTGGCGCCGCTCAGCAGGGTGCCCGCACGTTGCTTGTTGAACGCGACCGAACCGGCGGCGATTGCCTGTGGACCGGATGTGTGCCCTCTAAGGCCCTGTTGACGGCTGCTGAGCGTGCGCACGCGGTACAAACGGCCGCGTCGTTTGGGGTGCATACGGGAGATCTCACGGTCGATTTCGCGGCGGTGATGGCGCATGTCAAGCAGGCGATTGCCGCCATCGCTCCCCACGATTCTCCGCAACGGCTCCGCGACCAAGGGGTTGAAGTTATTCATGGGACCGGACGGTTTATCGGCGCTGACCGGATGCAAATCGACGGTCGGGTTGTGCGTTTTCGCCATGCCATGATTGCTACGGGTGCGTCACCGCTGCTGCCGCCCATCCCTGGCTTGCGTGAAGCGAACCCGTTGACGTCAGACACGTTGTGGGACTTGACCAAACTGCCTTCACGGCTTGTGGTGCTCGGCGGTGGCCCTATTGGCGTTGAGCTTGGTCAGGCGTTCGCACGGCTTGGTTCTCAGGTCACGGTTGTTGAGCAGGCCGATGGGCTGCTGCCACGCGAGGAACCTGAAGTGGGTGCGCTGATAGCGGCCTCTTTGGTTGCTGACGGGGTGAGCGTACGTGTCGGCACAACAGCGGTGCGGGTTGAGCAGAGCGATGATGGTCCCCGGCTGGTGGTTGAGCATGACGGGCACGAGCAGATGCTGCTTTTCGATGAGCTGCTGGTGGCGCTTGGTCGCCGACCCGACGTTGCCGCACTGGGCCTCGATGAGGCGGGCGTCAAACTTGATAAGCGTGGCGCGGTGGCTGTTGATGGTCGGCTTCGTACCAGCAATCCGCGCATTTATGCCGGCGGGGACGTGACGATGCTGTTGCCCTTCACCCACACGGCCAGCACACATGGGGCAACGGTGGTGCAAAACGCGCTGTTTGGGTTGCGCCGAGTTGTCGATCACGAGCGCATCCCTTGGGTGACGTTCACCGCCCCTGAGGTTGCTCGGGTCGGCTTGAGTGTGGCTGAGGCCCGTGAGCGTTTTGGGGTACGTACCCGGGTGCAGAGTGCCTCTCACGGCCAGCTCGACCGTGCGGTTGTCAGTGGCGAAACTGGTGGTTTTGCACTGTTGGTTGGTGATCCCAAAGGCCGGATTGTCGGTGCGACGGTGGTTGGACCACGGGCCGGTGAAACGATTGGCGAAGTTGTGGCGTGGATGGCAAACGGCGCAAAACTGGCATCGATCGTGCGTTTTACGCATGCGTATCCGACGTGGAACGAAGATCTCACTGCCGCGTCGCTGAAGGACTTGCAAGTTTCGCTGGCACGCCTGCGACCGTTGACCCGAGTCTTGTTGTGGCTGCGGCGCGGAGTGTTTATCTGGCGTCGCTGAGGGTCACAAGATGCGCCGCGCGAGCTGTATCCGTTGCACGATAGTGATCACGACGACGACGGCAAAGCCCCAAGCAAGTGTTGGCATCCAGGCTGGCAGCAACACCATGAGGCTATGAACAACGATCGTTTCGGTGCCTTCGGCGAGGCTTTGCGGGAAGTGAAAGGTGCGCTCGTCTGGCCGGGCGATCTGCTGCTGGGTCGCTGCGGCAGACAACGCGAGAAGCGAACCGCCGTTGACGTAGTAGGTGACTAGCAGCACCAGGCACGCCAGGCGGGCATCGGGGTTGCCGATCGCGCAACCGGCCACAAAGCTGCCGTAGGCAACGAAATCGGCGGAGATGTCCGCCCAGCCACCTAGTGGTGTTGCTCCTTGGCTGGCACGGGCCAGTGGCCCATCGATGCCATCAGCCAGTCGCGATGCGAGCCAACACAGTAATGCCAGCCACCACCACGCAAGGCCCGCTGCGACGGCTGCCAAAAGTGCCAGTACGAGCCCTGCCACGGTCACCGTCAAGGGGTGAATGCCGCGGCGGGCAAGGCGTGTTGCAATCGATTCTAAAGTGGGTGCTAGGCGGGCACGGACTTTGGCGTCAATCATGGTTGCTGCTGTCGATTGAAAGGTGAACCGGCGGTTTCATCAGGGTCTGTCGTGGTTTTTTCAAACTCGTCAGCGCCAGCAATCGTGCCTGTTTGCAACGTTTCGCGTGGCAGGCTCCAAAGCGCTTCGCTTGGCAGACCAAGCGTGAGCAGACTGCCAGGACCGACGTCGGCCAACGTGTCATCGGCGACGTCGACAATCAGGCGCACTCCTGCGACTTCTACAGTTGCGCGCGTACGCGTGCCAAGAAACGACGAAGAGATCACTTTGGCGTGCACTTGTGGCATTTTGCTGTCGTTCCCGCCACCAACGACGAGGCGTTCGGGGCGAATTGTCAGCCACACGTCTGCTTTGCTGGTGGTGCCGGCAGGGACTGTAAAGTTGCCCAGCGGCGTGTCGATGCGATCACCGTGCCGACGGCCAGCAACAAGGTTGGCTGCACCAAAGAATCTGGCGGTCCGTTCAGTCGCAGGATGTTCAAAAAACGTGCGGGGCGCGCCATGCTGGTGGACACGGCCGTCAAACAGTAGCGCGACGTCTTGAGCCAGCACGACTGCTTCTTCCTGGTCGTGGGTGACCACCACGGTGGTCAGATCGCGTTCGCGTTGCACGTCAAGGATCAGTTCACGCATGCTTGCACGCAGGTGCACATCAAGGTTGCTGAGGGGTTCGTCGAGCAAAAGCACCTTCGGTTGAAGAATTAGTGCCCGCGCCAGCGCCACCCGTTGCTGTTGGCCACCGGAGAGCTCGCTCGGGCGGCGATTGGCAAAGCCGTCGAGTCCGACCCGCTCCAGCACGGCTTGCGCTTCGCGGCGACGTTGGCGTCGTGGCATGCCGCGCATGCGCAGCCCAAAGGCGACATTGTCCTGTATCGACAGGTAGGGAAACAGCCGGTGGTCCTGAAACACCATCACTGCGCCACGCCGTTCGGCTGGGATGTCGGTTACCTCTGTGCCGTCAAATAAGACGCGTCCTTTGGATGGGGCAAGTAGGCCGGCTATCAGTTTTAGTGCGGTGGTTTTGCCACAGCCCGACGGGCCAAGGAGTGCGGTAATGGTGCCGGGCCCAATATCGAGGGTCACATGGTCAAGTGCTATGACAGAGCCGTAACGGCGAGTGAGTCCCTCGAGGCGGATGCCTGTCATCGTGTCCCTCCCAAGGTCGCCAAGCCGTGACGGCCAAGTATCTGAGTGGAGGCCACCAGTAGCAGAACCGCCGGAATGCTGTGAAACAGCGCCGTTGCGGCGGTCACCGACGTGTCGCCGCCAGCGGCAGTGGCAAACAGTAACAGTGGCAAGGTGATGACGCGTCCGCTGCCGATGACAAGTGTGAGTACATACTGGCCCCAAGATATGAGGAACCCAAACAGTGCCGCAACGGCTAAACCCGGTGCCAGAAGTGGCACGGTGACATGCATTCGTGTGCGCCACCAACCTGCCCCAAGCGAACGGGCCTGTTCCTCAAGGGTCAGCTCGGCGTTTGCAAACACGCCGGTGGTAAGCAGAATCACGTAGGGCGTTGCCGGGATTAAATGGGCCAGCACGACGCCAGGTATCCCGCCGGCAAGGCCCAGGCGAAGGAATACGACATGGATGCCAAGAGCGACTGCGATGGCGGGTACGAGTACCGGTGCAAGTAAGAGCAGTTCGACGGTCCTTTTGCCGGCAAACTGTCGGGTTCCAAGCACCCGGCCGGCAGGAATCGCAACAACCAAGGAGAGGATCATCACGGCCGCGCCGATAATGACGGTGTCTCGCAGTGCAGCCCAGGCTTGACCGTTGGGGTTTAGAATGATGCGCCAGGCCCGCATGCTCCAACGCTCAGGAAGCACTTGAGGGAAGAAGTAGCCTTCCGCGAAGCTTGCCAGCACAAGCGGAACGAACGGTGCGAGCAGCAGCAGAAGCATCA
>JBBDST010000018.1:4885-8219 GCA_040904765.1 Nitriliruptoraceae bacterium
AGGGGAACTTCGAACGTGCCAAAGGTGAAGGCGAACACGATGACGACAGCCGACAGCACGCCAGGCAGCAACAGGGGCAGGATCACGTGACGCAGTCGCTGCCAGGGTGACGCGCCAAGTGCCTGCGCGGCCTCCTCGAGGTCGTCAGCTGTTGAATGAAGGATCGCTAACGTGACGATGCCGATGAACGGCACCTCCTTCCACACGTACTGGACGATAATGCCAATCGCGTAGGGATCGAATATCAGCGCCGGGAAGCTTGCTGGTCCGTCGATCATGCCCGCTTGAGCAGCTACACGCGAGAGCAGTCCGGCCTGGCCGAGCAGGGCGAGCATTGCGACCGCACCGACCACATGGGGTAGGGGAAGGTTTAGCTGAAAGAGGGTTGTGGCAAGTTGCCGACCGCGCATTAGGCGTCGAAGCAGCAGTGCGGCACCGATGCCAAGGATGACGGCTAGGACAGTTGAGGTGATGGCAACGTGCAAGGTGAGAAGGAGCGAACGGCCAAACTCTGGGTCGTTGAGTAGCTGCCGGTAGGCGGTGAGTGTCGGGCCGCTGGCAGTATCACCGTTGAGCAGGCCAAGCGAGCGCAGCAGCGCTAAGCCAAAGGCGCTACCGAACAACGCGATGACAAGTGCAAGTGCTGGGGCCAGTGGCCCCCAAATTTGTATTCGTTCGTGGCGCACTGCCCGTTTGAAACCGGCAGTGACGCTTGAGAGTCGGTTCATTGTGGCTGGCGCTGACGAACGAACCGGTTCCAGTCTCGATCAAGCGCGCCGGTGAGCGCGCCGAGCGAGTCGGGGAGCCGGACTGCGGCGAGCTGCTTTTGATCGACGGCGGTGTCGCCAAGGTCGGCCATGATGTCGTTTACTGTTGCCGCCTGGGTGCTGTCGAGACGGTCGACGGCGATGGCCAGGCCATCGCCCCAGCCGTTGGCCGGGTCGAGTTTGGCTGCCTGCAGGTCAGGGTTAAGAACGAGATCAGCAAACACCATGGCTGCTGCCGGATCGCTTGCGTTGACGGGAATGGCCAGGTAGTGGTGATCGGCGATCGTGCCGGTATCAAAAACGAACGGTCGTGCAGTAGCAGGCAAGGTGCCCGCGTTGATGTTCGCACCGATGCCGGCCGGCAACTGGGTGAAGGTGAAATCGATTTCGTTGTTGGCGAACAGCTGATCAAGATCGGCAATGTCGTTGGGGTAGGTCTGGCCTTGACGCCACAGGTGAGGTCGCAGATCGTCAAGCAGATCCCACAATGGCCCTGCTGCTTTGGTATAGGCAGCCTCGTCAAACGATGCGAACCAGTTGTCTGGCCCGCTATTCATGGCGTAAAACCACTGTTTGACAAAGCGGGTCCCATGAAAGGCGGGAGGTGCCGGGTAGGTGAACCGGCCCGGGTTGGCAACGATCCAGTCGGCAAGTTCTCCATAGGTACGGGGCAGCTCTGATGCTTTCATGCGGGCACTGTCGTAGACGAACTGAAACTGTGCGCTACCCCAAGGTGACTCTGCGCCGTCAACGACAAGGCCAGCATCGAGCGCTACCGCCGGGTCGTCCCAGTCCACCAACCTGGCGTTGGGCAGCATTTGGGACCAACCGGTCATTAGCGCGTCGGCTTGACGCATCGTGGCGAAGTTGTCGCCGTTAATCCAGATGAGGTCGATCGAACCGTTTGATGAACGTCCAGCTTCGAGCTCGGCGAGCACCGCGTTGACTGCGTCTGCAGTGTCGGCCAGTGGTACCCGGTTGAGCGTGATCCCTTGTTGGGCAAGCCTGGGACCGTACACGTCGTCGACGAACCGGTTGATCTCGGTGCTGCCGCCCCACATGTGTAGATCAAGCGTTGCACCTTGGCCAGCTGCCACAACCGTGTCCCAGTCGTTTAAGTCGACCCTGATGGCTGCTGACGTGTCGTTTGCCGGTGTGCCACCTGCCGCGCAGGCGGTTGCCAGCAGTGACAGTAGGAGCAGTAGCACGCTTGGGCGCAGAGAATGTTTCAAGGTGGGACCTTCCGGTAAAAAAGTCATGAAACTGTGGCTCGCAAGAGTTTGAGCCCACTGAAATAACCCGCCGGCGGCAGGGATACTTCCATGTTCATCCGTTTTTGAGGGAACAATGCCGGCTGGTGTGGGGTTGCCTGTGGTTGGAGGCGATCAGCACGACAGATCAGGACGACATGTGAGTGGTAGTGTGAGTCGGGTGGCGAACAAGACCCGCGAAGACCGATTTCGAGAGCAGGTGCTCCCGGAACTTGAAGTGCTGTACCGGGTTGCGCGACGGTTGGCACGCACCTTGCCTGAGGCAGAAGATCTCGTCCAAGACGCGTTGTTGCGCGCCTACCGTGGATTTGATGGTTTTGATGGTCGTTACGTGCGGGCATGGCTGTTGACGATTTTGCGCAACACCCATTACAACCGGATCCGGAAACGTCAACCCGATTTTCTTGACGATGAGATTGCCCAGCGCCTGCCGGCACGAGGCGCGGCTGGTCGCCAAGACGGTACGTCTGAACAGGCGTTTCATGACGAATTTGATCCGCGTGTGCGCGATGCGCTGGCCTCGTTATCTGCCAGCCACAGGGCTGTCATTGCGCTTGTCGATCTTGACGAGTTGAGCTATCAGGAGGCAGCTGAAGTGATTGGTGTTCCCGTTGGCACAGTCATGAGCCGCCTGCATCGCGCCCGACGCAAGGTTCGCGTGCAGTTAGAACAGACCGGGTTTTTGGAGGTGGACCGATGAGTTTTCGCCGTCGTCTGCCACTGCCCTTGCCGCCAGAGCCTGACTGCCACGAGGTCGGTGCGGTGTTGCAGGCCTATCTTGATGGCGAACTTGGCCCCCAAGATGCTGAACTTGTCACCGCACATCTTGCACACTGCGAACGCTGCCAGATCGAGTCGGTTACGGTTGAGCGGGTTGTTGAGGCGATTCGACAACAGCGTCCCGATCTTGATGCCGAACCAATCGACCGGCTCACCGGCTTTGTTGATCGACTTATGCGTGATGGCCCAAAGGACGGCCCGAAAGCATCCTGATGAGGTCATGCGCTGCAGCGTTTGCTCACCATTTGTCGGGCTGATTTTTTTCGGCTTATCGCGTTCATGAAGGACTGTCGTGTCTGAAACCCTCAACTTTGCGGGAAGTACCGGCGCACGCCTATCAGGGGTGCTTGACGTTCCTGACGGTGAGGTCAAGGGAAGCGTCTTGTTGGCACACTGCTTTACCTGTTCGAAGGATCTGCACACGATGACGCGGCTCGCCCGCGGGCTGGTTGATGGCGGCTATGCGGTGATGCGTTTTGATTTCACTGGCCTTGGTGAAAGCGAAGGGGACTTTGC
>JBBDST010000019.1:0-3055 GCA_040904765.1 Nitriliruptoraceae bacterium
AACTAACACACGTGTAATCCGAAACGAAACTGGGCTGTGACAGAACTGTGACAGCAACCAAACGTTGCCGTGTGGCGGGCACTTGAGTGGTCTGTGGCAGGTGGGGCCGCGGATGCACGCCGAAACGTCGATGCAGCAAATGGTGACACAACGGGTGTTGAGTCACCGCTGGTTGAGTGTTGAAATTGCCAAACGGTTTGTTTTCACGCTGCCACGGTGGGTTGATTGCGACGACGTGCAGCAAGCTGCTGACCTTGGGCTGGTGGAAGCTGCCAGCCGGTTTGATGCCGGCTACGGCGTGCCGTTTGTGCCGTATGCCAGGGTGCGGATCACCGGGGCGGTACGTGACGAGTTGCGTGCCCGCGATCCGTTATCTCGATCGGCTCGGCAACGGCTCACCCAACTCGAGCGGGCCCGTGACACACTGACCGGGTTGCTTGGGCGCACGGTTACAACCGCTGATGTGATTGCTTCGCTTGCCAGCGATCATGCTGAGCAGGCTCGTTTTGAGCGGTGGCAGCAGCAGTGTCTGCCCGAATCGATTTTTGTGGATGTGACGGACGGTGTGGAGCTTGAAGCGGTGGTGGTGTCGCGCGAGCGGGTGCGGTTTGTGACGGTTGCGGTGTTGTCGTTGCCGGCACATCTGGCTGCGGTCGTGCCGTGTATTAGCGACGCCGTGCCGTTACGTACCCTTGCGGACAGGTACGGCGTTTCGGTGGCAACTGTTTCACGTCAGCGGACGGTTGCACTGGCTTGGCTGCATGCGGCAGTCGCGTTTTATGACGGCGTGCCGGTAGCAGAAAGTCAGCCGTTTGGTTCGGATCTCCGTGGTTATCTTCGTCGAGTGACTGTTCAGGCAGCATCGACGGCATGCTCGTGACAAGGTGGGGTGACGCAGGTGACAGGGCGAGTGACACAAATCGTTGCGATAACCGTTGTTGGGCTGCTGCTTGCAGCATGCGCACCTACAGCTGAACCGCGGGCAGCATTACCTGATGATGTCGGTGAGGTGATGGTTGATCTTGATGCGGTCATGGTGCGCGACAACGTGTTTGCGCCTGAAGTTGTTGTTGTTGCTACTGGCACGAGTGTGCGATGGCAGTGGGAGGGGCGTGCTGCTCACGATGTGGTGGGTGACGGGTTTGCGTCACAGCTCATTGTCACCGGCGAGTTCAGCCACACGTTCACTGAAATTGGTGCATACCACTATGTGTGCACGTTGCATCCCGGTATGGAAGGGGTCGTGTATGTGCGTTAAGCGTCTGACACCCACTGTTGGCGTCCGGTTGGGCTAATATTCTGCCAGGATGCGACAGTGTGGGCACCACAGTGCGCGGTCAAAAGTCACGTCAGTTAGGTTTAGGAGTGCGTTCATGCGAAGTTTCGCTATGCCGTCGGTACACCAGATGACGCGTGTGCTGCTTGCTGTTTTGGTTGGCTTCACGCTGGCAGTTGCCGCGACGAGCGCGTACGCCGATGACTTCAGTCAGGTCGTGTTGGCAGTCGAAGGTGGCGAGCTTGGACCGGAACCTGCCGAACGTTTAAGCGAAGATAACCCTGCACGCGAACTGGTCGGGTATGACGACCGTGATATTCCGTTCACCTGGGGTGGGGCATGGCTGCTGGCGGTTACCGGCCTGATCGGTCTTGGTGCAGCAACGTGGCTGTATCAGGTGAAGGTTGTCCGGCCGCAAAAACAGTCACGCTGAGTTTGCTGACGGTGACGTAACGTTATGGACGCCCCCGTGCTTCTCGCCGGTGATGCGTCGTTTGACGTACTGATCCGCCATGTTGCAGACACCCTTGATGACCTGCCACAAGGCGGGTGTGTTGTGGTTGGTTGTTCTGGCGGTCGCGACTCGGTTGGACTGTTGCATCTGGTTGCGGCAGCCAGAGGGGACCTGTCGCTGGTTGCCGTGTATGTCGATCATGGGTTGAACGACACGCGGGCTGACCGTGACGTTGTGGCCGGTCATGCCGGCACGCTCGGTGCCGTTTTTCGTTGTCGTAATGTGACGGTTGATACGGCCGGTCTTGGTTTGGAAGCGGCGGCACGCGACGCACGTTATGACGCGCTGAACGCGGTCGCCAAAGACGTGTCGGCAGCGGCTGTTTTGGTTGCGCATACCGCTGACGACTTGGCCGAAACCGTTTGGATGCGGCTGTTGCGTGGCACCGGCCCCGATGGGTTGGCCGCGATGCGTCAGCGCGACGGACTGCTTCACCGACCGTTGCTTTCGGTGCGCCGGATTACGGTGCACCGTTTTGTTGCCGCGCACGGGTTGGAAACGGTTGACGATCCGATGAATAGCGACCGGCGTTTCATGCGTGCACAGGTTCGCCATGACCTCTTTCCGGTGTTTCAAGACGTCGCGAGCGATCCGGTTGGGGCAGCCTGGCGTCTGGCCCGACTGGCCGGTGACGATCAGACGTTTATGGCCGCTCTGATTGACGATCACGTGCCGCTGGTGACGTTTGGTGATGTCGCCGTGATGGTGCCAAGTGAAGTGCTTGACGGGTTTGCGGTGGCACTACAACGCCGGGTGATTCGTCGCATGTTGCATCTGGTGCGCCCGCCGATCGGTCGCACGTCACGGCACAGCGATTTTGCGGTCGTGGCACGGGTGCTGGATGCGCCAACGTGTGCGCGTTTTACCGTGGCGGGTGAACTTGAAGTGGCACGTGACAAACGCATGGTGTGTGTCGCCCGGGTTGGGCGTCCGGATGCTGTGCCGTTGGTTTTGGGAAAAACGCAACCGATTCCGTTTTTTGCTGCGCAGCTGGCAACGAACCGAGCTGACGGTGAGCGGTTTGTTCCGCCGCCGTTTGGCAATCCTGGCCGGTTTACCGCGACTCTTCGAACGGGCGGTTCTTTGACTGTGCGAGGTTTTCGTGATGGTGACACGGTGCATACTCGCCGCCGCGATCGGGCGGTAAAAACGCTGTTTGGTGCGGCCCACATGCCGGTCGTGTTGCGTCGTCACTGGCCGCTTTTGTGTGATGGCGAGCGGATCGTGTGGGTGCCCGGGTTTGTGGCAGACGACGCGGCACTGGT
>JBBDST010000019.1:3065-43619 GCA_040904765.1 Nitriliruptoraceae bacterium
GTGGCGCCAGGTACGCCTGGCGCCACCACGTTTACGTTCGTCGCCGAAGGCTTGTCCGACTAGGCTTGTGGCGTACAGCCGGCATCGAATGTGCGTGCAGAACCGGTCGCGCGCGTCAAAGGTTTGACGATGGATTCGTTTGCGCACATGCCTGCCGAATATCAAGACATGGTCGGTGAGGTGCTCATCGATGAGGCCCAGATCGCGGCAGCGCTTGACCGTCTGGCGGGAGAAGTTTCTGCGGCGTATGCCGGCCGCAACTTGCTGCTTGTCGGCGTGTTGAAAGGGGCCGTGTTTACGGTCACCGATCTGTTACGCCGGCTGACGATCCCAGCCAAAATCGACTTTATGGCGGTGTCATCGTACGGCTCATCGACGTCGTCGTCGGGTGTGGTGCGAATTATGAAAGATCTTGACACCAACATTGAAGGTCGCGACGTGTTGATCGTGGAGGACATCGTCGATTCTGGGTTGACGTTGAATTATTTGATGAAAAACTTGTCGTCGCGGAAACCGGCAAGTGTTGCGGTGTTGACGATGCTCACCAAACCGTCCCGGCGTGAAGTGGATGTGAAGGTGCAGTTTGTCGGGTTTGAAGTGCCCGACGTGTTTGTGGTCGGCTACGGGCTTGACTACGACGAAGATTTTCGGGGCATTCCGCAGGTTATGGCGTTGAAACCGTCGGCGTATGGCGGCGCGTAGCCTTTGAGAGCGGACACGTCGCTGTCTGGCCACACTGGTAGCATTAGTGGGTACGGCAGTCGAAAGGTACGGCTGCCATTCACGTAGCGAAAGCAAAGGTGGTGTGTGGCGACCCCAGCGGCTGATCCTTCGCCCCGGCAACGGTTCCTGCGCGGCCCTGGCCCGTGGATTCTGGCTGTGGTGTTGACCCTGTGGCTTGGCTTTGGCGTGATTTCTGCTGCCACGGCCCCTGAAGAACTGTCGTACAGCGAGTTTGTGTCTGCAGTGGCTCGCGGCGAACTGTCGGATGCTGAACTGTCGGTGGTGACAATCGGTAACCGCACCAATGAGATCAGTGGTGAACGTCGGGTTGGCAGCAGCACCCGGGCGTTTACGACCACCTACAATCCAGAGATTTCGGCTGAGCAGTTGCGCGGCTGGCTTGATGCCGGGTCGATTCGTAACGTCACTTTTGATGCTGAACAGACCGGCGCGTTGACGCAGGTGCTGTTTACGGTGGTCCCGTTCATTTTGATTCTTGGGATTTTTTTCCTGCTGATGCAAAACATGCAAGGTGGCGGGCGCGGTGTCATGTCGTTTGGGCGGGCTAAACCCAAGATGGTTCAGCCTGATGCGCCCAGTGTGACGTTTGATGATGTTGCCGGGGCTGAGTCGGCGGTTGACGATCTGCGTGAAATTAAAGATTTCTTGGCGAAGCCCGAGTCGTTTGTGGCGATGGGCGCCAAAATTCCCAAAGGTGTGCTGCTGTATGGGCCGCCAGGGACTGGTAAGACCTTGTTGGCGCGGGCAGTTGCCGGCGAAGCCGGAGTGCCGTTCTTTTCGATCTCCGGGTCCGATTTTGTTGAGATGTTTGTTGGGGTTGGTGCCTCACGTGTCCGTGACCTGTTTGCGCAAGCAAAACAGCAGGCACCGGCGATCATTTTTGTGGACGAAATTGATGCGGTCGGTCGTCACCGTGGTGCCGGTATGGGCGGCGGGCATGACGAACGTGAACAGACGTTGAATCAGTTGCTGGTGGAGATGGACGGTTTTGATCAGCGTGACGCCGTCATCCTTATTGCGGCGACGAACCGTCCTGACATTCTTGATCCGGCCCTGTTGCGTCCGGGCCGTTTTGACCGGCAGATTGTGGTTGACCGGCCTGACATTACCGGTCGTGAAGCGATCCTTAAGGTGCATGCGGCTGGCAAGCCGATCGATGAGTCGGTTGAACTGTCGGTGTTGGCACGGGCAACGCCAGGGTTTACCGGGGCGGATCTTGCGAACCTGTTGAACGAAGCCGCGCTGCTTGCGGCGCGGCGCAAACTCAAACTCATTTCGATGGACGAGATGCAAGAATCGATCGAACGGGTCATTGCCGGTCCGCAACGTCCGTCACGGCTGTTGGGGGATCATGAGCGCCGCGTGGTTGCGTTTCACGAAGGTGGGCATGCGCTGGTCGGATATGCGCTGCCAAACACTGACCCGGTGCACAAGGTGACAATTATTCCGCGCGGTCAAGCACTTGGGTTCACCATGCAGTTGCCAACTGATGACAAGATGTTGACGTCGCGCAGTGAGCTGATTGACCGGCTTGCAGTGATGATGGGCGGGCGCGTTGCAGAAGAACTCATTTTTGGTGATTTCACGACGGGCGCTGGCGATGACATTCGGCGGGCAACCGAAACCGCCAAACAGATGGTGACCCAGTTTGGTATGTCGTTGAAGTTGGGTCCGATGACGTTTGGTCAAGCCGACGCACAGCCGTTCCTTGGTCGCGATTATGGCCATCAGGCGGACTATTCGGCGACGATTGCGGCCGAAATCGATGTTGAAGTGCGGCTTTTGTTAGATGAAGCACACGATGAAGCGCTTGAAATTTTGGTGGCGAACCGTCCGGTGCTGGAAGCGTTAGCAAAGCGGCTGCTTGAAATTGAGACGGTTGACTTTGATGGACTGTTAGCCCTGTTTAAGTCGGTAGTGAAACGTCCGTCGCGTGCGCTTATAGCACCGAACGTGGCGCATGCTCCGTCGTCTGTGCTACAGGCGATGCGGCGGATGGTGCAGGCAAACGGTGCTGCGCCTTTGACGAGCGAGTCTGGCTCGAGTGCGTAAGGCATGTCACGGGGTGCGGGTAGTGCCTGTTTGATGAAAGGATGACGGATGGATCAGCGTGACATGACAGACGTTGAAGAACTGCACGGGCGGGTGCAGCATGTCACTGGGGTTGTGCCCAACAGCCGCTTTGATCGAGTGAAGATCGAACAGGCCGTCCGGATGCTGTTTGAAGCGATCGGTGACGATCCTGACCGTGAAGGCATCGCTGACACGCCGGCGCGGGTGGCACGCAGTTATGAAGAGATTTTTGCGGGTCTGTTGGTCGATCCGGCAGACGTGTTGTCGGTGACGTTCGCTGAGGCGTATGACGAGATTGTGATGATGCGTGATATCCCGTTTCATTCGATGTGTGAACATCATCTGGTGCCGTTTTATGGGCGTGCCCATGTGGCGTATCTGCCCAACGAAGGCGGCCAGATCACGGGACTTTCGAAACTGGCCCGGCTGGTTGATGTTTGTGCAAAACGGCCCGGTTTGCAAGAACGTATGACGGCGATGATTGCCGACACGATGCAACGAGCATTGCAACCCCGCGGCGTGCTGGTAGTGATTGAAGCGCGCCATCTGTGCATGGAGATGCGCGGGATCCGTAAAGTGGGTGCGGAAACCATCACCTCGACGGTGCGTGGCAAGTTCCGTGACGACCCCAAGACGCGCAACGAAGCGATGATGCTGTTGCGCGGCTGAGAAGGAGCGTTCGTGCCACCGGTGAGTGTGCGTGTGACGCGCTTGGGTGCGGTCGATGCCGACACCACCCTCATTGTGTATCAGACGTCGGCTCAAGACGCCGCAGCGTTACACGCCTGCGCGAACGCTCAAATGGTCGCACGCGATGGTGTGCGTGTTTCGCTTGCGGCCTTCACCGCTCTCACCGTGTCAGACGAACTGGCTCACACGGTGACGCAGGCGGTGTCGTATCGGCTGGCACCGCGCACACAGTTTGCGACTGCTACGGCAACTATCAACGTTGACCCGCCGATTGTGATGGGCGTGTTAAACGTCACACCGGACTCGTTTTTTGACGGCGGAAAAGCGTTTGTTGCGGGCGATCCTAGCGTTGCGATCAACGCCGGGCTTGCGTTACATGCGGCTGGGGCACGCATTGTTGACGTCGGAGGTGAATCGACCCGTCCAGGCGCTGAACCGGTCGCTGTTGACGAAGAATTAGCCCGGGTTGTGCCGGTCGTTGAGGCGTTGAGCGCCCAGGGAGTCATCGTGTCGATCGACACGATGAAAGCACCGGTTGCTGATGCCTGTTTGCGTGCGGGTGCAGCCATCGTCAATGACGTGTCGGCTGGCATGTTTGACCCGGACATGTTTGACACGGTGGTGCAACACGGCGCGGCAATCGTGCTGATGCACATGCAAGGAACCCCGCAGACAATGCAGCAAAACCCGTCCTACACCGACGTTGTCGGGGAAGTGTTTACGTTTTTAGCGGCCCGGCTTGACGCGTTTGTGAACGCCGGCGGTGAACGTTCGCAGGTGGTCGTTGATCCTGGGATTGGGTTTGGCAAACGGGTTGAAGACAATCTGTCGTTGTTGCGTGCGCTCGATGAGTTGCATGCGCTGGGTGCCCCGGTGCTGGTTGGATTGTCTCACAAAAGTGTCCTTGGCGCGGTGACGGCACGAAGTGATCCCTCCGCGCGGCATGCTGCCAGTGTTGCTGGGCACGCGTTGGCGGTGAATGCTGGCGCACAGGTTGTGCGGGCGCATGATGTGGCAGCTGCATGTGATGCGCTCGCCGTCGCATACGCGTTACGGCGATAATGTGGGCGCGCAGGGGCGTAAAGGATGGTTGTGGACGAAATTAGCATCAACGGGTTGACCGTGTTTGCCCATCATGGGGTGTTGCCGCACGAAACGGCGTTGGGGCAACGCTTTGTCATTGACGTTGTGGTCGGGGTGGATACCCGGATGGCTGCGGCCAGCGATGCGCTTGACCATACGCTCGATTATGGGCGGTTAAGTGCCGCTATTGGCGAGTTGGCTACCCAACAGCCGGTGAAACTGATCGAAACGTTGGCGGAGAATATTGCCACGTTGGTGCTTGCCCAAGAGCAGGCAACTAGCGTGAGTGTCACCGTTACGAAACCTCAAGCACCGCTGAGTGTCCTTGCCGACAGTGTTGCGGTGAAGATTGTCAGACCATGACAGACGTCTATTTCGGGCTTGGCGCCAACGTTGGCGATGCGATCACGACGCTGACGGCGGCCGTGTATGCGCTCGATGACATCAGCGAAGTAGCCGTATTTGACGTGTCAAGCGTGTATCTCACCGAGGCGTGGCCGCCGGCAGATGACCCGCGGCATGTCCGGCAAGATCCGTTTCGCAACTGTGTGGTGGTGGCGGAAACGTCTCGTGACCCGCACGAATTGCTGCACGAAACACAGCTGATTGAGGCTGCGTTTGGCCGTGACCGGTCACGTGAGCAGCGTTGGGGGCCACGTCCGCTTGATATCGACCTGTTGTTGTATGGCGACAGGTTGATTGACACGCCCGAACTGACCGTGCCGCATCCGCGCATCAGCCAACGGGCGTTCGTGTTGGTGCCGCTGCTGGAAATTGCGCCCGGTTTGATGTTGCCGTCGGGACTGAAAGCCACCACCGCGATTGCCCGCCTGGCACCGATTACTGACGTGACGCATGAAATGCGGCTTGCGGATGTTCCAAGTCGTGCGATCCCCCGCCCGTTGGGTCCTGATGGTGGCCAGGCCCGGTTTAGTGCAGGTGGCCGTGACGATCACAGTGGCCGACGATGACATCGACCCAGCCGTCACGTCGTGTTGCCATTATCGGCCCAGGCCGGCTTGGCACGTTGATGGCCGTGTCGCTTCGACGCAGCGGCTATCGGATTGCGGCTGTAGCGGGCGGGAGCGAAGCGTCACGTGAACGTCTGGCTCAAACGTTGGCAGGTGTGCACACGTATGACGATGCGGCCAAGGCGGTTGCCGGAGCCGAACTGGTGATTTTGGCGGTGCCGGATCGGGTCCTTGAACCGCTTGTGCGTAGGCTTGCTGCTGCCGACGCGTTTAGTGCGGCTCATCAGGTGGTGCATGTTGCTGGCACGTTTGGCACTGACGTGTTGGGCTTGGCGGCGAAAGCTGGCGCACGGGTGGCGGCTATTCATCCGGCCGTGAGTGTTCCTCGCATTGTGACTGATCCTGACGTGTTGGTGAATGCTTGTTGGGCGTTGACGGCAAGCCCGACAAACCGAGATTTTGCGGCTGCACTCATCAACGATCTTGGCGGCACGCCGTATCTTCTGGCAGAAGACCGCCGGGTGCTGTATCACGCGGCGTTGACGTTGGCATCGAATGCGACCGCTGCGGCGCTGGTTACGGCCCGGCGGTTGTTGGCTGGGGCCGGGGTGGATGCGCCGGAACTGTTTTTGACTGCGTTGGCAACCGCCAGTGTCGCAAGCGCAGTGCGTGACGGGGTGGCTGGGGTAAGTGGTCCGGTGGTGCGTGGCGACGTTGAGACGTTGCATCGGCATGCTGATGCGATTCGTTTCGATGTGCCGGAGTGTCAGCTGGCTTATGCGGCGTTTACGGCTGCGACGGTGCATACGGTGGTGGTGGCAAACCCGTCGGTTGATACGCCACGACTGTTAGCGCACGTCGGGTTGCCAAACGTGCCAAACGAAACGCAGGTTGTGTTGACGGCTGCTGCGTTGCGCGACGTGTTGGGGCCGCATCGTCGTTACGGGCGACGCATCGTGCTGGTGCCAACGATGGGCGCACTGCATGACGGTCATTTGGCGTTGGTGCGGGCCGCCAAAGACAACGGCGATGTGGTGGTGGTGAGCATTTTTGTGAACCCGACCCAGTTCGATAATCCTGACGATTTGGCGGCGTATCCGCAGTCGTTAGAGACGGACCTGTCAATCCTGTCAACGTTGGGGGATGCTGCCCCGCATTACGTGTTTGCGCCGGATCAGTCTGAGGTGTATCCCAACGGCAAGTCACGCACCCAGGTGGTGGTGTCCGGGTTGACTGAGACGTTGTGTGGGCTGCATCGGCCCGGACATTTTGCCGGTGTTGCGACGGTTGTCACGAAACTGTTTGCGCTGGTCGGCTGCGATGTGGCCGTGTTTGGTCAGAAAGATTTCCAACAGACGGCCGTGATTCGCCAGCTTGTTGCCGATCTGAATCTGCCCGTGACGATCGTGGTTGTCCCAACGGTGCGTGAAGCTGACGGTTTGGCGTTGTCGAGTCGCAACGTGCGCCTTGCTGCGGCCGATCGGCAGGTTGCGTTGACGTTGAGCCGGGCGTTAGCTAGGGCTGCAACGGCCTCGTTTGGGTCACGTGACGGGGTGCCGGTTGAGGCGTGTGTGGCGGCGGCTTTGGCGCTGCTGGCCGACAGTGACGTCGAGGTTGAATATGTGGCTGCGGTTGACCCGCAGACGTTGCAGCCAGTCAAAGGGACGGTTGCAACCGCGCTGTTGGCGCTCGCTGGCCGTGTGGGAGCTGTGCGGCTGATCGACAACGTGCTGCTTGGCGATCGTAGCGACGAACAGCGGCTGATCGATGCCGTGTTTGGTGCCGCTGACGAAACGGATAGCTGATGCTGCTGGCCGTTGATGTCGGTAACTCGACGATCACCGTAGGGGTGTTCGACGGTGTCGAACTTCAACGTACGTGGCGTTTGACGACCGATGAAGCCAGAAGTGTTGACGAGTATGGTGTGCGGCTTGTTGGGGTGCTTGGTTTGGCGGGCATTACCCAAGACATGATTGATGCGGTGGTGATGAGTTCGGTTGTGCCGCCAGTCACCACCCAACTGTCGGCGTGTGTCCGCACCTATCTTGCTTGCGAGCCGCTCGTGGTTGCTCCAGGGGTGAAAACCGGTTTGACGATCCGACATGACAATCCGCGGGAACTTGGTGCCGACCGGATCGCCAACATGGTGGCGTTTACTCACCGGTATGCCTCGCCTGGCATTGTGGTGGATTGCGGCACGGCGATCAGTATTGATCTGGTTGATGCCTCGGGCGCGTATGTCGGTGGGGTGATTGCGCCTGGGATTGTGACGAGCAGTGAGGCGTTACATGCTGTTACGGCACGGCTGCCACGTGTCGAACTGGTTCAACCGGCGCGTGTGCTTGGTCGCTCAACCATTGAAGCGTTGCAGTCGGGGATCGTGTACGGATTTGCGGGGCTGATTGATGGGGTGGTGACGCGCCTGGGTGACGAATTGTCTGACTTGGACGCCGATGTGACGGTGGTGCTGACCGGTGGCAGCGCTGCGGTGGTGGCTGACGTGTTAACGACCAAGACGGTCGCTGACCCGTGGCTGACGTTGCATGGGCTTTCCCTGATCGCGCAACGCAACGCGTAGGTGCATCGTTGGCGCTCACCCCGACAGTTCCTGTTGGTGGGATAGCGTGTGTGGTGCGGTAACTAGGCCTGCCAGTAAACGTTGGAAAGTGTCCCGGTGGATGACGAACAAAATGAGGCGCTCCCGGCGTCGAAGTTGGCGGAAATTGTTGGCGAGCGGCGCCGCAAACGTGACGTGTTGCGTGCCGAAGGGATTGATCCATACCCGGTTGGGGTGAAGGTCAGTCATACGGTTTTAGGTGTGCGCGAAACATTTGGGGCGCTTGAGGCGGGCGATGAAACCGGCGAGGTGGTGTGTGTCGCGGGACGGGTGATGTCACGCCGGCTGTTGGGCAAAATCAGTTTCGTGGTGTTGCGTGAAGACGGCGCCGATTTGCAGTTGGTGCTGTTCACTAAGCTGCTTGATGCGTCAAGCCTGACGGTGTGTGACCTGCTTGATGTGGGCGACTGGGTGTGCGCGACCGGGGAAGTGATCGCGTCAAAAACCGGTGAACTGTCGGTGCGTCCGTCAAACGTGACGTTGCTGGCCAAAGGGATGCGGCCTCTGCCGGATAAATGGCATGGTTTAAACGACGTCGAGTTGCGGTTTCGTCAGCGTGAACTTGACTTGACCGTAAACGAGGCGGCATGGCGCGTGTTTCAGCTGCGTGCGACCGTGTTGAAAGCGTTACGCACCGCGTTTGATAACCGCGGGTTTGTGGAAGTGGAAACGCCGATGTTGCATCCCATTCCTGGGGGTGCAACGGCGAAACCGTTTGTGACCCACCACAATGCGCTTGATATGCCGCTGTATTTGCGCATCGCGCCCGAGCTGTATTTGAAACGACTGATTGCCGGCGGGATGCGGCGCGTGTATGAGGTGAACCGCAGTTTTCGTAACGAAGGTATGAGCCCACGGCACAACCCTGAGTTCACGATGCTTGAGTCGTATGCGGCATACGACGACTATTTTGCGGTGATGGAACTTACCGAAGCGGTGCTTTCAGAAGTGGCGTTGGCGGCATGTGGCACGACGGAACTGACGTATCAATCGCGGGCGGTGAGTGTTGCCGCACCGTTTCGTCGGGTGACGTTGCTGTCGCTGGTGCAGTCGGCGGTGGCAGATCCATCGCTGTCGTATGACGACGACGTGACCAAGGTGCGCGGGTTATGTCAGGCGCATGACGTTGCCTTTGATGACGACTGGGGGGTCGGAAAGCTCGTGCTTGAACTGTATGAAGCGCTGGTGGAACACACCTTGTGGGAACCGACGTTTGTCACCGAATATCCGGTTGAAGTGTCCCCGTTGGCGCGAACCAGCCGTTTCGATCCGCACGTCACGGAACGTTTTGAACTGATTATTGTGGGCCGTGAACATGCCAATGCGTTTTCTGAACTGACTGACCCGGATGACCAGCGGCAGCGTTTTGTTGCGCAGTCCGCCAAACGTGACGCTGGCGATGATGAGGCGATGCAGCTTGATGAGGCGTATCTGCGTGCGCTTGAACTGGGCATGCCGCCGTGCGGGGGGCTTGGTATCGGCATCGACCGGCTCGTGATGCTGCTGGGGGACGTGACCACAATTCGGGAAGTTATTCTGTTTCCAACGTTGCGGCCAGAACAGCCCTAAAGGGCGTTATTGTCTGGCGGCGTGAACACGAAAATCTGAGCCGGCAGGTGATAAGACCGTGGTGCGGGTTTGGGGTGGCAGGGTATGTTTTGTGACGTACCCTTACAGGGTGTGTTCCCGACGGAAAGATGTCGCATGTTCGAGCGTTTCACTGACCGAGCTCGGCGGGTGGTGGTTCTCGCGCAAGAAGAAGCGCGCATGCTGAACCACAATTACATCGGCACCGAGCACATACTGTTGGGGCTCATTCACGAAGGTGAAGGTGTTGCCGCGAAGGCACTCGAGTCGATGTCGATGTCGCTTGAGACGGTCCGCGACCAGGTCACCGAAATTATCGGTCAGGGTCAAAGCGCACCGGCAGGGCACATTCCGTTCACGCCGCGAGCCAAAAAAGTGCTTGAGTTGTCGTTGCGTGAAGCGTTGCAGCTGGGCCACAACTACATCGGCACTGAACATATTCTGCTCGGGTTGTTGCGTGAAGGCGAAGGTGTTGCCGCTCAGGTGCTGCAAAAACTTGGTGCCGATCTCAACCGGGTCCGTCAGCAGGTGATTCAGCTGTTGAGTGGCTACTCAAGTGAAGGCGGGCAGAAAGCTTCGGCCGGTGTGGGTGAGTCAAGCGGCGGGTCACGTGAAGGCTCAACCGTTTTGGATCAGTTTGGCACCAACCTCACCCAAGCTGCCCGTGACGGTGAACTTGACCCGGTTATCGGTCGTCATCGCGAAATTGAACGGGTGATGCAGGTGCTGTCGCGCCGCACCAAAAACAATCCGGTGTTGATTGGTGAACCTGGTGTCGGCAAAACCGCTATTGCCGAAGGTTTAGCGCAGAAAATCGTGTCGGGTGAAGTGCCCGACACGCTGCGAGACAAGCACCTTTACACGCTCGATTTGGGTGCGCTGGTGGCCGGTTCACGGTATCGCGGTGACTTTGAAGAGCGGCTGAAGAAAGTATTGAAAGAGATCACGACCCGCGGCGACATCATCTTGTTTATCGACGAAATTCACACGCTTGTTGGTGCTGGGGCGGCTGAGGGTGCGATCGATGCGGCCAGCATTTTGAAACCGATGCTGGCGCGTGGCGAACTGCAAACCGTTGGTGCGACCACGACTGACGAGTATCGCAAGCATGTCGAAAAAGATGCGGCGCTTGAACGGCGTTTCCAGCCGGTGAAGGTCGAAGAACCGTCGATGGAACACACCATCGAAATTTTGAAGGGGCTGCGTGACCGTTACGAAGCGCACCATCGTGTCACGATCACTGACGAGGCGCTGGTTGCTGCAGCCGAACTTGCCGACCGTTACATCTCAGACCGGTATCTGCCCGATAAGGCGATCGATCTGATTGACGAGGCCGGGTCGCGTTTGCGGATCCGTTCCATGACCAACCCGCCGCAGCTTGAAGAGCTTGACGTTGAGATTGAAACGACCCGTCTGGCCAAAGAGGCCGCGATCGATGCCCAAGATTTCGAGGGTGCGGCCCGGTTGCGTGACGAAGAGAAGAAACTGCTTGAGGTGCGTGCCCGACGTGACGCCGAGTGGCGCAGCGAAGGTCTCGACCAGGTGCTGGTGGTTGATGCGGATGTGATCGCTGACGTGTTGAGCGTGTGGACTGGCATTCCGGTAGTGAAACTCAACCAGGAAGAAACCGAAAAACTGTTGCACATGGAAGAGGCGCTGCATGAGCGTGTGATCGGTCAAGATCAGGCGATCGCGGCCGTGTCGCGGGCGATCCGTCGTACCCGTGCGGGGCTGAAAGATCCGAAACGTCCAAGTGGTTCGTTCATTTTCCTTGGCCCGTCAGGGGTCGGTAAGACCGAACTTGCCAAGACGCTGGCTGAATATCTGTTCGGCGATGAAGATGCGCTGATTCACCTGGACATGTCTGAGTACATGGAGAAGCACACGGTGTCGCGTCTGATCGGCTCACCTCCGGGTTATGTCGGTTACGACGAGGGTGGTCAGTTGACGGAGCAGGTGCGTCGTAAGCCGTTTAGTGTCGTGTTGTTCGACGAGGTGGAGAAAGCCCACCCGGACGTATTCAACACGTTGCTGCAGATTCTTGAAGATGGGCGTTTGACGGACGCGCAAGGTCGCACGGTCGATTTTAAAAACACGATCCTGATTATGACGTCGAACCTTGGGACCAAGAACTTGACTGCGCCTGCCGTTGGTTTCGCCAAAGATACGCAAGATTCGCTGTACGACAAGATGCGTCGTCAGGTTGATGAGGAACTGAAGAAACATTTCCGTCCGGAGTTCTTGAACCGTATCGACGAAACGATCGTGTTCCATCCGCTCAGCAACGCCGAAATTGTCGAGATTGTCGACTTGATGATGGTGCGTGTGAAGACACAACTGAAAACGCGCGGGCTTGATCTTGAACTCACCGACGCGTTGAAGGTGTGGCTGGCGGAGAAGGGTTACGACCCGCAGCTGGGTGCCCGTCCGTTGCGTCGCACAATTCAGCGTGAACTCGAAGACCAGCTCTCCGAGCAGCTGCTTATGGGTGAATTCCCTGAAGATGCGCTGATCGTTGCGGAACTGGACGAAGAGGCCGACACGGTGCGGTTTCGGGTGGTCGTTGCCTCCAAGGCGCCTGACGTTCCTCCGGTGGAGCTGGCTGGTGGCGAACGAGAACAGGGCAGTGAAAGCACTGACGAGTAGGTCGTTGTCGCAGTACGCTGCCGCGGGGTAACAAGGAGCGCGGCGTGCACGATCTGATCGATTCGCAGGAGATGTATCTGCGGACGGTGTTGGAACTCGAAGAAGAGGGAATCACCGCCCTGCGTGCCCGCCTGTCCGAACGCCTTCAACTCTCTGCCCCGGCAGTATCTGAAGGGGTGACCCGGCTCGAAGCACAAGGCCTTGTTGCGCTTGATAACAAGCGGACCGTGACGTTGACCAGTGAAGGGCGCGCGATTGCCGAACGGGTGATGCGCAAACATCGGCTGATCGAACGCTTGCTGGTTGATGTGCTGGAGATTCCGCCCGAATATGTGCATGAAGAAGCGTGCCGGTGGGAACATGTCATTTCAGATCGGGTTGAAGAACGCCTCAGCGATTTCCTTGGCGCCCCGACCACGTCGCCGTATGGCAACCCGATTCCGGGAACCAAATACGCCAACGTGGAAACTCATCCGCTATCAAACGTCGGCGATAGCTACGTCGTGTTGCATTCGATATCCGAGCAGCTGCAGGCCAACACGGACGTGATCCGGGCGCTTTCGACCCTTGGGATGGTTGCTGGCACGACCGTTTCGGTACGCACCGGCCTTGGCGGGGTCGTGTTGCGTTACGACGACGCCGAAATGGTGTTAAGTCCCGAACAGGCCGAACTGATCCATGTCATAAACGTTAACGATGCCTAACGGTTTGTGCGCGCCTGCTTCACGATGTCACGGGCGGCCTGCAGCATCTCGACGGTTTCGTCCCAGCCGACACACGCATCGGTGATGGAGACGCCATAGTTCAGTGGCGCGTCAGGGTTCCAGTCTTGGCGACCTTCGTTGAGGTTTGATTCGATCATCACACCAAGAATGCCGTGGTTTGGCTGCTGCCACTGCGACAGCACGTCGTCAAGGACGGCCCGTTGACGGCGGTGATCTTTGTATGAGTTCGCATGGCTGCAGTCGACCATCACCGGACGGGCGTGCTTGGAATACGGTGCGGTGCGTGCGAATGCGTCTTGCACAATTTCGCGGGCGAAGTTTGGCCCGTCGTTGCCGCCACGCAGCACCACATGGACGTTGGGGTTGCCGGTGGTACGTACGACGGCTGTGTGACCGTCGGCGTCGATACCAAAAAATGCGTGCGGTGCGATGGCCGACTGGACCGCGTTGATGGCCCCATCGAGAGTGCCGTCGGTGCCGTTTTTGAAACCGATCGGCATCGAGAGGCCACTGGAAAGCTGCCGGTGCACTTGGCTTTCAACGGTGCGTGCACCAATTGCCGCCCACGACACCAGATCGGCCTGATACTGCGGGGTGATCGTGTCGAGCACTTCAACAGCGCAAGGCAGCCCGATGGCGGTGATGTCGAGCAGCACCTGGCGGGAAACATGCAGGCCGCGGGGCGCATCAGAGCTGCCATCAAGGGACGGGTCGTAGATGAGACCTTTCCATCCGATGGAAGTGCGTGGTTTTTCAAAGTAGGTGCGCATGACGATGATCAGTTCGTCAGACACTTCGTCGGCTACTGCCCGCAGCCGACGGGCGTACTCGACCGCAAGTTCCGGATCGTGAATTGAACACGGGCCGACAATAACGACCATCCGGGGGTCTTCGTCAGAGAGGGCGTGAGCGATGTCGTCGCGTCCGCGCTGCACCGCCGCCCAGTGCTGTTCGGTTGCCGGCAGGGCGGCACGCAAATCCAAAGGTGAAGCGATGCGGGTAAAACTTTCCACGTGAACGTCATCCAGTGGACCGTCAACTGTTCCGGTCGCGGTGAGACGAAGAGGTTTATTTTCTGACGTGGACATGAGCTTCCTTCAAGGGCAAACGGCCGATTCAGCGTCGTTGATAGCGTACCGTCGTGTGGGTGGATGACGCTAAGTGATACAGGTGAACGAAACGATACGGCAGGTGGCGGTGGCAGACGATCTGGCAGCCAAAGAGCAGTTTGTGTCGGTCGTGTTGGCGCACGCCAACGACACGTTGCGTTCCCTGCCGTGGCGTGACACACGCGATCCGTGGGCAGTTTGTGTGTCTGAAGTGATGTTGCAGCAGACTCAAGTGGCACGGGTTGTGCCGTATTTTCAGCGGTTTATGGCCGCATTTCCAAGCGCGCATGCCTGCGCGAACGCGTCGCAAGCTGCGGTTGTTACTGCCTTTTCGGGGCTTGGTTACAACCGGCGTGCCGTGTATCTCCACCGCACTGCCGTGGCGGTTGCCAACACGCATGGCGGAGTGTTTCCAGACACCCTTTCAGGCCTGCTGGCGTTACCGGGAGTTGGCCCGTACACGGCCCGGGCGCTACTTGCGTTCGCGTTTGAACGTGACGTTGCTGTGGTGGATACGAACGTGTCGCGGGTAATTGCCCGTGCGCTTGTGGGAGCACCGGTTGGTGCACGTGACGTTCAAGCTCACGCTGATCAGCTAGTACCCAAAGGTCAGGGCTGGCTGTGGAATCAGGGGATGCTCGATTTTGCGGCAACGATCTGTACCAAGCGGGCACCAGGCTGTAATCGGTGCCCGTTTGTTTCGCAGTGTGTGTGGCAGTCGACAACTGCCAATGGGCCCGATCCTGCTGACGGGTCAGCGTTTGTCACTGTCGCCCAGACGCCGTTTGCCGGCTCTGATCGTCAAGGTCGCGGACGGGTGATTGCCGCATTGGCTGATGGGCCGCGTTCCTATGGCGAGTTGGCGCAGATCACCGGCTGGCATGACACGCCTGACCGGATCGAACGGATGGTTTCTGGTCTGGTGCGTGACGGTTTGGTGACACGTCACGGGGACAGCCTAGAGTTGATGACGTGACTTTAAACGAGCATCTGTACGCCGTGATGGACGACGGTGAAGCTTTGAGCGTCGCCATGATTATGGCGGCGGTCAAACAGCGTGGCGGCCATGGAGTGTCACGCGCAGCGGTTGAACGCGTTTTGGTGGCGGACGAGTCGTTCACGCGTGAAGGCAGCCATGCCAAACCGTTGTGGCGTTACACCGGGCCGCTCGAGGTGGCACGAGCCCAGGTTGAACTGCCGCAACTGTGGCCGTGGCAGTCAGCGGCCCTGTTGGCCTGGTCGCAAACCTGCCAAGGAGTGATTGAGGCGGTGACGGGTACCGGTAAAACCCGGATCGCGTTGGCTGCGATCGCAACGGTTTTGCACCAGGGAGGCCGTGCTCTTGTGCTGGTGCCAGGAAGTGATCTGTTGTTGCAGTGGGAACGGGAGGTGAAAGCCCTGTTGCCAAACGCCAGGCTCGGCCGGCTTGGGGTTGGCGGTGACGATGACCTGTTTGCTTGCGACGTGGTGATCGCAACCGCTCCGTCTGCCTCACGTGTGCCAATCGATCTGCCATACGACACGCTTGGGTTGGTAGTCGCCGATGAAGTGCACCGTTTTGGTGCTGAAACGTGGTCGCAGGCGCTGCCTGAGGTGTTTACGTTGCGGCTTGCTTTAACGGCCACGTTTGAACGTGACGATGACGGGATTGGCACCCATTTGCGCCCCTATTTTGGGGATGTCGTGTTCACCTACGATTTTGCGGCAGCCGCCAAAGATGGCGTGATTGCCCCGTTTTCGCTCGCACTGGCGCCGGTTGCGTTCACGACAGAGGAAGCTCAGGCATACGACCGAGCCCAACAGCGGGTATCTGGCGCCTATCGGGCGCTTCTTGCTGTCGGGTCGTTTCCGCGTGAACCCAAAGCGTTCCTTCAGGCGGTGACGGTTCGCGTGGCTGAAGCGCAACAGACCGGTCGTGACACGCCGGTGGCGGCTCGTTGCCGCGACTATCTGTACTGGCTACGGCAGCGTCGCGACATCGCCGCATCAGCGTCAAACAAATTGGACGCGTTAGCTCAGGTGTGTGCCGGGCTTACTGCCAGGCGGACGTTGGTGTTCACCGACACGGTCGAGCAGGCGCTTGCTGCCGCCCGGGTAGTGAATCGTCACGGGTTACGTGCCGAGGTGCTGCACGGCGAGCTTGACGAACGCACCCGCCGGGCACGTATGGCGGCGTTTCGTGCCGGACGCACCCAAGTGATGGTTGCACCGCGCGTGTTGGACGAAGGTGTTGATGTTCCTGATGCTGACGTGGCGGTGGTGCTGTCGGCGTTTCAAACCCGACGGCAGATGGTGCAGCGGCTTGGTCGGGTGGTGCGGTTGAAAGCGGACGGGCGGGCAGCAACCTGCGTGGTGTTGTTTACCAAAGGCACCCGTGAAGATCCGGCAAACGGGGGTTATGCGGCGTTTCTTGCTGCCGTTGAGCCGGCGGCAACGGACGTTTTGTATGCCACGGATGTAGGCCAGGTTGTGTCACAACTTAACCCTGTTTTGTGAGGCAAGTCGGTTATCCTTGGCGAGCGGTGGGTGATAACCGGCGGTGTGAAGGGTGACGATGCCAGGGTCAGAGTCAAGTAAACAGCCGCAAGTTCGTGATATTCGGGCGATGCTTGCACCCGGTACGCCGCTGCGTGAAGGCATCGAACGGGTGATTGCCGCGCACCGAGGCACGTTGATTGTGATCGGTACTGGCGCGAAGGTGGACGATATTAGTTCCGGCGGTTTTGTGATCGATACGCCGGCAACTAGCCAGCGGTTGAGTGAACTGGCGAAGATGGATGGCGCGTTGGTGATGAACGCGGATGCGACGCGGGTTGTGCGGGCCAACGTGCAACTGGTTCCTGACCCGGCAATTGCTACGAGCGAGACGGGGACGAGGCACCGTTCGGCTGAACGGACGGCGAAACAAACGGGCCGTCCGGTGATCAGCGTGTCAGAGTCGATGGGGATCGTGTCGTTGTATTACGGCGGGAACAAGCATGTGGTTGAGGCTGTCGCGGTGCTGCTGGTGCGTGCCAATCAGGCGCTGCGTACCCTTGAGCGTTACCGGGCTCGGTTTGATGAGGTGTCAGGGTTGTTGTCGGCCCGTGAGATTGAAGATACGGCGACGGTGCGTGATGCGGTGTTGGCGTTGCAGCGTGCTGAGATGATGCGCCGGATTGCTCGTGAAGTGCAAGATCATGTGAGTGATCTGGGTACTGAGGGGCGTCTGATTGCGTTGCAGCATGACGAGCTGTTTGGGCCAGTGGCGGGCGATCGTGACTTGGTGGTGCGCGATTATTTGGCTGATCGGCGGCGCCGGCTTAGTTCCATTGTTGACACGGTTGAAACGCTTCAAATTGATGAACTGTTGGATAACGACACGATGACGCGTCTGTTGGCTTTTGGTTCGGATGGGCTTGATCGGGTGGTGACGCCGCGCGGTTATCGGCTGTTGTCGCGGGTGCCGCGTCTGCCGGTTGCGGTGGTTGATCGTCTGGTTGACCGGTTTGGTTCGTTGCCGCGGCTGATGGAAGCCACGTTGCAGGAACTGGTTGCGGTTGAAGGGGTGGGTGAGTTGCGTGCCCGCAACATTCAAGATGGGCTTCGCCGCATCGCTGAGGCCGCGTTGCTGGAACATTACGTTTAGGCGTTTACCGCCATCTAGCTAGCGTCATATGCCATTTTCCTTGGATGCGAGCACTGTGGTATAGTGGTGGCTTACCGCAGAAGTTTTCGACGTCCTGCGATGGGGTGGCTGTACTGGATTTGGCTGTTTACAGACGACAGTGATGCGCCTCTTTCGCCGGTGTTTTGGCCTGTAGGAGTGGAACATGGCGTACAGCGTTGGCGACACGGTGATTTACCCGCACCACGGTGCTGCGGTGATCGAACGCAAAGAAGACCGTGAAATGCAGGGTGTGTCGCGCGAGTATCTCGTGTTGCGCCTCACCTACGGCGATTTAACGCTGATGGTTCCTGCCGACTCGTGTGACGAGGTTGGTATCCGCAAGGTCGTGTCAAAAAAAGAAGTCGAGCAGGTGTTTGACGTTTTGCGGGTGCCTGAGGGTAAAGCGGCGGTGAACTGGTCCCGCCGATTTAAAGCAAACTATGAGAAGTTGCGTAGCGGCGATATCTATCAGGTTGCTGAAGTAGTGCGGAATCTTGCGACTCGCGAGAAAGACAAAGGTCTTTCTGCCGGTGAGAAGCGGATGCTGACCAAAGCCAAGCAGATCCTTCTGTCCGAATTGGCGGTCGCAATCAAGAAAGATGAGGCGAAAGCCGAGCAGCTGGTCGAAGAGACCCTTGCCTCTGCCCAAGAGTGACCACAGGCGTTTTAGTCACTGCCGCAGGGTTAGGTGTGCGGCTGAACGCTGATCTTCCCAAAGCCCTGGTGGTCGTCAACGGCCGTACTCTGCTCGCCCATTGTGTGTCTCGGCTGGTGTCGGCTGGGCTTGGCGCGCCGCTGGTGTTAGCGCCTCGCGGCTATGTGGATGCGTTTTTGGACGCGTTAGATGCTGCCGATACGCCGGTTGCCGCGGTGATGGAAGGCGGCGTGTTGCGCCGTCATTCGATCGAACGGGGTCTGGCACGGCTCGCTGACGATGTGGATACGGTTTTGGTGCATGATGCTGCCCGTGCGTTCACGCCACCTGAGGTGATTGCGGCCGCACATGCGCGTGTCTACGGCGATGTGGTGGCGTGCGCGCCGGCGTTACCGGTGGTAGACACGGTGAAACAGGTTGATGGGGATGTGGTGACAGCAACCATTGCCCGTGACACGTTGGTGCTGATTCACACCCCGCAGGTGTTTCGTCGCGATGCTTTACAAGCGGCGCTAAGCGAAGCTGTCGATACGGACACGGACGAACTGGGTCCACTCGAACGGCTGATCGCAAACGGTGCTGTTCGCGGTCAGATTGTGACCGTGCCTTCATCGCCGTTAGCACGTAAGGTGACGACGGCAGAAGACGTCGCGTATTTCACGGCCGTCTTGTCGGCGTAACCGTTTGTTTGTGAACCGCAAAGGACGAGCGATGACAGGTCCGTTGATGCGAATCGGGCATGGCATTGACGTGCATGCGTTCACGTCCGGTGACGGTTTTTGGTTGGCGGGCGTGTGGATTGATGCTGATGTTGCTGTGGCCGGACATTCCGATGGGGATGTGGCGTTGCATGCGTTGGCTGACGCGCTGCTTGGTGCGGTCGGTGCCGGTGATCTTGGCAGCGTGTTTGGGGTCGATCGGCCCGAATATGCGGCAGCCCGTTCAGAAGTATTTGTGCGTGAGGCACTGGCCCGGGTGTATGCACGACAGTTTGTTGTCGCCCAGGTTGATGTGACGGTGTTGGCACAAAAACCGCGCCTTGGGCATCTGCGTGAGGCGATGCGTGATCAGGTGGCGGTGTTCACCGGCACGCATCGTGATGACGTGTCGGTGAAATTTACTTCGACAGACACGTTGGGGCTGATTGGAAGAGTTGAAGGTCTGGCCGGGTTTGCCACTGTGGGGCTCGCGGCGCGCTGAAGGGCACGGACGCTAGGCTCTTGACATTACGAGCGTAAATGACGCCTGTCGTGCACAGATGCGCGACTTCGGTGTGTTTCTTTGGGCGGTGAGTGATGGCGCTAAAGCTGTATGACACGCTGGCGCGGGAAGAACGGTTGTTTGTTCCCCGGCGTGACGGTGCAGTGGGGATGTATGTCTGTGGCCCGACCGTGCAGGCTGCGTCACACATCGGTCATGGCCGTGCCGCAGTCGTGTTTGACGTGTTGCGCCGCTATCTTGAATTTGGTGGGTTGAACGTCACGTTCGTGCAGAACATTACTGACATTGACGACAAAATCATTTTCCGTGCAAACGCCGAAAAAGTTACGGCCGCGCAGATCGCGACCCGTTACACCCGCATCTGGAACGAAACGATGGCCGCGTTGAATGTGTTGCCACCAACCGTGCAGCCGCACGCGACCGGCCACCTGATCGAAATGTTCAGTTTGATCGAACAGCTCATCGATGCCGGCTATGCGTATGCGGTTGACGGTGACGTGTTTTTCCGGGTGCGCAAATTTGCAACCTACGGGGCACTGTCACGTCGTGTCGTTGACGACATGCAGCAGGGCGACGATGTGATCGACGCCGACCGTAAAGAAGACCAGCTCGATTTTGCGTTGTGGAAATCCGCAAAACCCGATGAACCGTCATGGCTGTCGCCGTGGGGTGAAGGCCGACCCGGTTGGCACATCGAATGTTCAGCGATGGCTGCGAAACATCTTGCTGACGGGGTGGATATTCACGGTGGCGGGTTCGACCTGGTGTTCCCACATCACGAAAATGAGATCGCCCAACATGAGGCCGCCCACGGCACCACGTTTGCGAACTACTGGGTGCATAACGGCATGGTGCGGATGGGTGCCGAAAAAATGTCAAAGTCGCTTGGCAACGTCATTGCGCTTCGTGGCGCGCTTGACACCTGGGGGCCAGGGCCCCTTCGCGTCTGGTATCTCTCAGCGCAGCATCGCACCCCGTTGACGTTTGACGATGATCGTCTCAGTGACGCTGAGATCGTGTTCAACCGGTTCGTGACGTGTGTGCGTTCAGCCCGGCGGCTTGGTGACGGTGAAGTTGATGCTGCTGCGGCCAGTTCGTACCGTGACAAGTTCGTGGCCGCGATGGATGACGATCTGAACGTGCCGGTTGCCGTATCGGTGCTGCACGAACTGGTTACTGACGCCAACGCCGCGTTAACCAAAGCCAATAACGGTGATCCGTTGGCGCAAGCAACCGTACGCAGCCTCGGCGGCCTGTTAGTGACGTTGGCAGACGACGTGTTTGGGCTTGGTGTCGAGGCGGCCTTGGATCAAGAAGCTGCGTCTGAAACGTTACTTGCCCCGTTTGTGGCGGATGTTTTGGCGCAACGCCGCACGGCCCGCAGTGAGAAGGATTATGCGGCAGCTGACCGTTTGCGCGACCAGCTGGCTCAAGCCGGCGTGGTGGTTGAAGATAGCCCGGATGGAGAACGCTGGTATGTGCAGCCGCCGAGCGGAAATCGCACGTGACGCCGGATCGTCGCCGCCAGCGGCTCATTTACGGGGTGCATCCGGTGAAGGAAGTGTTGCGTGCCGGTCAGCCGCTTGAAGAGGTGCTGGTGTCGCGCAGTCGTGCGGACAGTCCGGTCATGGGTGACATTGTTGCGTTGGCTGACGCTGCCGGGGTGGTTGTCCGTTACGTCGCCCCGCAAGAATTAGAACGTCATGCAGCCGAACAGGTACATCAGGGTGTGGCTGCATTTGGGCCAGGGATTAACGCGCTGCCGCTTGCTCAGGCGATTGAACGGGCTTTTGGCAAGAACCGTCCGCCGCTTTTTGTCGCACTTGATCAGGTTACGGACCCGCAGAATGTCGGTTCGATTGCACGCAGTGCGGAAGTGTTTGGTGCCGATGGCATCATTTTGCCCAGCCGTCGTTCCGCACCGGTCAGTGCGGTGGCTGAAAAAGCTGCCGCAGGTGCGTTTGCCCATCTGCCGCTGATTTTGGTGGGCAACATGGTGGCTGCGTTAGCTGAGCTTGGCGCGGCCGGCGTGTGGTCGCTTGGTTTGGCAGGCGAAGCGCCAGTTGAGTTGGCTGACCATCCGCTGGTTGGCGAGCCGGTGGTGCTGGTGGTTGGTGCGGAAGGTCGGGGCTTGTCGCCGCTGGTGGAAAAGCGGGTGGACGGGCTGGTACGCCTGCCGATGTTTGGCCAGATCGGATCGTTGAATGCCGCGGTGGCGGCTGCGGTTGGCTTGTATACGCTAAGTCAGCACGCCCGCTAACCCGCGAGGCGGTTCACGTACAAAAGGTGTGACGTTGAGTATCAACGTGTTGAGTATTGTCGGAAATCCAAAACCGGCGTCAAAAACCGCTCAGGTTGGTGAGGCGGTTGCCGGCCGGATCGCGGCTGCGCTTGATGGTGATACGGCCACGCTTGAGCTTTCGTCTCTGGCAGCCGATTTGACCGGCTGGGGTGCCGAGTCGGTGGCAGTTGCCAAACAGCAGCTACTTGACGCGCATGTGCTGGTGTTTGCCAGTCCGGTGTATAAGGCGACGTATACGGGCCTTATGAAGCTGATGTGTGATCAGATCATGGCTGGTGAGCTGGTGCGGCATGTGGCGGTGCCGGTGATGGTTGGTGGCGGGCCTGCCCACACGCTTGCGGTTGAAGCGTCGTTTCGTCCCGTTTTGGTCGAACTGGGTGCGTCGTTGCCAACGGCCGGGCTGTATGTGATCGATTCGACGCTTGACACGCTTGATGCGCAGGTTGACGCGTGGGCTGACACGCAACTGTTGGCACTCGTTGCGGTAGTCCAAGCGTTTGCGGCTGCGCGTTAACTAGTCGGTGAGGATGCCGTCACGTTTGGGGTAGCGCGACAGGATTGCAACGACAATGAACATGCCAAAGGCGCATGCCAGCCACAACGGCAGATAGCCGTAGGCGGTGGCCAGAAAGCCACCCACGAACGGGCCAAACGCGGAGCCGCCGGACGTGCCGGTGTGTACGAGCGCCGACGCTGCGGCAGCGCGGTTGCGGTTGTCACGTACGACGACAAACACGTACACGCCAAGCCAGCCCCAGCCAAGTCCGTAGGCGAGCATGGCGCCAAACAGGATTCCGACAAACGGCATGCCTGGGGTGGCAAGCAGCAGAAAACCGACGCCGCCGCTGGCGATCATTATCAGCAGCAGCCGGTGGGCACGGCGCTGGTCACGGTCGATTAGAAAGCCGCAAGTAAGGCGGGTGATGAGGTTTGCGCCCGCCCCTGCGGTGAGAATCGTGCCGGCGGCGATTTCGGTCCAGTCGCGTGCGACGAGACTTTCCACCAGATAGACGGTGAGGGGAATCACCGAGGTGGTGCACACGAATCCGGCGATCATCAGCATGGCAAGGGATTGGTCGAGTTTGAACAGCTGTTTCAAACTGGGACGGGCGATGGTGCGTTCAACGAGCAGCGGTTTTACGGCAACGAGGGATAGGGCGAGAATGACGACTCCGGTGGCGATGAAGACGCTGCGCCAAGCTCCCGAGCCGATTTGGGTGAGGGACACGCCGGCAACGAGCGCACCAAGCGGGATGGCAGATTGTTTCAACCCTAACGCGAGACCTTGGCGCACCACCGGGATGCGTCCGGCAATCCAGACGGTGACGGCAACTTGTAACGCAGAATGCAGTGCGCCGGTGATGGCCATCATCACAAGCATTCCAAGTATCGTGGTGACACGAAAACCGCCGATGATGAGTGCTGTGCCGTGGATTGCGCCGGCAATCTGGATCACCCGGATTGGTCCGAAGCGTTCAATGACCGCGCCAGAAGGGACGTAGGCGGCTGATGAGGAGATGAAAAAGACGAGCGAGATGGTGCCAAGTTGTGCCAGTGTGAGACTTAACGTGTCGCGTACCCCAGGCGCGTAGGCACCTAAATGAAGTACCGGGGTGAATGCGAAGGCGGTTAAGAGAAGGGGGCGCCAGATAGACACGACCGATGGTGCCGGTTCATTCACATCGTCTCCCAACGATATGCGACGTGGTGTAAGCCGGGCGACCTACACCAAGCAAATCTAGTCGAGTTGGCGTGTTTGGTGTGAGCCAAGCCGCTACGTTCTTTTCTGTTTCGGGGGCAAGTTGGGGGAAGGGTGCACGATGGAACGTTTGACGGAACTAAAAGCCGAGGCGGACTGGTTGCGTAACGAACGCGCTGGTGCGCCGGACCGTTCGACCTTGCCGCGCGAAGAAGCCCGGGCACAAGCCAAAGCTGCGCTGCCTGAACTTCCTACCGATCGTCCGGTGGCTGAGCTTGATGCGGGCGTGTTGCGGATCGGGGTGGCTGGTGCGGCCCGCAAGATCGTGCTGATTCATGGCGGCGGGTTTGTGGTCGGCGATCAGCGGGCGATGCTGCCACTTGCGCTTTCGCTTATTGATGCGCTTGACGCGACGGTGTATCTGCCCCGCTACCGCTTCGCGCCCGAACATGACCTTGATGCGATTACTTCGGATGCGATTGAGGGCGTTTTGGTCGCGGTGAATGACGGCGATGTTGACACGCCGGTGACTGTGGTCGGGCATAGCGCCGGGGCGTATCTTGCGGCTCGCAGCAGCTTTGCGTTGGCAGACACGGCTCCGATTGTGTCGGTGGTGATGCTGGCCCCAATGTTGTATCCGGATATGGCAAGCCCGTCGATTGACCAGTGGGCAACCGGGCAAGGTTTGACGCGCAGTGAAGTCGTATGGTTTTGGACGGACACGCTGGGTGATCCGCCCGCACCGCTTGTAGATATTGACACGCTGCTGCCGCCTCGCCCGCCGCGCATACTGATTGTTACGGCCGGGTGTGACCCGCTGCGAGATGACGGGGCACGGTTTTATGCGCGGCTGAATGCCCACGGCATCTATGCGCAGTATGTCGGGCTTGACGGGGCGTTACATACCCAGTTGAACGCCCAACTGCCAGTCGCCCGTGACGTGGTTACGTCACTGATCGCATCCGTTGTCACCGCATAAGATAAGTGTCGTGGTGTGGGTTGTGGCGCGGGGCCCTAGGAGTCAAGGGCTGATTTCTCTAGTGCATCCTGCATGCCTGTGACAGGCTGAAAAAGCTGAGCGACGACGCCACTTGTGAAAAAAGGCGCCTGCCGTTTTTAGCCGTGGGAACACGCCACGAATACCCAGATGCAAGGGAGGCGACGATGAGCGTAATGACAGGTGAAGTTGTAGTCGTAACCGGTGGGGCCCGCGGAATCGGGGCTGCGGTCGCAAAAATGGTCGTGGCTGAAGGCGGCTCAGTGGTGGTAGGCGACGTGCTTGACGATGAGGGTCAGACGCTGTGCGATGAACTGGGTGACGCGGCAACCTACGTGACACTTGATGTCACCGACCCGGCCGCATGGGATCAGGCAGTGAGCATTGCCAACGACACGTACGGGTCGGTGACGGGGCTGGTAAATAATGCCGGCATTCTGGCGCAAGGACCGATTGAAGACGGCGACATTGCGGCGTTTGAAAAAGTAATCAAGGTGAACGTCAACGGCGTGTTTTTGGGCATGCGGGCCTTGGCGCCGGCAATGCGTAAGGCCGGGCATGGGTCGGTCGTAAATCTGTCGTCAACCGCAGGACTTATGGGTTATGCCTATCTGACTCCGTATGTCGCCTCGAAGTGGGCGGTTCGCGGTATGACAAAAGCGGCCGCGTTGGAACTTGCCAACGGCAATATTCGGGTGAACTCGGTGCATCCAGGTCCGATTAGAACGCCGATGACGAGCGGAATTGATGACAGCATCGCGTCAGGTCAGCCGATCCCACGGTTTGGAGACCCAGATGAGGTGGCTCGCATGATCGTGTTTTTGCTGTCGACCCAGTCGAGTTATTCCACCGGTAGCGAATTTGTGGTTGACGGCGGTCAGGTGCTCGGGCCGGTGATTGAGGCGTTGCGCGAGTAAACAAGCGCGGCTGAACGCGTAAAGGTTGGTTGCCGTGCCGGTCGCGTAAAGTAGTTGTTGTGATTGCGACCGGCAGGCGTAAGTGATGCAATTGAGTGACGGCGAATGTGTTGTGAATGGCCGTCAGTGCTCGGGCAGGGGCGCAGTTGCTGGTGATGAAAGCGTGAGCGCGTCACGGATTTAGCGCAAAAGCACGATGTCTTCGGGCTTAGCTTCAGGTTCGGGTTCGTCTGGCTTGCGGCGTTGCATTTGGTTGTAGGCACGCACGATCACAAACAGCACCAGTGCCACGGCAATGAAGGTCACCAGGGCAGTGATGACTGCGCCAAACGAGCCGATAGGAACGCCGTCGTTACCGACTGCTTCGCCAAACGTGAGCAGATTGTCGAAGTTCGATTCACCAAAGATTATGCCGATTCCGGGCATGATGACACGGTTGACCAGTGCCTGCACGACCGTGGTGATCGCGACACCCATGACGAATCCGACGGCCAGATCCACAAAATTGCCGCGATTTACGAACTCTTTGAACCCCCCAAACAAGGCCGTCTCCGTCTCCTCTTTGGCAGTTGGAAGCGGGTAGAGTACGGCAGTCTAGGTCGAGCGCTAATGAGCCCTAACAAATTGAACGTCAAGGACGCGCACGAGGATGGGTTACGCCGCACCTACCTCGTGACTATCGCCATGATCTGGTTGTTTGTGGCGATCCGCTTCCTACTGGGGATAACGGTAGATCCGTTTGTGAACATTGCGATCCCTGCGCTGCTGGTCTATCTCGGTTTGGTGCTGCTCGGTTGCTGGTGGCGACTGATCCACGTACAAACTGTCGGGGTTTTGGCGCTACTTGCGCTCGTGACTGTTGTGTTCATGCGACTGTTGCTGTGGCGAGTTGGCGTCCTTGTTGACTTTGGCACTCTGGGGGACTCAGGGGCGATGGCTGTGCAGCTCGCCGCGAGTTTTCCCATAGCGTTTGTGGTTTTAGGAACGCGACGGGGCTTGCAGGTCAGCGTGCTTATCTATCTGGCGTTCGTCGGGCTCTACGGCAACGTCATCATCGATGGCTTGCTCGGGCGTAGCTCGTATCCGACTTCATCGATCGCGGCCAGCATGGCGATCGCCTACGCTGTGCTGATCGCCACAATCCGCCTGCTTGCTTCCCGTTTTGAGCAGTTGGTCTCGCAACAGGCCAAAGCCGACGTGCTTTTTAAGCAGGCCACCACAGATCCGCTCACTCAGATCGCGAACCGGCGCCATCTCGATGATGCAATTGATCGGCTGATCGCACAGTCACACCGCTACGGCCATCCGTTATCGGTCGTTTTGATCGATCTTGATCGGTTCAAGCGTGTCAACGATGACCATGGGCACGAAGTTGGTGACCAGGTCCTTATCGAGACGGTTCAACGGCTCTTGGGGACTATTCGTGAGTCAGATCTACTGGGACGGTGGGGAGGTGAGGAGTTTCTCCTTGTGGCACCGAACACCGATCATGCGGACGCTTTGGCGTTGGCGGAGCGATGCCGACGGGCGCTTGCCGACATGCCCATGAGCGGTGTCGGACAGGTGACCGCCAGTTTTGGCGTGGCTACGTATGCTGCCGATGACGATGCGCGTTCGATGAGGCGACGGGCGGATCTTGCCCTCTACACCGCCAAAGAAGAGGGCCGTAACCGGGTTATCGGACTTCCAGACTCTGATACTCAAGCGCACACCACCGCAGCTAAACCGAGCTAGAGCCCACTGGCAGTTGGTTACGGCAAAGTCAAAAGAAGGTTGCTTGAAATAGCGGATAACGACCTCTTGGTAGTCGGCGGCGGATTAACTGCCAAAGCGGAAAGCACGTATGTGCTAGCGCACGCGAGCGGTGATACCAGACGGCCTGATCGTGGCTGTCTTGCACTACCAACGCTGACCTCAATGCTTGGCATAGCCGACTTTCGGTACTGACGCCATACGTGATTTTGCGTGGAGCCGAGGAGGGGAATCGAACCCCTGACCTGCCGCTTACAAGGCGGCTGCTCTGCCGTCTGAGCTACCTCGGCGTTTAGACGTGGCAGTGTAGGCGCTTTCGGTCGTCTGGCTAAACGGCGCACCACAGCGGCCGGCTAGTCGAACGCACGCAGTATTGCCTGCTAAAGTTGCATCAGTGTAATTTGACTCGTGTGATTCGTTTCTGTGCGAAAGGGTGCGTGATGGTTCCACCGGTAGCGGTGACTGACATGACAGCATCAGTGTCTGAACGTGCAGCAGAAATTTTGGCGTTTGAGCGGGCATGGTGGCAGTATGCGGGCGCGAAAGAAGACGCCATTGCTCAACGTTTCGGGTTGTCTTCAACCGCTTACTACCAGCTGTTGAATGCTCTGCTTGAGGATGAGGCTGCCCAGGCGTTTGATCCGCTGCTGGTGAAACGTTTGAAGCGTCAGCGTGCTGAACGGCAACGGCAACGGGCCGCGTCGCGGACTGCAAGTAGCAGGTGATTGGGCATGGGGCCGTTGTTGCGCCAAGGCGTCATCGGACTGGTGCTGGTTGCGATGACCGCGGCAGGGTTTGCAAGTGTTGGTGCGCTGGTGACTGTTAAAGACGACACGATGGTTGTCGCTGCTCCCAAAGCTGAGCCGGAACCTGGACCGGTGTCCGAACCGGAACCCGAGGCCGAACCCGAACCCGAGGCCGAACCCGAACCGGAGCCAGAACCGGAGCCAGAACCCGAACCCGAACCCGAACCGGAATCGGCCGGGATCGCACGCAACACGATCGGCGTGCAGGTGCTTGACGGTGTTCACACCGACAACGGGTTTGCCAGCCAGCTTGCCGCTGATGCGTTACGTCAACTTGGCTACCGGGTCGTTGCGGTGAATCAGGCGATCCGTTACGAAATGACGACGGTGCTGTGGAGTCCCGGTTCTGAAGCGATGGCCCGTCAGGTGGCGGAGGATCTTGGTATCACGACCGTACGTGAACAGCCCGGCAACCTTTCCACTCAGGTCGCAGTGCATCTGGTTATCGGCGATGACCGCAGGGATGACAGTAACTAGTCGTCAGTGACGTCGGCGAGCGTTTCACGCAATGTTTGTGCGGTGAGCGGTAGTGTGATGCGTGCCTCGCGTGGACGTAACGGTTCGCTCAGTTCAAGCGTTGCACTGATCACAATACGAGGCAGTGTGGTGCAGTCGCAGGTCGATTCATGCAGCTGATCACACACGACCACATCGTACGTGTTGCGGGCACACTCATTAGTGCCTGTCAGGTCGTTTACGTCATAGCCAAGGGCCGTCGTGATGGCGATTACCAGCGCTGACGTGTCGGCGTTGGTCACGTCAACCGCGATGCGTGTAGCCACGTGGCCCCCTTACGTGTTGGTTGCCGGATGTTAAAGAAACGCTAGCGCGGCGTTGCATATTTCACTTTGGCATGGCATCATGGTGGCACTGGTTGCTCATCCAGAGAGGCGGAGGGCTCGGGCCCGACGAAACCTCGGCAACCGCCCTTGTGAAACTGCAAGGGAACGGTGCCAAACCCGGACCTGTCGAAACTGGCGCGGTCGATGAGCGTATGGCATAGCCATGCACTTTCACTCGTGAACGCCTCTTTCTGATGGGAGAGGCGTTTTTTGCGTCTCCACCGTTCGCGCCCTTTTGGCTCGACGGGGACGATGAGTCAAGGAGTGAAAAATGACAGCATCAGTGGCAGTGCACAGTGAGGCGCCCGTGACCAACGTCACCGGCCTTATCTGTCGAGAATGTGGCCATACGGTTCCGCTGGCCGCAGCACACGTCTGCGAACTGTGTTTTGGTCCGCTTGAGTTGGCCTACGACTATGACGTGTTGCGTGCGACCGTCACCAAAGAACGCATCAGTGCCGGTCCGGCGTCCCTGTGGCGGTATAAAGATCTGCTGCCCCAGTTTGGCGACATGGCGCAAAATCAGGTCGATTTAGGTACCGGCTTTTCGCCGTTGCGCCAAGCACCACGGCTTGCTGACGCCCTTGGACTTGATGAACTGTGGATCAAAGACGACACCCGTAATCCGTCCGGGTCGTTTAAAGACCGGGTTGTGACGATCGCGCTCACCGCCGCCAAAGCACTTGGTATCGACACGATCGCGTGTGCATCAACCGGCAATCTGGCCAATTCGGTGTCGGCGCATGCGGCTGCGGCCGGCATGAACGCGTACGTGTTCATCCCTAAAGATTTGGAAGCTTCAAAGATTCTTGGTTCGGCCGTGTATGGCGCAAACGTCATCGCTGTTGATGGCAACTATGACGATGTGAACCGATTGGCAGCTGAAGTTGCTGACGCGACCGGCTGGGGATTTGTGAACATCAACCTGCGTGCGTTCTACGCCGAAGGATCCAAAACGATCGGTTTTGAAATCGCCGAACAGCTCGGCTGGACGCTCCCTGATCATGTTGTCGTACCGCTGGCAAGTGGTGCGATGTATGTGAAAATTGATCGGGCATTTCGTCTGCTGCGTGACCTTGGATTGGTTGACGGCCCGCAGCCGCGGATGAGTGGCGCCCAGGCAACTGGCTGTTCGCCGATCGCTGAAGCCTACGAGCGTTCATCGTTTGATATCCGGCCACAACGACCCGACACCATCGCACGTTCACTTGCGATCGGCAACCCGGCTGATGGCTATTACGCGCTCAAAACGGCGCAAGAAACATCCGGCACGATCGCTCACGTTGATGATGAAGCCATCCGTGACGGCATGCGACTGTTGGCTACTACCGAAGGCATTTTTGCTGAAACGGCCGGTGGCGTCACGATTGCCACATTAAAGAACCTGGTAGCAAGCGGTGCGGTTCGTTCTCATGAACGCACGGTCGCGGTGATCTCCGGCAACGGCTACAAAACTGCAGAGACACTCACCAACACGCTTGGCCCAACCCATACGGTCGCCCCGTCACTACCCGACTTTCTCGCGCTGAAACCTGTTTCGGCGTAACCACAGGAGTTCACTATGCCAACCGTACGTATCCCCTCCCCTTTGCGTAACTTCACCGACGGCGCAGCCCAAGTTGCGGTCGAAGGCGACACGCTCCAAGCCGCACTCGTTGCTCTAGAGGCGGCCCATCCGGGCATCAGTGCACGTCTGCGTGACGAAGCGGGTGAACTGCGCCGGTTCGTGAACGTGTTTGTGCGTGACGAAGACGTCCGTTTCTTAGACGGATTGAACACGCCACTTGAAGCAGACGATGTCGTGTCAATCATTCCGGCGGTGGCTGGCGGCGCTTAAAACAACAGCGGCATGGTTGCGATGTAGCCGGCGATCAACAGCACCCCGACGATACGTGGCAGACTGCGAAACGCGACAATGGCGACACCAACCGCGACGCTAATGCCAAGCATCACGATGGTGGCGACGCCACTGACAGTGTTTGTGATGCTCACCCCGGGGGCAAACACGACCGCGATCGCACCCACGGCAGTGGCGTTAAACAGGTTGCTGCCAAGCAGGTTGCCGATGATCAGTGCGCCCTGGCGGCGTCGTGCGGCCGCAACGGTGGTGGCAAGTTCTGGCAGGGATGTGCCGATTGCAACCAGCGTTAAGCCAACGAGCCCTTCACTAAACCCCAGTTCGCTTGCGATGAAACGTGCCGAAGTGATGAGCAGTTGCGCGCCAGCAAGGGTCCCACCAAGCCCGCCGAAGAGCCTGAGGTAGATGAAGTTGGCTGACATGCCATAGGTGTCAAGCGGGGCAGGGTGTTCGTTTCTTGCCAGCAAAAGCATAACGCTGATGCTAAAGACAAACACGACGGCCAAGATCACACCGCCGGTGACACTCAACGGGCGTTGGATGATGAGCGCAAACAACCCGGCGGTGACAAGCGCTATGGGAAGTTCACGGCGTTTCACGCTGGCCGGAACTTGTATACGCGTCATGATGATGGCAATACCCAACACAAGTGCAAGGTTGGCGCTGTTTGACCCGATGACGTTTGCGACCGCAAGGTCCGCGCCGTCTTGGAAACTGGCCAGTCCGGAGACGACAAATTCGGGCAGGGACGTGCCAAACCCGATGATCACTGCACCGACGATTACCGGCGAAATGTTGGCTTTTACGGACAGGCGAACAGCACCGATGACAAACTGATCGGCGGCAAAGGACAGCACCATCAAGCCGACGACGATGCCAATGAGGGCGAGAAGCATAAGCGGACGCTACCGTCTTTTGGCATGGTCCGTTTGCGGAAAGGATGTCGGTGATGGGCGAAACGTTGGTGCATCCGCTGTTGACGCCGTTGACGCCGTTCTTTGGGACGTTTGAAGGTACCGGTGAAGGTGCGTATCCAACGATTGAACCGTTTCGCTACCAAGAAACGTTGACGTTTGGTCACCGGGGTGCGCCGGTCGCGTCGTTTGCGCAAGCGACAACGTCTGCTGACGGGACACGGCCGATGCATCACGAAGCCGGGTTTTTGCGGATCGGTGACGATGGTGGGCTTGAGATGACGGTTGCACACTCGTTTGGGATCACTGAAGTGTTAACCGGCCAGGTTGCAAACGACGTGATCAGTTGCACCTCAACGATGCTTGGTATCGCTCCCAACGCAAAGCCGGTGCGTCAGACCCGCCGACGTTACGTCCTTGACGGCGAGCAGTTGAGCTACGAAGTGTGGATGAGTTACGCGGACCATGACGACGTGCTGCACCTGACGGGTGTGCTGACACGAAGCGTATGAGCCGACCGGTTAGGTGATCGCTGCACCCTCACTTAAAGTGGGTGCAAACCGTGCAAAGGATGCAATGTGCGACGGCTGGTGGTAATCGGTGGTGACGCGGCCGGAATGAGCGCTGCGTCACAAGCAAGACGGCTCCTTGACGTTAACGCGCTTGAGATTGTCGTGTTTGAGCAGGGCGCAACAACCAGCTATGCGGCCTGCGGAATCCCTTACTGGGTGGCGGATGTGGTGGTTTCGGGTGAAGCGCTGATCGCACGGACACCGCAAGCGTTTCGTGACAAACAGCAGATTGATGTGCGCATAAATCATCGGGTTGTTGCCTTTGACACGGACGCAAAGACGGTGACGGCAACGGACCTTGAAAACGGCACGGACGTGACCGTGACGTATGACGAGCTGCTGATCGCGACCGGTGCATCCTCGATTGTGCCCCCGATTGACGGGATTGATCTGCCGGGCGTGTATCCGGTGAAAACGTTGCCGGATGGGGCTGCGATCCGATCGGCTATTGACGACCGCGATGTAAAAACGGTTGCCGTGGTTGGTGGCGGCTACATCGGTGTGGAGATGGCCGAAGCGTTTGTGTTGCGCGGCCTTGAGGTGCATGTGATCGATGCGGCCCCAACACCGCTGCTTCGGCTCGATTCGACCCTGGGGGAGATCGTTGCCAAAAACATGCGTCAAGCCGGCATTCATCTGCTGTTGGACGCGCCGGTCACCGGGTTTGTTGCCGGTGAGGATGGGCATGTCGCCAAGGTTGTGACGGCCAAAGGTGAAGTTGCGTGCGATCTTGTGGTGCTTGGTTTGGGGGTGAAACCCAACAGCCAGCTGGCAGTTGACGCGGGCATTGCTGTGGCGAAAAACGGCGGCATCATTACCGATGCGACGCAACGCACGCCGGTAGCAAACGTGTGGGCGGCTGGGGACTGCACAGCTCAGATTCATCGGGTGAGTGGCGAACGGGTTGCGATCGCGCTGGGCACGGTTGCCAATAAGCAGGGTCGTTGTGCCGGTACGAATCTAGCTGGCGGCACGGCCGTGTTTCCTGGCGTTCTTGGTACTGCCGTCACGAAGGTGCTTGACACCGAAATCGGCATGACCGGACTGTCACTTGAACAGGCGCAAGCGGCCAGATTTGCCGCAGTTGGCGTGAATGTGACCGCCAACTCGCGGGCCCACTACTACCCGGGTGGCGATGAAATGACGGTGCGTCTGGTGGCTGAAGTTTCTACGGGGCGTCTGCTTGGTGCCGAAATTGTTGGTGGGGACGCGTCTGCCAAACGCATCGATACGCTCGCTACCGCAATCTGGAATGACATGAGCGCGTTGGAAGTGAGCGATCTTGATTTGTCGTATGCGCCGCCGTTCTCGCCAGTGTATGACCCGGTGTTGCAGGCGGCACGGGTGATGGCTGGCCTTATTGCACGCGAGGAAGGTGACGCATGATTGTCGCGTTAAGTCCAACGTTTGCGATTCTTGTGATCATGTTGCTGGTCGCCCCAATCTGGCCGTATTCGCGCGGTTGGGGCTGGACCTGGTTTGGCATTTTGGCGCTCGGGGCGGGCAGTGCGGCGCTGTTTACCCTGGGTGCTATCGACTGGAGTTAGCCGCGCTTTTTTTGCGGCCTGCTTGGCGGCCTGTTTGAACGCCCGTACCTGTTCAAGCGACGCTTCGTCAGTGACGTCTGCGATAGAACGAAATTCGTTGTCGCCATAGACGCCGGCAGCGTCAACCCAGCCGTCTGCGGTGATGCCACACTGTTTGGCGAGTAACGCCAAAAAATGGCGGCTTTCTGGGCGCCAAAACCGGGCCGTGCTTCAAGGCGTGTTTTGAGTTGTTGCGCGTCGGTAACGTCCTGCCAGAGGCGCTCTGCGTCGCCGTCATACGCATCAACGAGGGCGTTAGCTAAAAGGTGGACCCGTTCGGCCATGGCTTTGGGAAAACGGTGCAGGGCCGGGATGATCTGAAACAGTTTGGTGAGTGTTCCAACGTCGTAGGCGGCGATCGTTGCTGGCGTTAAGGGGACCCTCAAGACGGGTTTGCAGCCGGTAGGGGGCAAGAAAGGCCCGTTCCATTGGGATCTGCTGGTCGTCCCACCGAAACACGAGTCGGGGAGGGTGGCGTTGCTCGCGAGCCTGACGGGCAAGCTGTGTCGGTTGTCTGCGACCGCGACTACGCCATCATCGGCGGCGTGCAGATGCGATGGGGAACGGGCAAGAACGCCGTGCCGATCCACCTGTGTGAACACCTGTGGACCAACGCGAAGAAGGCGTTTCGCGGCGATGACATCCTGCGCTTCGCCCGACCCGCTGTTCACCCGATGCAACCGTGCGGTCACCGACCTGGCCGGGTGGGACACGTTCACCGCCGCGGTCAACGCCGCACCCAACGGTGCCACCATCAAGCGCTGGGGGCTACGCGACAAGCGAATGCATGTGCAGACGGCCCGACAGGCGTGGACCGGCGCACTACTCCACCGGCGTGCTCGAGCCGCGCATCCAGCACGTGCGTCAGATGGTGGAGCGTCGCAGCTGGACCTTCGGCAACCGTGCCGGATGAACCTGCTGCTGGAACTCATCCGCATCCACCTGAACCGTCAGGACGGCGCACGTGTCTACGCCACCCGCATCCAGCGGCTATCTCATCGCCAACGACGCCAAGCCAGCACGCAGCCGCGCCATCTACGACATGCGTGGGGGCGACACGCTCCGCGCCTGACCGCGCCACCGAGCACCGCCTCCCCGGTCCAACCTGCCGGGGCGTCACCCGTTCCATCACAACGCAGCCATACGGGGGCGCCGGGACCGTGGTCAAGGTTCGGCTCGTTCCTGACGATGCAGAGCCCAACCCCTTGACCAGCGTGCGGGCGTGCCGACAGGCAGGCTCACGAACCAAATCGAATTGCAAGTGAGGGATCTGGCGTCGGACGGCCGAACCACGAGTGAGGTGGGGCTGCGGCGCGCCTATCTCGCGCGTCGCGCTCCCGGCACGGCTGGTCGCTCTCGGCCTGCTGCTTGTAGGGTGCCACGGTCTTTGAGCGTGTAGGGGCGAGTTCTCGCCACGGTGGCTGTCGCTACGGAGAGTTGCGGGGAGGTAGTCCATCATCACCCTGATGATGAACTACCTGCGGCCGGCCAACACGGCGAGGTGGTCCCTACCTCGTGAAAACCGCCCAGGCCCATCAACCTAGTTAGTGACACACGCGGTGGGTTCTGTAGGGGGCGTGCGTCATTTTGGAAGACCACCTGATCCGGTCGAGTAGCTGTCGTGGCGCGCGTCGTAGCGCGGTCGGGCTCTTGGATTGCGAGCTGCGCCCGGGCAGTTCGGGCAGGACGAGCGTGGCGATTGCTGTACCTACCGGCGTGTCGGGGTGGAGTACCTGAGAGGCTCGACGAGAAGGATGTGTTCGTCGACGGCGTGGACTCTCACAGGGGTTCCGACCTCGACGCGTTGCGCGTTCCCGGTCCACCTGGCTCGCCACAGCGCACCGTCGATCAGGATATCGCCGGTGGGGTCGAGGACTGAACGTACGACTCCGGTTTGGCCAACGACCTCGCCAGCGTTGATGTTCGCCGTACCGGCCTGGGTAGGCAACACTGAGGTCATGACGAACACGAAGAAGAAGCACACGGCAGTTGTCGTCCCACCCACAAGCCACAAGGACAGCGCGAGCACGTCAGATGCATAGAACTGGGTCGAGCCGTAGGCGAAGACAACAGTTGCTGCAAGGGTCATGCTCCCGAAGCCAGCCAGGGCAGTATCGATGGCGTACAGGACGAGACCAGCGACCGTGAAGGCGACCGCCCACCAGCTGACCGGCAGGACCATCAACCCGAACACGCCTATTGCCACCGCGAACAGGCCCGCGTAGCCGGCCGGTCCGAATCCGGGCTGGAAGACCTCGAAGAGGAGCATGCTTAGGCCGACGGTGAGCAGCAGATAAATGAAGGGTCCGGTGGTCGCTGCGTGCAGCAGCCGCCGAACCAGTCCGAGGCCGTGGAACCGAACCGTCACCTGATCGCCTCGGAACCGCAGTTCGTGCTCCTGGCTACCAACCGCCACACTCATTGCGCAGGGGCTCGAGCAGGAGTGGCTCGAGCCCCTGCGCGATGACGCTCGCCACGTTTGTGTCTACTAGGGTCTGCGCGTCGACCTGCTGGCTCAGCAGCCGCTGGGCGATCGTCCTGTCACCCCCTCCGATCGCCTCGACGGATGCCGCGACGTGGGTGTCGGCGGGATGGGTCCCGCTGCGGCCGGACAGATCGGCCGCAGCAGATCGGACCGATGGTGGCATCACTGGAGATCGCCCGGACGTCGGCGGCCAACCACAGCCAAGCCCGCGGCTCTGGCCGCGTTCGCTGAGGTGCCGAGGGGACCCACGAGGACCGCGAGCGGGACGGTCGTGGACTTGATCAATGACAGCAGCTCCTCGAGATCGACGGAGATGCCAGCGTCCGAGTCGAGCTGGACAACGACGGGGTCTGACTGGTTTCGCTCCGCGCGTGCGAGCACGTCGCTTAACTGTGCCGCGACCGGGGGATCGATGAAGCCCTTGATCGGCAGTATTTCGATGGCTGTCGTCGTGTCCTAGACGCTGCTGGTGGGGACGTCGGAACGCGCCCAGGCTAGTGATGCGCAGAGCCCGACAGTGACGACTGCCAGGACAGCCAGTATGACGATGCGCCCGGCGACGGTGCCAGAAGTGTTCATAGGGCGTCTCCCTGTCGTCAGCGCTGGATGGCGCTTCATGCACGCGTGGAGTCCGCCGCAGGCGGAGCGATGACGACGCCGCTGGCGTCGCACATGCCGGTGCCTGGCTGTCAGCTGCGATGTCCGGCGGCGGAGAGGGGGATGCCGCCCTGGGGCTGGTAGTTGCAGTGCGGCTCTTCGGCTAGCGGGTCACCGGTCACAGCGTAGGCACGTGAGCGGGATCCGCCGCAGATGGCGCGGTACTCGCAGCGGCCGCAGCGGCCCGTGAGCAAGGAGGGGTCGCGCAACCGTCGGAACAGCGGCGCGTCCCGGTACACCTCGGCCAGTGGACGCTCGCGTACGGAGCCTGCCGGGATGGGGAGGAACCCGCTGGGGTAGACCGCGCCGACGTGATCGATGAACACGAATCCTCGGCCGGCGTTGATGTCCAGGGGCGGCCGAGGCCGGCGGGTCGGAATCGTGCGTTCGGCGAGGAGGGCGTCGAGGCTGCTGCGCAGACGCCGGTAGGTGTCGCCGAGCCCGAACGTCGGAACCGGATCGAGACCGGCGGCGTTACGTCGTTGGAGCACCACCCGCCGGAAGTGGGGCGCTTCGGTGGTCTTGACGGCGAAGTGATCGGCGACGTCGACCAGCCAATGGAGGACATCTTCGACCGTGTCGGGGTCCAACGGTGCCAGCGCGTCACCCCGGCCGGTCGGCACCAGAAAGAAGACGCTCCACAGGAACGCGTCGAGGTCGAGTACACGGCCGAGTACGGCGGGGAGTTCATCAACGTTTCCGGCGGTGACGGTCGTGTTGATCTGCAGGCGCATGCCGAGGTCGACGATGGTCTGGCCGGTTGCGAGTGTGGCGTCGAAGACGCCGTGGACGCCACGGAAGCCGTCGTGGGTCGCGGCGCTGGCGCCGTCGAGCGAGAGCGACACTGCCTTGGCGCCGGCAGCCGCCATCTGTTCGAACCGTTCGCGGGTGGCCAGCGGGGTCACGGAGGGGGCCAGGGCCATGCTTAGGCCGGCCTGCCGACCGTGGGCGACCAATTCTGCGAGGTCGTCGCGCTCGAATGGGTCGCCGCCGCTGAGCACGATCATGGGGCTTGGTCGTCCGAAGTCGGCAATATCGTCTAGGAGCTGCCGGCCCTGATCGGTGGTGAGCTGGAAGGGATCTGCGTCGTGCTGGGCGTCGGCTCGACAGTGGCGGCACACGAGCGCGCAGGCCCGGGTGACTTCCCAGATGATGAGGAAGGGTCGCTCGGCTGGGTCGTGCCTCAGCGAGCGGATGGCCGTCGGGGGACGCTTGGTCATGTGCCAGCCTTGTGAAGCAGGTCGAGGACGTGGTCGGTGGCGTGGGAGGCTGCGCCGACGCAGGCCGCGATGCCCGGCCCGTCGTAGGGGGCACCTGCCAGCAGGACGCAGGGCAGATCTTCGGCGAGTGCCGTGACGGCGATGTCGAGCCTGCGCCGGTGGCCGACCTCGAGCTGTGGCATGGTGGACGGCCACCGGTGGACGTGTGCTTCGACAGGGTCGGTCGTGAGCCCGGTTGCCTCGGCGAGTTCGGCGTGCAGGCGCTGCACGAGATCGTCGTCGTCGAGGGTGTTGGCTCGCGCGTCTCCGACCCTGCCGGTCGAGGCGCGTATCAGCACGCGGTCTTGGGTGGCGAGGTGGGGCCACTTGGTCGCAAGGAAGGTTGCGGACTTGAGCAGCCGTCCGGTGGTGCTTGGCACAAGCATCCCGGTGCCTCGCAGCGCAGGCAGATCAGCCACGGCCCTGGGGTAGGCGAGTATGCAGACGGCCACCGACGCAGCACGAAGGCCCCGCAGCGCTGTGGCGGCCCTTGGGCTGCTCGCGGCAACGAGGCGCGCCGCAGCGTTCGCCGGAGTGCTGACGATGACCGCATCGACGTCGACGGATCCTCCGGTGGACAGGTGCACCCGCGTGTGGGGCCCTCTCGACTCCAACGAGCACGCTGCGGTATCCAGGCGCAGGTCCACGTCGCGGAGCTCCGCCGCCAGCCGTTGCGCCAACACACCCATCCCCCCACGCAACGCGATGAACCCGGAGGGACCACGGGGTCGGCGTCGCAACACGAGCGACCGGTGGCGGTCGGCTGTGGCGGCGAGCTGGGGTGTCGCCGATCGAAGGCTCAGCCGGCGGACGTCGCCGCAGTGCAAGCCGCCCAACAGTGGGTCCACGACCCGATCGGTGACCTGTGAGCCGAACCTCCGGTCGAGGAAGTTGCCGACGGCCATGTCCTCGGTCACGACCGTGCGAGGCAGCAATGGTTCCATCCCCGCGCGTAGCGCACCGAGAGGAGACAGCAGTCGGGACCCCAGCATCGACCGCAGGCTGGTCGGCCCGGCCGGTCCGACGCCATCAGGCAGCGGTCGCAGGGTTCGCTCGTTCCAGATCCAGGTCGTGCCCGGGGCCGCCGCCACCAGCTGCTCGCTCAGGCCGACCTCGTCGATCAGCTCGAGCGGCCGGAGCGCGGACGCGTGGACGGCCTGCGCGCCGACGTCCACCGATCGGCTGGCTATCCCGATCGTGTGGAGTTGGCCACCAACCCGGTTGGACGCCTCCAGCAGCGTCACCAGCGCGCCGGCCGACGACAGCGCGCGCGCCGCAACCAGTCCCGTGAGCCCCGCACCAACGACTGCGACGCTGCGCACAGGCCCTCCGGAAACCGACGCTTCCTGGTCGCCGCTTGGCGCCAGCTGTATCGAGGACTCACGATACGGGGCCTCGCATCGACACGACAGGGCCATAGGTCCCGCCAGGCTCATCCAGATGGGTGAACCCATCAGGCCAAAGGCTTCTGGCCTGATGGGAGGCCAAAGGCCGATGATCACGCACATGGGCGGGACACCGTCGACCATCACCTCGTAGCATTGCGGTAGGGACCGCCCTTGCGGGCGGCCCCTACCGCAGATCCCACAGTGCGCTGCTAACGCACTGTGCTCCTGCCTTGGATATGGGCGTCGAATCGCTGGTTGGCGACTTGGCGCACGCGGTCCAACTTCTTTAGTACACCCCATTCACGTGCAATCTCAGCAACCGGCCGATCCGACTCGATCACAAACTGCACCGCCTCAGCCTTAAACTGCGGCGAAAACTTCCTTCGATTCTGTGACATACGTACGTCCTTCCATCAAGGAAGGAACTGTCCAACTTCTTTAGTACACCCCGGTAGGGGGCGCTTGGGAAGTAAGCGGGGTCACGGCTCAAATCCGAAGAGCCCGTTTGCTGCCGCTTAGGGCTCTACTCGCTCTCTTTGGCGGCACGCTTTGCCGCCTGCTTGTTCTCCCGCACCTTAAGCAAGCTGGCCTCGTTCACCACGTCGGCGATGGACCGGTAGCCGTTCGATGCGTAGTCGCCTGCGGCCTGCTTCCAGCCTCGTGGGCGTACGCCGAGCTGCTTTGCCAGAAGCGCAACGAAGATCTGCGACTTCTGCTCACCGAAGCCCGGAAGCTCGTTCACCCGTCGGA